>NZ_CP016538.2:403333-711666 GCF_001687625.2 Planococcus maritimus
TGAATGGCAGATGATCAAACAGCAAGTGCGAGACGGCGGCAGCGATCTTGTCGTTGAATTCAATACCTTTGCTTCTCCGACGGATTCAGCTGTCAGTGCAGACATGGAAGAATTTCTTGGGATCAAGTGGAGTGGCTGGAGCGGCCGCTATTTCCCTGATTTAGCATCGGGATCGGAAGTGCCGGAATGGATCGTCCAGAACTATGAGCAGGACGCAGAAGACTGGCAGTTTACAGGCGGAGGCTTTGTGCTCGTGGAAGATGCCAGTGGCGAGATTGTCGTGCTGTCAGAAGAACGGGGAGATATCGAAAATGCAGGGCTTCAAGTGAAATTCACGGAGCTTGGGCAAACGGCATTTGATCTTGAAGAAAGCCCGACATTCGATTATTGGTTTGATATTAACGAAGCCCATGGCGAGACGGAAGTGCTTGCTGAGTACGAATGGTCACTTAACGAGCAAGGCCAAGAGGCGCTTTCTGAACGCGGGATTCCTGAGAATTTCCCAGCGGTCCTGCACACGTCCATGAATGATTCGGGCGTCTATTATTTCGCCGGCGACTTTGTTGATATCGGGGAAGTGCCGTCTTTCTATCAATACGGTGGCTTGGCTAAAATGAAAGATTGGTTGTCATTTGGCGGCTCTGAAAGCTTCTATTGGAAAACCTATGTTCCGATGATGAAGACGATTCTTGCTGACAGTGCAGAAAAGCAACGAGACACGGAAGAACGCGTATCGGTTGCTGCTGAAAAAGATGGCATTTCTTATCCATCCCGTGTGAATGGTGAACAATTTGAAGTATTCGAAGGTGGCGAATGGAAGGACTTTACGGTCAAAGGCGTCAATATGGGCATGGCCAAACCTGGCACTTTCCCGGGTGAAGCCGCGATTTCCCGTGAAGAATACGACCGCTGGTTCAAAGAGATCGGCGAAATGAACGCCAACGCCCTCCGCGTCTACACGCTTCATCCGCCTGCTTTTTATAAAGCATTGGCCCAATACAATAAAACAGCTGAAACGCCGCTGTATTTGTATCATGGGGTATGGATAGACGAAGAGCCGCTAGAAGAGACATTGGATGCTTTTACTCCTGAGATTACAGAGCGCTTCCAACAAGAAATGAAGAATGTGGCTGATGCGGTTCATGGCGACGCGAAAATAGAAGAAGAGCCGGGGCATGCGTCCGGAAACTATACGGCTGACATTTCCGATTATGTAATCGGCTGGATGATCGGCATCGAGTGGTATCCTTTTACGGTAGATGAAATGGACAAGAAATATCCGGATCTCGGTGATTTTTCAGGAACCTTCATCGAGACTGAAGACGCCAACCCGATGGAGCATTGGATTGCGCAACAGCTGGATGAATTGGCTGTCTATGAATATGAAACATACGAAAGCATGCGCCCGCTTAGCTTCACGAACTGGGTAACGACAGATAATATCGATCAACCGGCAGAGCCGAGCGAACAAGAAGATATGGCCACGGTCGATCCGAACCACATCCGCACGAAGGGTGAACTAACGGAAGTGGGCATGTTCGCTTCTTATCATGTGTACCCATACTATCCAGATTTTCTTAATCTGGAAGAGAAATACACGGAATTTATTGACCATCGAGGGGAACGCAATAATTACGCAGGATATTTACGTGATTTGAATGAATCGCACGATATGCCATTATTGATTGCCGAATTCGGCGTACCGGCATCGAGAGGCATGACCCATAAAAACCCATTCGGCTGGAACCAAGGCTTCATTTCCGAGAGTGAGCAAGGGGAAATCGTCAGCCGCCTGTATGAAGATATCCTAGAAGAAGGATTGCTGGGTGGCTTAGTCTTCACGTGGCAAGACGAATGGTTTAAACGGACGTGGAACACGATGGAATACGACAATCCGAATGAGCGGCCGTTCTGGTCGAATGCCCAGACGAATGAGCAGCAATTCGGCTTGCTCAGCTTCGACCGCCACAAAGTGAAAGTCGATGGGGAAGACGACTGGCAGGATGGGACCTTGCTGGACGAAAAAGAAAAAGGTGCTTTGCGCTCGCTGTCGATGGATTCGGATGAACGTCATGTCTATGTGAAAGCAAAGTTCGATCCCACTGAGAAATGGTGGAACGAAGACAGCCTTCGCCTTTACTTTAGTGTAAGGGAAAACGAAGGTATCGAAGTGGCAGAAGAGTTCTTGGCTGATTTTGAGCTTTCCATCAAAGGAAAGGAAGCGGCACTCAAAGTGGCAGGCGATTACGATACCTTCTATTATGACTATTACAACCGGTTGGAGATGATTCCAAAAGAGCCGGATATTGAAAACAACTTCCACCCGATGCGGTTGGCGTTGAACAAGAAATTCACGCGGCCAGACACTGGGGAAGTCTATCCGTTTGAATACTATGAAACCGGCGAGTTGCGCTTTGGCATCGCCGACCCTGAAGACGAGCAATACGATTCTCTGAACGATTATTATTATTCGGAAGAGGAAGGGATTTTGGAAATAAGAATTCCTTGGATGCTATTGAATGCAAAAGACCCTGCGAAAAAAGAGTTCACGGGCGATTTGCAAAAGGATGGCATTGAAGCAAGCATGACAGTAAAAGGCATTAAAGCCGCAGCCTTGTTGGAGGATGCAAGTGGGAACAAATTAGAGTCAATGGGACTTGAGGACAGCAAGGTTTATTCTTGGGAAGCCTGGGAATTGCCGGAGACACAAGAACGATTGAAAGAATCCTATTACATCCTGCAAGAAACTTTTAAAGATACTGAATGATAAAAAGACCCATTACTGGGCTGCGCCGAAACTGGCTCAGTTCAGTTTGGGTCTTTTTCAATTGAGTAATTCAAGAAAATAAAAGTCTTTCATTAGTTCATCCCGAAATCAAATGAAAATAATTCTCATTTAGTTATTGAAAAAGGTTTTTATTCTGCTATACTAATGAATGTAGTTAAGTGATAATGATTATCAGTATCAACGGATCATTTTGCTGCAAGTTTTCGAAAGTGGGAGAAGCAAGATTACATAATGCAAGGGATGTCTATCATCCACCAATTTCAACAGAAGAGGAGACGGAATAAAATGAAGAAATGGGCAATGGCAATTTTGATGCTAGCGATGTTGGCAGTACTTGCAGCTTGTGGGGCAGAAGAAGAGGCAACCGATAGCCAAACGGCGGATGCACAAACAACAGAAGCGGAAACGATGACAGTGACGCACGAACTTGGTGAGACGGAAGTGCCGAAAAATCCGGAAAAAGTCGTCGTCTTTGACTTCGGAATTTTGGATACACTGGATCAATTGGATGTGGAGTCTGTAGCAGGCGTTGCACAAGGTAATATCCCTACATATTTGGAGAAATATGAAGATACGGAGAAATACGAAAATATCGGAACATTGAAAGAAGCGGATTTTGAAGCGATTCATGCGATGGATCCGGACTTGATCATCATCTCCGGGCGCCAAGCAGAGATGTATAGCGAATTCAGCGAAATCGCCCCGACGATCCACTTGGGCGTAGACACAACAGATTATATGAATTCCTTCACAACCAATATGGAAACGGTTGGAGAAATTTTTGGCAAGGAAGCAGAGGTTGAAGAAGAACTTACGGCTATCAACGAGCAAATCGAAGGCGTAAAAGAAAAAACTTCGACTTCTGATGAGAAAGGCTTGATTGTTTTAGCGAACGAAGGAAAAGTCAGTGCATACGGCGCCGCGTCACGCTTCGGCATCATTCATGATGTATTCGGCGTGAAGCAAGCAGACGAAGGCATTGAAGCTTCTATACATGGCCAAAGCATCACGTATGAATACATTCTCGATACGAATCCGGATGTGATGTTTGTTGTCGACCGCAATGCAGCAGTCGGCAATGAGGCAAGCGCGAAAGATTCATTGGAAAATGAATTGGTACAGAAAACGAATGCTTACCAAAACGATAACATCATCTACTTGGATCCAGATTATTGGTACCTATCCGGTGGCGGGCTGCAGTCTGTCAGCGAAATGGTCAATGCCATCGAATCTGCATTTTAATCTCAAAGCCCTGGCGCTGCCAGGGCTTTTTGTTCGTTAAAGGAGAAACGGGTATGGAAGCTATTGCCGGTGGACAACAGCTTGTTCGCATCGGCAATGAGAAAAAAACAAAAGGACGGAAGGCGTAAATGCCTTCCGTCCTTTTGTTTTTGTAGGCGAATCATCGTTTATTCATACGTACGGAAAAAGTCCAGCGTCCCGTCAATAATCCGTTGTTGGTCGTGGTCCAGTGTCGCCACATGATAGCTGTCTGGCATTTCGACGATATCTTTTTCCTCAGATGCAATATGCTCGTAAATAAATTTGGAATTTCCGGGTGGTACCACATGGTCTTCCGGCGAGACAAAAAGCATTACGGGGCAATGGATAGCAGAGAGGTTTTTACGTACCAGTTCCATGAAAGGCAAAATTTCTTTGACGGAAGCGACTGGGGTTTTGTCATAGGCAAGCTCAGTAACTCCCGGCTTTTTAATATCGGATCCGATAGCGTCCAAAAAACGCACATCCTGCAATTCCATGACGCCTTCCATATCCGGCACTTCGATAGCGGCGTTGATCAAGGCAATGCCACGGATTTCCGGATGGTTCTCCGCCATATAAAGCGCCAGTGTCCCGCCCATCGACAAGCCTGCAACAAATATCTTGTCGCAGCGTTCCATCAACCACGCATAAGCTTCTTCGACAGAAGCGATCCAATCCTGATAGGTGCTCGTCTCCATGTCTTCGTAATGTGTGCCATGCCCTTTCAGGCGTGGGGCGTAGATACTATAGCCTTGTTGTGAAAAAGCCTCCGCCAGCGGACGCATGCTTTGTGTTGTTCCGGTAAAACCGTGCGAGATGAGAATGCCGGTGTTGCCGCCTTCAAATATGAACGGTTCAGCTCCAGGGAGTATGTCAAACTCATGTGCCATTCAAAAACCTCCTTTTAGGTATCCTTAACTATTCGTTGCCATATGGAAAAATCCTGCCCCTCGATTGCCTGAAAAGCAATGCTATAATAATGGGAATGTACCGAACTGGAGGGGATTTTGTGCGCAATGTACAGAACTATAGACAATTGATTGAGCAATTTGAGAATGGCCCTTATTTCCAGTTGCTTGGATTTCAAATTGATTGGGTAGAGTACGGCAAAGCGTCGCTGCGCTTAGAGAAAATAACCGCAAACGATAATATGCAAAACATGCTGCACGGCGGTGCAATAATGTCCGGCTTGGACATTGTCATGGGACTCGCTTCCCGGTCGCTTGGCAGTGACGCAGTTTCAACGATTCAAATGGAAGTGCGCTTTATCAAAAGCTTAGCTGAGGGAACCGCCATTTTCCAAGCGGAACTGCTGCATCAGACAAACAGCACGGCGATCCTGGCAGGACGGGTTGTGAGCGATCGGGATGAATTATTGGCTCATAGTACCGGCACATTCAAGTTATAACTGTCTAACTCCTTTTCGCAGATAGTGGAAGGGAGTTTTCATTGGGGGTAATTGGAAACCGTTTTCTTGACCCGATAGCTGGCGCTTGTTATAATTACTTTTAATTAAAGATATTTTAATTCAAAGTAAAGAGGTGGAATATATGGAGTTCTCCAACCAGAATTTAAAAGCTGTAACTGTGTTAATTCGCGCCGCGGATGCTATCCACGATGCCATCAAATGCGACGTGGCTGGATACGGTTTGAATGCGACGGAATTCTCGGTACTCGAACTGCTCTATCACCAAGGACGCCAGCCGATACAGGCAATCGGCAAAAGAGTGCTGATTGCGAGCAGCAGCATCACCTATGTAGTCGATAAATTGGAGCAAAAAGGCTATGTCGAACGGGAAGCGTGCAAGGAAGATCGGCGCGTGACCTATGCATTGTTGACAGGCGGCGGGCAAGAATTGATGAAGCGAATCTTCCCGGAACATGAACGGCAGATGGATACATTATTTGCGGGGCTTGAGACGGAAGAGGTAACGGCATTGATTGAGAAGTTGAAGAAAGTCGGTTATGAAGCACAAGAAAGCAATGAAGAGAAAATGGGAAATGATAAGGAGCGGTATGCATGAACGAATTGAAAGGGATTCACCACGTTACAGCGATTACGAGCAGCGCAGAAAAGAACTATGAATTTTTCACTTATGTATTAGGCATGAGACTGGTTAAGAAAACTGTAAACCAGGATGATATCCAAACGTATCACTTGTTTTTCGCTGATGATAAAGGCTCAGCTGGGACGGATATGACCTTCTTTGATTTTCCGGGCATTCCGAAAGGCACTCACGGCACGAACGAAATTTACAAAACGGCTTTTCGTGTGCCGACAGACGAAGCGCTCAGTTATTGGGAAAAGCGTTTTGACAAATACGAAGTGCAGCACAGTGCAATCACCGAGCAATTTGGCATCCAAACTTTGTCATTCGCCGACTTTGATGACCAACAGTATATGCTCGTATCAGACGAACATAATACAGGGATAGAGTCTGGCACACCGTGGCAAGATGGCCCGGTCCCGCTCGAATTTGCCATCACTGGCCTCGGCCCAATTCATATTCGCATTGAGCGCTTCGATTATTTGAAAGAGGTATTGGAGAAAGCGATGCATATGCGTGAAATCGCTGAAGAAGGGCCGCTACATTTGTTCGAAATGGGTGAAGGCGGCAACGGAGCGCAAGTGATTGTCGAACATAACGCCGATTTACCAGCCGGCCAACAAGGCTTCGGTACGGTCCACCATGCTGCCTTCCGCGTAGCGGACCGAAAAGCATTGGATGAATGGATCAGCCATATGCAGAAAATTGGATTCTCAACGTCCGGCTATGTCGACCGTTTCTTCTTTGAATCATTGTATGCACGAGTCGCTCCTGGATTATTGTTTGAATGGGCAACGGATGGCCCCGGCTTTATGGGTGATGAGCCATACGAAACACTGGGCGAGAAACTGTCGCTGCCGCCATTTTTGGAGCCGAAACGAGAACAGATTGAATCCAGCGTGCGCCCGATCGATACTGTGCGCAGTATAAAAGCCATCGAAAAAGAATACCTATAAGAAATATTCGGCGCTGCTCATACGGGGCAGTGCTTTTTTATGTGAAAAAAGGGCGAGTGGCCAAAAATCTGAAATAATGGGACAATTTTGGGAACTTATCCCACTTCTCTTCGTATGTATAAATAACACGCGAAAAGGGGAGAAGAACGATGCCGAAATGCCAAAATTGCGGAACGACATGGACTTGGGTGCAGTGTGTTTGCCGACTGGTCACACTCGGGGATAGCTTGACTTGCCCATCTTGCAGGCAAGATCAATTCTTAACGGTAAAAGCACGTAAAAAGACAAGTTTGTTTGTCTTTATTGCGCCTCTTCTCATGTTCATTTCCGTCGCTTTTGGCATTGAGCCGTTCGCTTCCCTTGCCTTATTCCTCGCAACTTTCCTAGTGGTTCTGGGCATCTTTCCGTTTTTGATCGAATTGACAGACGAACGCGGGCCGATGTGGTGAATAGTCCTTTGTCTAGTGTTTCACTGGGAAATGAACCAAAGCCCCTCAGATAGGGATTCTTTTCTGGACAGCACATGATGCTTGCGCTAAACTTACAGATAATCATCTATAGCGTTCTTCGGGGTCGGGTGAAATTCCCAATCGACGGTAACGGAGCAATCCGAAGCCCGTGAGCCTTTCGGGGCAGGATTTGGTGCAAGTCCAAAGCCGACAGTTAAAGTCTGGATGGGAGAAGAACCGTCAAACAGCCTACTAGCAATCGCTTAGGTTTCTTTGATATGCACTTTCAAGGCCCCCTTTCTTTTATGAAAGGGGCCTTTTTTGCATACTGTGGATGATCAACTGAATAGTATTCCTTCGGGGTCGGGTGAAATTCCCAATCGACGGTAACGGAGCAATCCGAAGCCCGTGAGCCTTTCGGGGCAGGATTTGGTGCAAGTCCAAAGCCGACAGTTAAAGTCTGGATGGGAGAAGGAAGAACACGGAAATTATAGAGCAATCTATAGTTCTATTTCCTATTGTCTTCTAACCCATTGGTTTATCAATGGGTTTTTATTATGTTGTGAAAGGCGTGATCAAGTGGATGATCAGCAAATCATGAAGCAAGCTTTGGATTTGGCGCAATCAGCCGCCGGACAGACTTCGCCTAATCCGCTTGTCGGGTCGGTCATTGTCAAAGAGGGCCGGATTATCGGCATGGGCGCGCATCTGAAAGCGGGGCAGCCCCATGCAGAAATCCATGCGCTGAATATGGCAGGCGGTGAAGCGCAAGGCGCAGATTTGTATGTGACATTGGAGCCTTGCAGCCATCATGGCCGGACAGGCCCTTGCGCGGATGCGATTATTCGTGCCGGCATCCGCCGTGTCGTCGTCGCGGTGCTGGACCCGAACCCCCTCGTCTCAGGCCAAGGCATTCAAAAGCTTGAAGCCGCCGGGGTGATCGTAGAGACCGGCGTTTGCGAACAGCAAGCGGCGGAGTTGAACCGAATGTTCTTTACCTATATCCGCAAGAATCGGCCTTTTGTGACATTGAAACACGCCATTACCTTAGACGGCAAAATCGCGGTAACCGGTGGCCGTTCGGAAAAAATTACAGGGCCGGATGTTCAGCAAGACGTTCATAAACTGCGCTTGCTGCACGACGCCATTTTGGTCGGTGCACAGACTGTCGCACTCGACAACCCCCGCTTGACCAATCGGTTTGCCGACTCCCCGAGGCAGCCGATCCGTGTCGTATTGGATCGCCATTTACGTATCCCGATAGAGAGCCACGTTATTCAAGTACCTGATGCCCCTACTTGGATTATTGTTGGATCAGGGGTGGATATCGATAGCCGCGGAGCTTTTCCAGAGCACGTCGAAATCCTGCAGCTGGATACGCCCGATGTAGACATTGCCTCAGCATTGGAAGTGCTTGCTGCGCGCAAAGTTTTATCGGTACTGGTGGAAGGCGGCCAAAAAATCAACACCGCTTTCTTGCAAAGCGGTCAAGTAGATGAAATCGCAACGTATATCGCGCCAATCATTCTCGGCGACGAAGGAACGGTTTCCGTATTCGGTGATCTGCACGCCAGTTCAGCGTCGAACGGCGTCCGCTTGGAGACGCAGAAAGTTGAACGAATCGGAACGGATCTGAAGATCATCTCCACCTTAAAGGAGTGACACACATGTTTACAGGCATTATCGAAGAAAAGGGACAGCTCGCGGGCATTAAACGCGGCGCGTCCAGTATGGAAATGACGATACGTGCGCATGTCGTCTTAGAAGAAACAAAAATCGGCGACAGCATTTCAGTAGAAGGCGTGTGCTTAACCGTGACTTCAATGTCGAATGGCCGATTTACGGTGGATGTCATGCCGGAAACCTTTCACGGTACCACACTTTCGTCATTAAGTACCTCTAGCCCCGTCAACCTCGAGCGGGCGATGGCGGCGAACGGCCGTTTTGGTGGGCATCTTGTCGCTGGCCATATCGACGGGGTCGGCAAAATCTTGCGCAAGCGCCCTCAGGAAAATGCATTGTATATCGATATAGCAGCACCCGCTGAATTGCTTGCACAGTCTATTGTCAAAGGGTCTGTCGCGATCGATGGCGTCAGTTTGACGATTTTCGAGCTCAGCGAAAACCATTTGACCGTTTCGCTCATCCCCCATACAGCAGGGGAAACGACTTTAGGTAGCAAAAAAGTAGGCGATTCGGTCAATCTCGAAACCGATATGTTCGGGAAATACGTGCAGCGTTTTATGGAGCATGCGCCAAAACAACCGATGAACGCCGAGTATTTGCGGCGCCACGGATTTTAAAGGAGCAAACCGATGCGAAATACAATCGAAGAAGCAGTAAAGGATTTGCAGGCAGGAAAAGTTGTGATTCTAGTAGATGACGAGTCCAGGGAAAATGAAGGCGATTTTGTTTGTCTCGCGGAGCATGCGACGCCTGAAAACATCAACTTTATGGCAACGCACGGCCGGGGGCTCATCTGCACGCCGGTCTCACCGGATATCGCCTTGCGATTGAAACTCGATCAAATGGTCAGCCACAATACCGATCATCATGAAACGGCGTTTACTGTCAGTATTGACCATAAAGATGCCAAGACAGGAATCAGTGCATTTGAACGGTCGGACACCATTTTGAAGATGCTTGATACGAAAGCCGTGCCGCAAGATTTCAAACGGCCCGGGCATGTCTTTCCGCTCGTCGCGAAGTCAGGCGGCGTGTTCCAGCGCCAAGGCCATACAGAAGCATCCGTTGATTTGGCACGTCTATCCGGCAGTGAGCCGGCAGCAGTCATTTGCGAGATCATGAATGCGGATGGCACGATGTCGCGTATGCCTGATTTAGAAAAATTAGCGGATGCGCTGGAGTTGAAAATCATCACGATCGAAGACCTCTATGCGTATCGCGCGGAGAAAGACCCGATTCTCACAAGGGAATCGAGCGTACACATGCCGACAGATTTCGGCGAATTCCGGATGGTCGGCTATTCCAACCGGCTTGATACAGAAGAGCACGTTGCAATTGTCAAAGGCAATCCGGAATCAGTAGAAGCACCGATTGTGCGCATTCATTCCGAATGTTTGACGGGCGATATTTTCCATTCGCGCCGTTGCGATTGCGGGGCACAATTGGCCAAGTCACTCGAATTGATCGAACAGGCAGGAGCCGGCGTCGTCCTTTATATGAGACAGGAAGGGCGCGGCATCGGCTTGTTGAACAAGCTGAAAGCCTATGAATTGCAGGAACAAGGCTTGGACACTGTCGAAGCGAATGAACAGCTCGGCTTCCCTGCAGAGATGCGCGATTATACTTTATGCGCATTGATGCTGAAGGATCTCGGGGTGTCTCGGGTCCGGCTGTTGACGAATAATCCGGCTAAAACAGACGCATTGATTGAATACGGCATTGAAGTGGAAGAGCGGCTTGCGCTCATCATTCCGCCGACTGAAGACAATACGCAGTATATGAAAACGAAAAAACAACGCATGCATCATCTAATCGACTAAGGAGTGTTTATAATGGAAACAGTTTACGAAGCGAATTTGATCGGGTCAGAGTTAAAAATAGGAATCGTTACAGGCAGGTTCAATGATTTCATCACCTCCCGCCTGTTGGATGGCGCCGTTGATGGTTTGGTGCGCCACGGCGTTAATAAAGACAATATCGATACTGCTTGGGTACCAGGGGCATTTGAATTGCCGCTTGTGGCAAAAAAAATGGCAGAAACGAAAAAATACGATGCCATCATCGCGCTGGGCACGGTCATCCGCGGTTCTACGACACATTACGATTACGTCTGTAATGAAGCAGCGAAAGGCATCGCGCAAGCAGGCATGTCGACAGGCGTCCCAGTCATCTTCGGCGTCTTAACGACAGAGACAATCGAGCAGGCGATTGAACGTGCTGGCACTAAAGCGGGCAACAAAGGCTATGAAGCGGCGGTCTCCGCTGTCGAAATGGGCAATTTGATGAAAGCGTTCGACTGATTAAGAAAAGTAAGGCCGGTTCCAAATCGAGTCAATTGAAGTAGGGAAGGAGCTTGCATTCTTTAATGAATGCAGGCTCTTTTTAGTTTGCAGCAAGGCATCACTTCCATACTAATTGGAAAAGTGGTTAAGTTCGTGGGAAGTTTTATTTGAAGTTAAAGGCAATAGAGCATTGACAATTAACTGAAGTTTTAGAATAATGAAAAAATATTAAGGTATTACCCTTAAATTGGAAAGAGAGGTGGCGCTATTCTGTCATAAGAGACGATCAAATATCGTCATACTTGAGAACGGTTACAAAAAAAGGAGTGAAGAGATGATCTGGGTCCTGTCGTTAAGCCTCATAACGATATTGTCAGTGGTTGCAGGTTTAAGAAAGAAGAGGATAGTCTATTTTTTTGTCCCGTTAGTGTCAATTTTTGCATTCATGCTCATTAAAATCATTATGGTGCCTTTGCCGTTCACGGATACAGTCCGCTTTATTTTTCAGCTTAGGGGATAAGTGAAAACTAGCTGTCTTCAATACCGATAAAAGGGGTGGGAATATTGAGGAAGATCGATAAACGGGAGGCGGATTCTTATTTCCGGATTCGTACCATATTAATCACTATTTATTTGCTGATTGGCTTTACGGCATCTTTCGTCGTGGTGTTTTTCGCAGAACAACTGTCGGAATTTAGCTTTAATGGCATGCCGTTTCATTATTTTATGGGGGCACAAGGAGCTATCTTGATTTTCATCATCTTGCTGTTTACGAACGCCATCATTAACGACCGTATCGATAAGAAGTTCGGGCTGGACCAGGACGAAAAGGAATAAAACGACGGATTTATGGATAAACGACCACAATAAGTTCCTGTATTGATAAAGGGGGAGAAGCAGTGGATTCACAATTTCTCGTATCGCTTTTAATGATCCTCGTTACTTTTGGGCTGTATATCGGCATTGCCGTCTATAATATGGCCAGACAAACTTCTGATTTCTATGTAGCTGGCCGCAATGTGCCGGCGGTCTTTAACGGAATGGCCATCGGAGCCGACTGGATGAGTGCCGCTTCGTTTATTGGGCTCGCCGGAACGGTCATGCTGCTCGGTTATGACGGGCTTGCCTATATCATGGGGTGGACAGGCGGCTATTTGCTGCTGACCTTTCTATTGGCGCCGCAACTCCGTAAATCCGGCCGTTACACGGTCCCAGAGTTTATCGGTGATCGTTACAGCAGCAGTACGGCGCGGTTGATTGCCGCTGTCGCGACCATTATCATCAGTTTTACGTATTCCATCGGCCAGCTCTCGGGTTCTGGCGTGGTTATCGGAAGGCTACTGGAAGTACATACAGCTGTAGGGACGATCATTGGTGTAGTTTTAATCGCATTTTACTCAGCGCTTGGCGGCATGAAAGGGATCACTTGGACGCAAGTAGCACAGTACTTGGTGCTGATTATTGCTTATTTGATCCCAGTTATTTTCATGTCCTTGCAACTGACAAATAATCCCATTCCGTGGATGTCTTATGGGCAAATTGTAGGCGAGTTACAGCAGCTCGACGCACAGTTGGGCATTTCTGAATACGTAGTGCCGTTTACGGAAGCGACCAAATGGCAATTTCTCGCGTTGATGTTCACCTTGATGGCTGGAACAGCGGGGCTGCCACACGTAATCGTCCGTTTCTATACGGTTTCTACGATGAAAGCGGCTCGTTGGAGCGGGGCATGGGCGCTGTTGTTCATTGGCTTGCTTTACTTGTCCGCTCCAGCCTACGCAGCATTTTCACGATTCATCTTGATGACCCAAGTGGCGGGTTCATCGATTGCCGATTTGCCGGCATGGACAGCATCTTGGGTGAACACAGGGTCATTATCGGTAGCAGATACCAATGCGGATGGAATTCTGCAATGGGAAGAAATCGTCATCAGCAACGATATCGTCGTCATGGCGACGCCCGAAATCGCCAATTTAGGGATTTTCGTGATCGGGCTTATGGCGGCAGGCGCTATGGCGGCAGCACTCTCGACTGCAGGCGGATTGATGATTGCGATTTCCGCCGCTTTATCGCAGGACATTTATTACCGTTCCATCAATCCTGAAGCGACTGAAAGCCAGCGCCTTCTCGTTGGGCGGGCTTCGATCGTCATCGCGACAGTTGCGGCAGGGCTTGTGGCATTGAACCCGCCTGGTGCCATTACACAAATTGTAGCTTGGGCGTTTGCTCTTGCATCCGGTACGTTTTTCCCGGCGCTTATCCTGGGAGTGTGGTGGAAACGGGCGAACGGTCCAGGGGTCATCGCAGGGATGTTGGTTGGCTTAAGTGTGACCTTGACGTATATTTTTGCCGCGAAGTATGGCGGTTTCACCATACTCGGCATAATCGATACGGGGGCAGGAGTGTTTGGCGCTGCCGCTGCGATCATCGCCATTATCGTGGTGTCGTTAGCCACTAAAGCGCCATCAAAGGAAATTCAGGAAGAAGTGATGGACTTGCGTTACCCTGAAGGAATGACGTACAAAGACGGCGAAGTTTGGCGCACCGATCCGGCTGAGAAAAAACGCCCGGATCATTAAAAAAAGAGCGGAAGCCCAAGCTTCCGCTCTTTTTCTATGGGTAAGTTATTCTTTTCGGAACACCCAAGCGCGCTGGGCGATAAAGCCAAAGATGAATAGCACCGTATCGACCATCACTTTCAAAATGACTTCTCCGCGGCCGAGCCATTCCGCGTACAGAAAGTGGACGGAGGCGGCGGAAACGCCCATGATGAAAGCGGCCAATATATAGTATCGCAGCAAGGATCGTTTGGAGCCCTGTTTAAAGACCTTGTTGCGGTTGACGTAATAATTGAATAGGGAAGACAGGATACGTGCTGCTATCGTTGCAATAATGATGAACGCTTCCGGAGACTCGTCTCGAAATAGCTGGACGAACAGCCAGAACAATCCGATATCTAGCCCGAAAGAAGCGGCGCCTGATATCCCATAAAAGATAAAGATCTTGTAAATGTGGTAAGAGTCACGCAAGGGATGAAAATGGGACGATTTATTATCATCCAGATAAACCGTTTCGATCGTCACTTCCGACACGGGGATGTAATTTTTCTTTAACGCCGCAAGCATATTCATTTCATATTCAAAACGTTCCCCGAGCACATCGAGAAGCCTGGGCAAGAATTTTACGGGAATGCCGCGCAGGCCGGTTTGCGTATCCGTCAAGTCAGCGCCAGTCGATAAGCGGAACAAAAGCCGCGTGAACCGGTTGCCAAAGCGGCTGCGAAACGGAATGCCCGGCTGCTTGAAATCCCGGGCACCGAGAACGACATGGTTTGGCGAAGCTTCCAGTTCATTGGCGATTTTGACCATATCCGATACCAGGTGCTGGCCGTCTGCATCAGCGGTGATGATGGCTTCAATCGGCAATTGATGGTTGAGGATGTAATGGAACACGGTTTTAAGCGCGCGCCCTTTTCCTTGATTAACCGCATGAGTCAATAAAGTCACTTGAGGCAGCTTTTCGATTTCCTCGAAAAAGCCTTCATAGGCGGGACCGCTGCCGTCATTCACGACGATGATCCGGGAAAAGCCGGCTGAAATCGCTTCTTCGATTGTACGTTTACAAGGCTCTTCCGGTTTATAGGCCGGAATGACAATGGCATATGGTTTCACAGGCAACCTCTTTCCATTTCTGGCATCCAGAAATAAGATACTGGCATAAGTTTCTATCTTTATATAACAACATTACCCCAATTACGGTCCTTTAGTCGTGCCTTTCAAGAATTCCTGTCTGCTTTTAGCAAGAATCGCTTTCTGGGTCCACAAGTAGGCTAATCTGCAACAGCATCTTCTGGGCGATAGCCATCCTGTAACTCGCGAATCGATAAGCCAAAATCCATTTGAAAATGGGGGTAATCTTTAAAGCCCATCCAATCGCCGCCCCATTCAAAGCCGAGCTCTTTAGCGATATCCGCTACTTCAAACCAATCGGGACGGCCATTTGCGTTGCCGTCGTGCTGGATATCCCAGACGACCGAGCCATCTGGCAGGCGCAGCGCAAAGTCGATGGCGAGCCCATAATTGTGATAGGACTCGCCTCCTTCGGCATAAGTGACGACTTGTCCGGCCCGTGTCCGGCCTTGTGCGTGGATCTGATTTTGTTCTTCAACGGAACGGAAGCCATCGGTAATAAGAATTTCGATGCCGGCATCATCCGCAAGTGCGATCAGTTGGTCTCGCTTGGATGCAACGATGGGGTGCAGCTCATCTGGCAGCGGCCGTGCAGCGCGTTCGTTGCGCTCATCGATTTCGCGTTCGATCCAAATGAACAAAAAGACACCGACGATGAAAAGGAATAGCAAAGAAAAGACGGTGCGCAATGTTTTCAAGTCAATTCACCTCATGGCTTGATTGTAGCAAAAATCCTGAAGCAAGTATCCGGCAGAAGTTTTTGGTACGATAGAGGAAACAGATCTTTTGGAGGGATACATAATGGTCATTGAATTAATGAAATCCCATGCGTCGGTCCGCGATTACAAAGACCAGCCATTGACGCGTGCACAAGTCCACGAATTGGTCGAAGCGGCACAATATGCAGCAACGTCCCATTTTGTTCAAGCCTATTCAATCGTTTGGGTGACAGATGAAGACAAACGCAAACGCCTCGGCGAGCTGTCGAAAAATCCGAAACAGATGGAAGGGGCAGGAGCCGTTTTCCTAATGTGCGCCGATTACAACCGGTTGGGGCATGCCGCAAAATTGCAAGGGGAAGACATTGTCTTCGATCAGGCCGAGAACTTGCTGGTTGCAGTGACGGATGTCGGTTTGCTCGCGCAGAACTTGGCACTGGCTGCTGAATCCAAAGGCTATGGCATCTGCTATATCGGCGGGGTGCGCAACAATATGGAAGAAATCAGTGAACTGGTCGGTTTGCCTGAGGGCGTTTTCCCAGTTTACGGGCTGACCGTGGGCGTACCGAACGAAGCCAATGAAGTCAAGCCGCGCCTTCCTGTAGAAGCTGTGCTTCATGAAAATGAATACGATGAAGAGAAGTATGCAGACATTTTACCAGCTTACGATGAAACGATCATGGCCTATTATGCTGCTCGTTCAAACAATCAAAAAACCGCCAAATGGAGCGAGCAGATGGCGACATTTTTAAACAAGCCACATCGCCCGGACTTGAAAGACGTATTGGCCAAGCGTGGCTACCTATTTAAGTAAGCTTAGATAAACGAACAACTGGAATGTTGGAGGAGGTTGAAGAGCAATGAAAATCGCGTTATTTGGAGCAACTGGAAGAGTTGGCAGATACGTTTTGAACATGGCACTTCGTGATGGCCACGAAGTAAAGGCTTTGGTCCGAAGAGCGGACCTTGAACCCCACTCGAATTTGGACGTAATTGTCGGCAATGTCCGCAATGAAGATGATATTCAGCGGACCTTAGAAGGGGCGGATGCGGTCATCAGTGCAATTGGTACCGACCGCACAACCACTTTGTCAGAAGCCACGCCGCTCATCGTCAAAGCGATGGAAGCACAAGGCATACGGCGCATCATCACCATCGGGACTGCTGGCATTTTGAACAGCCGCTTAAGCCCCGGGCTGCTCCGTTATCAGGGTGGCGATTCGAAGCGCCAATTGACCTTTGCGGCAGAAGAGCATGAAAAAGCTTATCTCTCTTTAGAACAAAGTGATCTGGACTGGACGATTGTGTGCCCGACTTATTTGCCCGACGGCGAACCAAAAGGCTATTTCCGTTTTGAAGAAAACTATTTGCCCGAAGACGGCAAAGAAATAACGGCTGGCGATACGGCATTATTCGCTTACGAGCAATTGGACTCGGATGATTTCTTGAAAAGCCGCGTCGGCATAGCATATTGAATAACAAAACCCCTTGAACTGTGAAGAGTTCAAGGGGTTTTGTACGTATCAGGCAGTGACGTCGCGTTTAGAGAATGTCCAATAACTGATCAGCATGAAGATTAGGAAATAGACAGCTAAAACAATAAGCGACATGGTCATCGTGATGTCCGAGATAGGCATGAAGCCTGTATAAAATTGCGTCAAATCGGTATGCGTGAACAAATAGTATTTGACGATTTCAAAGTCCTGCAACAAGAAGACGAGTTGCACGCCGACAAACATCAGGAAAATCGACACGCCGATCGCAAGCGAGCTGGAGCGGAAAACTGTCCCGAGCATAAACGCAAAAGTTCCGATCATCCAGGTGCTGGCCAAGCTGAGTGCGGATAGTTTCAATGCCTCGGCCCAATAAGAGCCTTCGACAACTTCCGATCCGTTCCACACGAGGAATACGCCGTCGCCGGTTCCAAAGAAAATCCAGCTGAATAACGCGATCGATACGAAAGTAAGGATGGCAAACACCAATCCGAACAACATGGTCGTAATATATTTAGATGTAAGTATTTTCCATCTATTGACAGGGCGAGTCAGTAGCATCTTGATCGTTCCTTGTGAAAATTCCGCAGCGACGATTCCGGCGCCGACAATGACCGTAAACAAAGTAACAAGCGACAGCATCATATGGCCGTCAAGCACTTGCTGCTGCAAGCTTTCGATTTTAAAAGGCGCGGCATCATTTGCCAAGCGGTATTCTGCGATAGCGGCTTGCCCTTCATAATACTCTTGTTGGGCTGGGCCCATGTCCGAATTCTGTAATTGATCCTGATACATCATCATGTCCATCGTTGCCATTTCCTGCCAATCACTTTCCGGTGCAGGGGAGGTCGATTCGATCCATTTCGTAATGCCGGCATTTGCCAATAAAATCACAATAAGCAAGACAGCCATAATCCATGTCGCTTTTTTACTCCATAATTTCATCCATTCATTTTGTATGAGCTTGAGCAATTTCGCCGCCTCCAGTCATTTCAAGGAATTGATCTTCTAAGGTTGTGCGATGAGGCTGGACAGCGTACAAATCGACGCCCGCAGCAGTGAGCAGCTTGATGGCGCCCGGGATATGTTCCGCTTCGGTATCGATTAAATAGCCATTTTCATGAGGATGTACGGTAAAACCGATTTCCTCAAGCACTTGTTTGGCTTGTTCGGCAGGCTTTGCTTCTATGTAATAACGGGATTGCTGGTGTTCGTTGACATTTTTGATGTCGATCAATTCACCATTTTGAATAATGGCGATACGGTCGCACAATAATTCAATCTCCGACAAGAGATGGCTGGAGACGAAAATAGCCACATCGTTTTCACGAGCCACTTTGCGCAAATACATGCGGAATTCGCGGATGCCGGCAGGGTCCAGGCCGTTTGTCGGCTCATCCAAAATCAAGAACTCCGGATTGTTGAGGAGTGCCTGTGCCAGGCCAAGACGTTGGCGCATGCCGAGTGAATAAGATCCCACTTTTTCCTTGATGCGGTTTTGCATGCCGACTTGCTGGATCACTTCGTCGATGCGGGCTTTGGTCACGCCTTTATGCATGCGTGCGAAATGCAGGAGATTTTTGTAGCCGGACATGAATTTGTACATTTCCGGGTTTTCGACAATGACGCCGACTTTCTCGATGCTTTCCTCGAAATCGGTGCGGATCGATTTGCCGCCAATCAGGATGTCGCCTTGCGAGGGTTTCATCAACCCGACCATCATCCGGATCGTTGTCGTCTTGCCGGCCCCGTTCGGCCCCAAAAACCCGGTAATTTCTCCTTTATGGAGATCCAAGTTCAAGTCTTTGATGATTTGCTTTTTGCCGATTGTTTTGGAGAGCTTGCGAATCTCGACAATTTTTTCATTGCTCATGTGAGCCACCTTCTTTCCATTTTGCTTCCTTCAGTACTAACGATTCATTTCCCGGAAAGTTTCAGTTTTCTGGAAATCCGGCAGGCTTAACGATTGTTTAAGAAAAAGGTACAAAAAACAACGGAAAAGTGAGTTCGGCTTCCAGGATGAATTTCAGGCAACACAGTAAATACTCATAGTATGTGTTCATATTTTTTACCAAATATATCTTTAGAGAAAACTCAGGATCTCGCTTATCGTTTATCGCAAGGCAGTGGCTATCAACACATAACCCAAATCGAATCCCGAAACAGTTTAGCAGGCAAACTCTCACTAGCTGTTCCACACGTCTCCCAAGAAGCGATTCCCCCACTAGCCGGCAACTTTATACAGAAGCAGAGCTGATTAAACACACCCAAATCAACGAAATGTTCTAGCCGACCAGCGCCAAGGGTGAGCCGACGCAATAAGACAAGCGTCCTTCTTGGCTTATTGCAAGAGGCCAACCCAAAGCAAGGCGGCGACTACTACGACGAAACCCGAATCAAGCTCGAAAGATCTCCACATACAAGCATTCATTCTCTCCTCAACGGGAAGCGATTCCTCCACTAGCCGGCAACCCGTACAGAAGCAGTTCTGATTAAACAAACCTAAATCAATGAAATCTCTCAGCCGCCAAGCATAAAGGGGTGAGCCGACGCAATAAGACAAGCGTCCTTCTTGGCTTATTGCAAAAGGCCAACCCAAAGCCGGGCGGCGACTACCAAGGTGAAGCCCGAATCGAATGCAGAAACATTTCGACATGCATACTCTCGCTATCTTCATATGCGCTCAAACCAGGAAGTGATTCTCTCGCCACTAGAACGAAAAAAAGAAACCAATGCTGAGCATTGATTCCTTCCATACATTTCTGAAGTTAAAGCCCCAGAACAAAGAATGCCAGGAAAATGGTGACAATCACTAAAGTATTAGTAATCAGCGAAGTCCGCTTGCTGACAGGTTCATCAAGTGCAGGGAAGCGCTCGACTAGGCGGATGCCTCCATAAATCAGCACCATCAACAAGACTAATGTCACCACGAGCGGCATATCGTAAACACGCACATCGATAAAGCGGATGAAAATGACCGAGAAAGCCAGGATCATGCCATTGACTAAATTTTTTCGTTTCATAGGAGCTCCTTCAATTCGTTTTCAAGAAACGGCTTAGCGTTCAACAATTTAGTGAATTCCCGGTAACGTTCCAATTGCCCCGCTGCCGGTTTTTTATTTGTCCGGTAAGCGCGGATCAGGATGTTTTTCGGCGTATGCTCCATATCGATAAACTCCATCAATTGGGTTTCATAGCCGACCAAAGACAAAAGTTCCGCGCGAATCGAATCGGTCGCAAGTGCGCTGAAGCGTTCTTTGATCAATCCGTGCTGAAGCATGACATCGAGTGGCGATGCTTGGATCTGGCTATTAAGCTCATGCTGGCAGCATGGCACGCTCAAGATGACGCCGGCGTTCCATTTGACGGCGCGGGCGAGTGCCATATCGGTTGCGACGTCACAGGCATGCAGCGTCACGACCATATCGACTGCGGTATCTTGGTCATAATCATTGATGTCGCCGACTAGGAATTCCAGTTGTTGATAGTCAAGGTCGCGGGCAATATTTTGGCAGTCCTCGATAACGCTTTTTTTCAAGTCTAGTCCGGTGACGCGCAGGTCCAAGCCTTTTTCGATGCGCAAATAATGATACAGCGCGAAGGTCAAATAGGATTTTCCGGAGCCAAAATCGAGTATGCGGATCGGGCGATCTTTCGGCAAATGTTCGAGGGCATCGTCGATGAATTCGATAAAGCGGTTAATCTGGCGGAATTTATCGTATTTTTGTTTTTTGACTTTGCCGTCTGGCGACTGGACGCCGAGGCGCACGAGGAATGGGTAAGGAATACCGTCCTCAAGCAAGTAGGACTTCTTGCGGTTATGGGACAAATCGGCGGCAGCACGGGCATCGGCTTCAGATTTATAGCTCACTTTGAACTTCTTGGTCAACTGGACCTGGACTTTTTCGTCAGTGAATTGGAACAAACCCTGGCGAAATTCGGTGAACAATTGTTCAAGCTCTTCGGCTGCCTGTTCGATTGTCAGGTTTTGATGTTTCAAGATCTGTTCATATTGGTATTCGAACTGGATGCGGTAGCCTTCTTTCAGTTCAACGGGTTTTAGTTTGATACGCTTCAAGTCGTTCGATTTCTGGCGCGGCTGGCTGATGGTCGCATTGACAAGGGCGTAGTTTTGCAGTTTTTCGGCAAGCTGTGCGTGCATAGTTTGGAGTTCCATGGAAAATCCCTTCCGTCTTTATGATAGCCTCATTTTAGCACGGCTGGCAGTCTGCTGCGACTTCATAGGCTGGAAAAGGCGCTTTCCTTTTATTTGGAATTTTGCGATAATGAAAAATGGGATGAAAACGTTTTCAAATAGGGGGGCAGGAAAAATGATCATCGATCAAACAGTAGGGGAAATTGTAAGGGAACAGGCGAAAAATTTTCCGGAAACCGAAGCGTACGTTTATCCAGAACGAGGCATCCGTAAAACCTATGCCGAATTTGACCAAGAGACGGACCGGTTGGCGAAAGCTTTCATGGGACTTGGCATTGAAAAAGGTGAGCACATCGCCATTTGGTCTGACAATAAACGCGAATGGCTGCTTAGCCAGTATGCGACCGGCAAGATGGGGGGAGTGCTCGTCACCGTCAATACGAGCTACCAGGCGAATGAACTGGAATACTTGCTGAAGCAATCAGATTCCACGACCTTGATTTTAGGGGAAGAATTTAAAGGAACCAATTATATTGATGTATTGAACCAAGTATGCCCAGAATTGGCCGACTCCGAAAAAGGACAACTCGATTCGCCAAAGCTGCCGCATTTGAAGCGCATCATCGTCATGAGCGACCACAGCTATCCAGGGATTTACACATGGAGTGAGTTCGAAGCGTTCGCGGAAGAAGTACAGGACGCAAAGCTAGAACAGCGCTTTCATTCAATGGAACCGGACGAAGTCATCAACATCCAGTACACGTCCGGAACGACTGGATTTCCGAAAGGCGTTATGCTGACGCACCGCAACGTCGTCAATAACGGGCGCTTGGTCGGCGATATGATGAATTTGGATGAAACGGACCGCTTGTGCATCCCGGTGCCGTTTTTCCATTGTTTTGGCTGCGTGCTTGGAACGCTTGCGGCGGTCACTCATGGCACTACGATGGTCATCGCTGAGCAGTTCGAGCCGAAGCGCATTTTGCAAATGGTACAAGATGAAAAATGTACCGCGCTTCATGGTGTGCCGACCATGTTCATCGCGGAACTCAATCACCCGGAATTCGACTCGTTCGATACGTCCACTTTGCGCACCGGCATTATGGCAGGGTCAACGTGCCCGATCGAAGTGATGAAGAAAGTCATCAGTGATATGGGCGCAAGTGAAATCACCATCGCTTACGGACAAACGGAATCATCGCCAGTCATCACGCAAACCGGCAAGGACGATGCCATCGAAAAACGCGTTGCGACAGTTGGCAAACCGCACGACGATGTGGAAGTGAAAATCATCGACCCCGTGACAGGCGAACAAGTCGTCAAAGGCATGCCAGGCGAATTGTGCACACGCGGCTACTTGATCATGAAAGGCTATTATAAAAACGAAGACGCGACAAAAGAGGCAATTGACCCTGATGGCTGGCTTCATACCGGAGACATTGCGGTAGAAGATGAAGATGGCTATATCTCGATTACCGGGCGCATTAAAGACATGGTCATACGTGGAGGAGAGAATATCTATCCGCGGGAAATTGAGGAATTTTTGTATCAGCATCCGTCGGTCCAAGACGTTCAAGTTGTCGGAGTGCCAGATCCGAAGTACGGGGAAGAGCTGATGGCTTGGGTCATCTTAAAAGAAGGCGAAACACTTGTGCCGGAAGAATTGCGCGCTTATTGCAAAGGCAAAATCGCCCATCATAAAATTCCGCGCTATATAGAATTTATTGAAGAGTACCCAATGACCGCTTCAGGGAAAATCCAGAAGTTCAAGCTTCGGGAAATGTCGGAAGAAATTGCAGAGAAAATTTAATAAGCAAAAAACCAGATGACCGCACTTGTCATCTGGTTTTTTGTTGGAGTGAAACAGCCCGGTTATTATTTTGAAATTTCGAAAAAAGTTTAGCTTTTCCGCAATTAGGGCACACAAGTGATAGAAGTTATCTTGAAAGTAGGATATTTTGTCCGAGCCACGGAGCATATTGATAAAGGAGAGATTATGACATGAGCAATGTAAAGTTAGCGATCATCTATTATAGCTCGACCGGAACCAATTACCAGATGGCACAATGGGCAGAAGCGTCTGCCAAAGAAGCGGGTGCAGAAGTCAAAGTGGCGAAAGTGAAAGAAAATGCCCCGATGGAAGCGATTGAATCGAATCCAGCCTGGAAAGCGCATTATGAGGCGACACAGGACGTGCCGGAAGCTGATACTGATTTGCTCGAATGGGCAGATGCCATTATCTTCAGTGTGCCGACCCGCTTTGGCCACGTCTCTTCCCAAGTGCAGCAATTCCTGGATACAACAGGCGGTCTATGGGCGCAAGGAAAGCTCGCAAACAAAGTGGTAAGCGCGATGTCTTCTGCACAAAACCCTCACGGTGGCCAGGAAGCGACCGTACTCGCGGTTTACACGACGATGCATCATTGGGGAGCGATTATCGCGGCTCCGGGTTATACGGACGAATCACTATTTAAAGCGGGAGGAAACCCTTACGGCACAAGCGTCAGCGTTGACCAGGACGGCAATATGGTCGAAGATGTGGAAGACGCCGTCGCCTACCAAGCGAAGCGGACGGTGAAAGTTGCTGGATGGGTTAAAGATGGCTTGAACGGGTAATTGACAACTACATGCCAAAAGCAAGCTGGCAGATGGGCGAATGAATGCGCCTGTCTGCTTTTTTAGTGGAGGAGGGGTATCTTGGAGTGGCTTAGCTTCTTGTTTGTCATAGGATTTATTCTGATCCATCTATTCTCAAAAAACATGAAATTTTTGAGAGCTGTACCGCGCAGTCGCTTCCTGTCCATAGCAGGCGGCGTTTCCGTTGCCTATGTATTTTTGCACTTGCTGCCTGAGCTGGGTGAATTCCAGGAAGCGGTCCATAAAGAATTTGGCGCGCCCGGTGAAGGGTTCTTGAGCAATCATATTTACCTTGCTGCCATGGTTGGGCTTGTGCTGTTTTACGGGTTGGAGCAAATGGTGAAGAATTCGAAATGCAAGACAGCAGAAGGTCAATCTACAGCAGGCGTTTTCTGGATCCACATCGCTTCTTTCGCCATTTACAACGGGGTCATCGGCTATTTGATGATCCGTGAGGAGTTCGAAGGGACGGTCGGGATGTCCCTGTTCTTCATTGCGCTCGGCGTTCATTTCATCACGAATGATAAAGGCCTAAGGACGGCGCATAAAGGCGAATATGACCGATATGGCAGATGGCTTCTTGCTGCAGCCATCGCAGCCGGTTGGGCAATCGGCTGGTTGACGGAAGTTCACGAATTGATCATTGCGTTTCTCATGGCTTTGATTGCGGGCGGTATTATCCTGAACGTGTTGAAAGAAGAATTGCCGGAAGAGCGGGAAAGCAGTTTGGGCGCTTTTGTCGCCGGGCTGTCGGTCTATTCGATTTTGTTATTATTTTTGTGAATAAAAAAGAGGCGATTTTTCAAAAAGAGGAATAAGGTTTCAGAAAACGGGTAAAGTGTTAGATAATGGGTCACGTGCGCACTCCTCGCGTTGGTGTCGAAAGGTGATGTATATGCCATGATCACGAAAGAGGAAGAAGCAGTCTTTGAATACGAACTGCAGAAATTAACGACAGAGTGCCGGGAATGCCTGGATACTTCCTTGAAGAGGAAGATCCAAGACGATGCCTTGTGGTTACAGGACATCATTTTTCCGCCATCTGGGAACACAAACCGTAATAGGAACAAATAGACGATATTCAAGCCGTACAGCTCTGCTGTGTGGCTTTTCTTTATGAAATGTGAACCGTTTTGTAACAATTTCCCGGGAAATGACGCTCTCAGTGTGCGTCCCCAAAGGAATCCGCGGCGTGCTCCTTTATAATGGGGGTATGTGAAAGAAAGGGCGATAGCAATGGGTAGTTTGAAGCAAATGGCTTACAGCCAAAACAATCGCATACGGTTATTGTTTCTAGCATCCTTAGCAAAAGGGCTCGCTATGATCGGGCAAGCTTTGTTTTTCGTCTGGGTGGCAGACGAAGTCTTTTTGAAAGATGCGGCTTTTGAAGAGGTGATGCCTCTATTGGCCGCTTTGCTGGCGGTCATTCTGTTGCGGGCGGGCGCAAGTTATGCGATCGGCCGGCTCGGTGTGACGCTTTCTGTTGAGGCGAGACGCCGGTTGCGCCGGGAATTGATCGCTGCCTACAAGGAAAATCCGCTCCAAGGGTCGATAGCGGGGCAGTCGGGGCGCAAGGTCGGCTTGCTGCTCGAAGCGGTCGATGGCACAGATGGTTATTTCAGCAAATATATCCCGCAAATGATTCAAAGCTATACCATTCCGTTGCTATTGCTCGGTGTGATTTTTTACTTGAACTGGACGACGGGGCTGATCATTTTGATCACGGCACCATTCATTCCATTGTTCATGGCGATTGTCGGAAAACGGACGAAACAGAAGGCGGATGAAAAAGTCGAGCAATTGGCCAGTTTTTCCGGCGCTTTCCTCGACGTGTTACAAGGATTGACGACTTTGCGTTTGTTCGGACAGGCAAAGCGTCAAAGTGACACCATCCGCGATAATAGTTTGAAATTCCGCGATTCAACGATGGACGTTTTGAAGTCAGCTTTCCTGTCTTCATTGACACTCGAATACATCTCCATGTTGAGCATCGGAATTATCGCGCTCGAAATCGGTTTGCGTCTTGTAGTCTTCGACAGCATTACGTTTTTCCCGGCCTTTCTTGTGATGCTGCTCGTTCCGGATTTCTTTAATCTATTAAAAGAGTTCGGCAGCGCTTTTCATACGGCAAGAGGAAGTGCAGCCTCAGCTGAATTATTGGCAGAAGAATTGGCGAAAAGCCACCAACCGGTTGTCTGGGGGGCGACGCCCGTACACGGACCGATTGAGTTGGCGTTAGAGCAGGTGAGTTTCCAGTACGGGGAAGGATTTCAACTGGAGCCGGCTAGTTTCACACTGGAAGCAGGAACGTCCACAGCGCTAGTTGGGCTGAGTGGTTCCGGTAAAAGCACATTGTTGAATATCATGGCAGGATTATTACCCGCAACGAGCGGGCGCTTGCTGATCAATGGCCATCCTCAGGAACAAATGAGCGAAGATGAATGGTTCGGGCAATTGAGCTATATTACGCAAGATCCGTATGTGTTTGCAGGAACTATTAAGGAAAATATAGTACTTGGCACGAATCGAGCTGTGCCATCACAAGAATTGGTGGCGGCAGCGCAAAAAGCAGGCATCCTGGAATTGATCGAAGCGCTCCCTGAAGGATTCGACACGATAATCGGGGAGGCGGGACGCGGGCTATCAGGCGGTGAAAAGCAGCGTCTCGTGCTAGCGCGGGCGTTTATCAAAAAGCCGGCACTGCTGTTTTTCGACGAACCAACAGCAGGCCTTGATCTTCAGACAGAACAAGTACTGCAACAAGCCATCGAAGAGCTGTCAAAAAAAGCAACGGTCATCACGATTGCGCACCGCTTGCACACGATCCGCAATGCATCGCGCATTATTGTCTTGGACGAAGGAAGAGTGAAAGCCATCGGCACACACGAAGAGCTGATGGGCAACTTTAGCCCTTACCGGTCCATGATTGAGGCGCAGCAAGGAGGCACACAGGCATGGGTGAATTAAAGACGGTTTTTTGGCTGACACTGAAAGAAAAACGTGATGTTGCCCTTGCTGTAGTGTTCGGTTTTTTAGCGGGACTCGCTGGCGTTGCGCTTCTAGGAGCGAGCGGCTATTTGATTTCAAAGGCCGCTTTAACAGCACAAATGACCACCTTGGTCGTCATGGCAGCTTCGCTGAAACTATTCGGTTTTGCAGCAGCGATTACACGTTATGCGGAAAGGCTGTTTTCACACCGCGCAACGTTTACGATGCTCGGCCATTTGCGGAGCAATTTTTTTGAGCGATTGGCTCCGCTCGCGCCAGGTATTTTCCAGCGACACCAAAGCGGTGATTTGCTGTCACGTATTGTCGGCGACGTAGAAAGTTTGCAGAATTTCTTATTGCGCGTCTTGTATCCGCCAATTGTGGTCGGCATGGTTTTGGTGGCGACGGTGTTCTTTACATCGTTTTATTCGCTGCCGATGGCCTTGGCCATTTTTGTGGGTGCGATTCTTGTCGTCATTGTTTTGCCAACCTTCTTCGCGCTGCGGAGACGAAAAAAGACGCATGCGACGGGACAAACCCGTGGCGCGTTTTCGGCGCAATCGGCAGAATTTCTTTATGGGTTCAAGGATTTGAAAATCCATTTAGCGCTCAATCAAAAAAGCGCAGAATTGCAAGAAAGCGCACAGCGCTATGAACAGGCGCAGCAAAACGAAGGACTCGAGGAAAATCGAGTTCAGTCATTGAATGCGTTCGTGGCTTTTTTGACTTCATTTGTCGTCTTGGCAACTGGGGCGTATTTCGTGTCGATTGGAGAGTTATCCGGTTTGTATTTAGCGATGCTGGTTATGGTGTCGCTCGGGGCATTTGAGAATGTCGGCCCGCTTGCTGCCCTTCCGGCGTATTACGAAGAAAGTCGAATTGCTGCGCGCAGATTAGAAGAAGTGGTGGCTGAAGAAGCTGATCAGAGCACAGGGAGCATGCCGGAGGGTGCGGTGAACATTGAGGCAGAGCACCTCAGCTACCGCTATCCGAACGATGGGCGCTTGGCGCTCGATGAAATCAATTTTCGATTGCCGCAAGGGTCCAAAACGGCCATTGTCGGCCCGAGCGGTTCCGGGAAATCGACTTTATTGCAGCTATTGCTAAAAACTGCAGAGCCTGAGAACGGCAGCATCCGTTTTGGAGGCGAAGCACTTAGCCAGATGGCCCCTGAAAACGTATGGCAGCGCATGAATGTCGTGCTGCAGGAAAATCATTTCTTTTCAGGGACGATTGAAAGCAATTTGCGCATTGCCAACGGGCAGGCAGATGCCGGGCAATTGCGTGAAGCACTTGAGCTTGTCCGATTGGGCCATCTGGAACTGGCTGCGCCGGTTTATGAAAAAGGCCGGAATTTATCGGGTGGCGAAAAACAACGCCTTGCGATGGCACGGGCTTTCTTAAAAGGCGAGCGGCTGTGGTTGCTGGACGAACCGTTTTCATCGGTGGACGGTGTGACCGCGCAGTCCATTTACAGCGAATTGTTCGCCCGTCACCCCGAAGACACGTTTGTCATCATCAGCCACGACTTATCGAGATTGGAAGATATGGATCATATCTTGGTATTGGAAAATGGCCGTTTGATCGAACAAGGCACTTACCAGGAATTGATGGAACGCCGCGGCTATTTCTACGGGCTGAAAAAAATAGAAGAAGAAGTTTTCGCCTGAGTGTTCACATTGGCTGAAAGCTACGAAAAAGACGCGTCTATGCAGACGCGTCTTTTCAGAGTGTTGAAGAAGTCTATGGTTTGCTCTCAACTATGAAAAAATAGCGTCTTTTGCTTTCTTCAACAGTCAATGACCTCTCTAAGTATTTGGAGAAGTGTTCGCTCGACTCCTGTGGATCAGCGAGACGACCGAGACCCCGCAAGGCGCGTAGCGGCTGAGGAGGCTTGGGCGCGAGCCCACGGAAAGCGAGCGATAAGCTTCGGAAAATACGACTTTTCACCTTTCTCGACAACGTAAAAAGACGCGTCTATGCAGACGCGTCTTTTTGTCGTTCGGCTATGAGTGGTTGATTTTTCAAGGCGTCATCGAGCTTCATCTGCTCAAGTTCGAGACGCAGCTTCTGCGTTTCGATAACGTAATTGTCATGCTTGAGTTTTTCGAGTTCCACTTCCGTCTCGAGTGCCTGCTGGTGCATTTTTTTCTTTCTGGTCAAATAGTCTGTCCAGATAGCGACGAGGGGAATGGAAAAGACCATGATGACGGCTACCAGTCCTGTCATAGTGTTCACCTCTATTCAGATTATTCTGCATATAAATAAGTATACACGTTATTCTTGATTTTAGAAAGTTGTGGAAAAGCAAAAACCATGACAGGTGTCATGTGCGGAAACAGACGTTTATGCCTTATGAAGAAGGCGGAAGGGGCGTAATATGTGGATTAACAAGTAAACAGGTGGGCACGCCCATTTTAGGAGGAAGACAAGAGATGAGCAAAGAAAAGACAGCGCAATTACGTAAGTTTGTCGCCCCTTTCGAAAAAGCAGATGTTAAAGCAAGCGTTCAACAAATGATCAATACCATACCACCATTTCTCGTTCTTTGGTTTTTAGCATATCTCGCGTTGGATGTTTCCGTTTGGTTGACAGTCGGGATTTCCATTGTCGCAGCTGGATTTGTCGTTCGCATGTTCATCATTTTCCATGATTGCACACATGGCTCGTTCTTCAAAAACAAAAAAGCGAACGCAGTCGTCGGAACGATTACCGGAATCTTAACCCTTTTCGCTTATGAAAAATGGAAACGCGAGCACGCGATCCATCACGCGTCGAGTGGTAATCTTGACAAGCGCGGAGTCGGTGACATCTGGGTCATGACAATTGACGAGTATGTAGAAGCTTCTAAATGGGAACGTTTCAAATACCGCATGTACCGCAACCCTCTCGTTATGTTTGGCTTAGGGCCATTATTCCTAGTCTTAATCTCAAGCCGTTTCAACCGTAAAGATGCACGCAAGAAAGAGCGCAACAACACGTATTTGATCAATGCTTCACTAGTAGTCCTTTACACGGTCATGATCTTGGCGATCGGTTGGCAGGCATTCGTATTGATCCAAGGTACGATCATGTTTACTGCTGGGGCACTGGGCATTTGGTTGTTCTACATCCAGCATACATTCGAAGATTCGTATTTTGAGGACGAAAGCGAATGGGATTATGTGAAAGCAGCAATCGAAGGCAGCTCGTACTACGAATTGCCGAAAGTTCTGCAATGGGTGACTGGCAACATCGGCTTCCACCATGTTCATCACTTGAGCCCGCGTGTGCCGAACTATAATTTGGAAAAAGCGCATGTATCGACACCGCCGCTTCAAAAAGCGACGACGGTCAACTTGAAAACAAGCTTCCAATCGTTGAAGTACAAAGTATACGACGAAGAGAACAAAAGATTTGTGACATTCGGTGCCATCAAGCATTTGCTTGGCGAGTCTCGGACAGCACAGCAATAAAGCGGAACTGCCCTTGCCCCTCATTAGAGGCAAGGGCAGTTTTTCTTTAAACGCGCTTCAATGGCAATAGGGGTTTTCTTTTTAGCTTCGAGCTTTGATATGATAGAAGAAAGAAACATGAGGAGGCAATTATGCAGAACTGGTATCAAATTTTCCCCCGTAATACGTGGCTAAGCATCTATGCCTGGACAATCTTTTGCATTTTGCCATTCTTTTTCATTTTCCGTTCGTCTTCTCTGACGGAAATCGTAGCAGGTATTGTCTTGCTAGTGGCGTTTTTTATTGCTTATCGCCTGTCGTTTAGTTCACATTCTTTTTTCGTGTACTTGTGGGTGAGTGTTGAGATGATCATCAACGTCGCGATGATTTTTTTATTCGGCTATGTTTACCTGGCAATTTTTTTGGCATTCTTTATCGGCAATATCCGTAGCAAAGTCGGGTTTTTCATCATTTATGGCCTGCATATCGGAACGACGATCGCGGCTATTATTTACGGGATGATCATGGATTTTGAATTGTATATGACACAATTGCCATTCATCATCTTGAGTGTTCTCGGCGTCATCTTACTGCCGTTTAATACTTATAACCGGCATAAACGCGAGAAGCTCGAAGGGGCGCTCGAAGACGCCAATAAACGGATTTCTCAGTTGGTATTGATTGAAGAACGCGAACGGATCGCACGTGATCTGCACGATACGCTTGGCCAAAAATTATCGTTGATCGGCTTGAAAAGCGACTTAGCGGGGAAACTACTTAGTAAAGACCCTGAACGCGCAGCGGCTGAGATCCAAGACGTTCGCCAGACGGCGCGCACAGCGTTGAAAGAAGTGCGGGAGTTGGTGACAGATATGCGCGGCACCAAACTCGAAGACGAGCTAGTGCGCATTCAGCAAATCTTGCGGGCCGCGGACATGGATTTTGTATTTTATGGCAACGCCAAGCTCAACAACACACCACTGTTGATGGAGCATGTACTGAGCATGTGTTTGAAAGAAGCGGTGACTAATGTCGTGAAACATAGCGCAGCGTCTCGTTGTACGGTGCTGATCAAGCAGACACCGAACGACATTCTGGTGCAAGTGCAAGACGATGGCGTGGGCTTTCCTGAAGGCAATCCGCTCGTTCAAGGAAATGGGCTGACGGGCATGCGGGAGCGGCTAGATTTCGTTAATGGGCAAGTTGATGTCGAAGTGATGGATGGCACGACTTTGAACATTCGAGTGCCCAACGTCATTCTTTATCAAGATTTGGAGGGGAGAAATTCATGATTCGAATCGTATTGGCGGAAGACCAGCGCATGATGCTTGGGGCGCTTGGGTCATTATTGGATCTAGAAGATGATTTGGAAGTGGTGGGCATGGCGCCGAATGGGGAAGAAGCGGTTCGCTTGGTGGAGGAGCTGAATCCTGATGTCTGCATCATGGATATTGAAATGCCGGTCAAGAGCGGGCTGGATGCGGCAGAAGCCTTGAAAGACCACCCATGCAAGACCATCATCCTGACGACGTTCGCCCGTTCAGGTTATTTCGAACGGGCACGGAAAGCTGGCGTCAGCGGCTATCTATTGAAAGACAGCCCGAGCGAGGAACTCGGCACTTCGATCCGCACCATCATGGATGGCCGCCGGATTTATGCGCCGGAACTCGTCGATTTGGCGTATGCCGGAAGCAATCCGCTGACCGAACGCGAGCGCCAAGTCATGGAATTGATCACAGAAGGGCGCAGCACGAAGGAAATTGCGAAAGAGTTGTTCATTACGACAGGGACCGTACGCAATTACATTTCCACGATTCTTGATAAACTTGAAGCGAGCAATCGAATTGAAGCCATTGCGCGTTATCGTGAGAAAAGCTGAACGCCCAAAATAGCAGGGCAGGAAAACGATTGTGTTTCCCGTCCTGCTATTGGCTTCACTCGTATAATTTTTCCTGCAGTGAATCGTCTTCCGCATAAATGTGAAGTTCGCCGTTGTTGCGGTTGACGTAACGCTTCGCTTCGCCCATCAAGTCATCCTTTGTATCTTCAATGAGGATGGCTTTTTTGCTGTCTTTCTTCTTCAACTGCCATCCTTCCGAATGCTTGCGGATTTCGTAGACCGGGGCGTCGCTATCGCCTTCTACGGTATCCCGTGCCTGATCGAGCGCAATCGGTATGGCGCGTCCTTCTTCGTACCCATCACGTAAAAGGGCATTGGCAATCTCAATCGCTTTGTTGCGAACAGCCTCATCCAAATTTTTGAAAGAATCCGGGTAATCGTTCTTATTCCATGGCATATTTATCGCCTCCTTGCCTCTCTATGCCCATTTAAATAGGAAATAAAACGCAAAGCCCCCTTTTCATCTAAGCTCATTATGTTAAAGTGTTTAATAAGGAGGAGATGTCATGACAGATACAACCTATCAAATCATAGCCTTACTCGTGTACCTCGCGGCTATGCTATTCATTGGCTGGTATGCGTATAAGAAGACAGCCGACTTATCCGATTACATGCTCGGGGGAAGGGGACTCGGCCCATCCGTTGCAGCTCTCAGTGCCGGCGCATCCGATATGTCTGGATGGCTATTGCTCGGACTGCCTGGCGCCATTTACGTTGGCGGGCTCGTGGAAGTCTGGATCGCCATCGGGTTAACCATCGGTGCATTTCTGAACTGGTTCTTTGTTGCGCCTCGTCTACGGATCTACTCATTCGTCACCAGTGATTCCATCACCATTCCTAGCTTCTTAGAAAATCGTTTAAAAGATAGTTCGCGCCTATTGCGGATTGTCGCTGGTATTATCATTTTGATTTTCTTCACATTCTACGTTTCATCCGGAATGGTAGCTTCTGGCTTATTCTTCCAGAGCTCATTCGGAATGGATTACCATCTTGGCCTCGTTATTGGTTCCGTGGTAGTTGTTGCATACACATTATTCGGCGGGTTTCTCGCCGTCAGTTACACGGACTTTGTTCAAGGGGTCATGATGTTCTTGTCGCTTATTGCAGTACCGGTCGTCGGGATTTTCGTTACCGGCGGATTCGGGGAAACAGCAGCAAGTATTCGGGAAGTCGATCCGAACATGTTGAGCCTTGTGTCAGGGGCCTCTACGATCGGCGTTATTTCAGCCGCTGCCTGGGGTCTTGGTTACTTCGGCCAGCCACATATCATCGTCCGTTTTATGGCCATTAAAACCTTGAAGGAAGTTCGTACAGCCCGCCGCATCGGTATGGGCTGGATGATCTTAAGCCTTATCGGGGCAACGGGTACGGCTTTGATCGGGATTGCGTATTTCCAGCAAAATCCTGGATCTACATTGGTGGACCCGGAAGCAGTTTTCTTGGACATGAGCCAAGTACTGTTCCATCCGCTAGTGGCAGGCTTTGTCCTGGCAGCAGTTCTAGCAGCAATTATGAGTACGATTTCGTCTCAATTGCTGGTCAGCTCATCTGCCTTGATCGAAGATTTGTACAAAATCGCTTTCAAAAAAGAGTCTAGCGCGAAAGGTTATGTCATGCTTGGGCGTATCGCTGTAGCAGCCATCGCTGTTATCGCGGCCACGCTTGCATGGGAGCAGAACAATACCATCCTTGGATTGGTCGCTTATGCATGGGCAGGATTCGGTGCTGCTTTTGGCCCGATCATTTTGCTGTCGCTCTTCTGGCGCAAGCTTACTGCTAAAGGTGCACTCGCTGGTATGCTCGTTGGTGCCATCACGGTTATCATCTGGGATCTAGTGGGTAATATGGAAGGCGCTTCTGCTAATGATCTAACCATGTTCATGGGCAGCGTCTACGAAATCATCCCTGGCTTCTTCCTTAGCTGGTTAGCTACTTGGGGTGTCAGCTTGATGACATACAAACCTAATGCTGAAATCGATGCAGAATTCGATGAAACCGTTCGCTTGATCGAAGAAGACAAAAACTAAAAAAACGAAACAGGCGATCCTCATTTGTGAGGATCGCCTGTTTTTTGTGTTTAGCTTGTTTGGGTATCATCATGGTTGAACATCCAGACGATGCCATATTTGTCTTCTACAATGCCGTATCCAGGACTCCAAAACGTTTCCTGCAACTCCATATGGACGGTTCCGTCTTGTCCGAGCTGATTGAACTCGGTCTTCATTTTCGTCAAATCATTCGATAGGACGGTGACGTTGATGTTTTCGCCAAACCTAATGGGTTCATTTGTCATGGCATCTGAAAACATGACAGCACTGCCATGAATATTCAAATTCGCGTGCATGACCCGGGCTTTCATCTCTTCTGGCATATCCTGTCCGGGCTCGGGGGGCATGTCGCCAAAGCGTGAAAGTTCGGGTGGTTCCGTACCGAATATGGTTGCGTAATAGCCTACTGCCTCTTTGCAGTTTCCATTGAAAATCATATAAACGTTGATAGACATGGGGAAAACTCCTTTCTATGATTATGTAAAATACGAACAAACATTCTCTTTTTTATTATATACTCCTTACGCCGAAAGTAAAGGGTTTTTAATTGAATAATCAGTTTTTTTGTGAAGAGAGCCGGTAAATACAATCCAATAGAAAAACTGCCTTAACAGCTATGAATCATGTGCTGTTAAGGCAGTGTCGTTTTGCATTACTTATTTTGTTGTTTTCGTGCTTCGCGTTCCAATCGTCTGAAACGGCGTAATTCAGATTTGCGGATCGGCGGTGCTTCGCCGCGGATGATTTTGGTGAACGACCAAAGCATCAGCAGCAACAGCACCGTAAACGGCAGGGCCGATATGAGCGAGGCGGTTTGCAAGGCGCTAAGTCCGCCAGCGTAAAGGAGGACAGCTGCGATTGCAGACATCAAAACGCCCCAAATGACTTTGAACAATGTTGGCGGGTTCAAGCTGCCGAAACTAGTCATTGTCGCCAAGATGTATGTAGCGGAGTCAGCTGATGTCACTAGGAAAGTGAAGATCAGCAAAATCGCCAATACGGACATAATGGTCGACAACGGGAGCACGTCAAAGGTTTGGAACAATGCAGAAGTCAAATCTACATTGACCGCTTCCGCAATGCCTGATTGCTGGTTCAGGTCATACCATAAGGCCGTACCGCCGAAGACGGCGATCCACACGCAAGCGATGGCTGGCGGAATGACCAGCACACCAAAGACGAATTCGCGGATGGTGCGCCCGCGTGAAACCCGTGCAACGAACGCTCCGACAAATGGAGACCAAGCAGTTGCCCAAGCCCAGTAGAAAATGGTCCAGCCAAGCACCCATTCTCCTTCAGTATAGGGCTCCATGCGCAAGCTATACTGAACAAAATTGGTGATGTAATCGCCGATTGCGAGCGTAAACGTATCCATAATGAATACTGTCGGGCCTGCAAAGAAAACGAAGACCATTAACACAAGTGCCAAGCCTAAGTTCAAATTACTTAAATAAGCAATCCCTTTATGAAGACCTGTGGAAGAAGACAAAGTATAGGCGGCGAACATGACACCGATAATCGCCAATTGGATCGGAAAGGCATTGTCGATGCCAAAGACGGCGTTCAATCCGCCATTCATCTGCAAGACGCCTAGACCTAGTGAAGTCGCGATCCCCATGACAGTCGCAATGACGGCGAGTGAATCAATCGTATGTTTGACCACTGGTTTTGCACCGAGGACTGGTTCAAGTGCAGTCGAGACAAGTCCTGGCTTTTTGCGTCTGAACTGCAGGAAGCCGATAACCAACCCGACGATTGCAAAAACTGACCATTGGCTAATGCCCCAGTGGAAGAACGAATAGCCCATCGCAATGCGCGCGGCTTCTTCTGTTTGTCCTTCAGTGCCGAACGGCGTGGTGAAGAAGTGACTCATCGGTTCCGCAACGCCCCAGAATACGAGCCCTGCACCGAAACCGGCTGAAAATAGCATGCCGATCCAAGTGAAGAAAGGGAATTCCGGACGGTCAGAGTCGGCGCCAAGCCGAATGCTGCCATATTTACTAATAGCAATGATGATTAGGAAAAGGGTGATGATGAAGACTGCGAGTAAGTAGAACCAACCGAAGTTCAAAGTAGTGAAGTTAAATAAGGTGCCGGCGACTTCGCCGAAACGAATCGGCATGAATGCCCCAGCAACAACCAACAGCAGGATCACGGCTGTTGATATGAGAAACACGGGGTTTGTCAATAATTTTTTATCCATGATGACCTCCTTTAAAATATAGTGATTATCTTTTCCTATACCCTAGCGTATCGAAAATGATGCCTAAAAACCACCCATTTTCCGGAAAAATCAGAATTAGCTGGACAAAAGAGACCATATACACAGCAAATCAACCGTGCTAGAGGGTATGATAATTAGATAGAAGAAACAAGCAATTCACAAGAAAGGGAGTGTCTGCAGAATGAAATTGGATCACATCGTTCACTTTACCCATACAGACCCAAAAGCCAGTAGCAAGTTTTGGAATGACAATGGATTCCACGCCATTACAGGGGGCAGCCATAAAAACTGGGGCACTCACAATGCCCTTATGTACGGCCCGGATTATTATATAGAATGGCTTACAGTTGAAGATGAACATGTGGCACTAGGTTCTAAGCATCCATTAGTCGAGCAACTGCGCTATGACGACAGAGGCTTCGGAACAATTTGCCTGCGCTCTGACGATTTAGATCAATTGGCAAGAGAAATTGAAAGGAAAGGGTTCCAGACTATCGGGCCAATGGACGCTGAACGGTTGACCGAAACGGGTGAGACCATCCGTTGGCGTTTACTTTTCATCGATCAGCCCATTTCATCCGCTTTGCCCTTGCCGTTTTTTATTGAATGGCAAGAGCGGGATGAGGCGCGTTTTGCTGGCTTGAAGAAAAAAGGCGCCATTACGAAACTCAATGAAAGTTTGCGCTTGGAGGCGCTCGTTTTTTCGGTAAAAGATCCAGCGCAAAGTGAAGCGGAGTGGAAAAGCTTGCTCGGAAATTCCCTTGCCCTGGAAAATTGTCAGCTGTTGTTTGAGCTGGGAGATGGGCCGGAACGTTTGCGAGAAGTGCGTTTCGAATCAGTTGAGCGGGAAATCGTTTTTGAGAAAGGGATTTACCAGGCGCCGCGTTTCGGATAGGGCCGGCAGTGGTAGTGTGATACGATAGAAAGAAATGTGAAACGGATACCTATAGGAACGGGTGGAATGAAAGTTCTGCCGAAGGAGGCAACAAGAGATGGAACAATTAGTGGAAAAAGCGATTATTGTGGGTGTTCAATTGCAAAAAGACACTCATTTTGAATACAGCATGGAAGAATTACGGAATTTAGCAGGGGCGCTCGGCGTTGAAGTGGTGGGCGAACTTCACCAAAATTTAGAGCGCGTGAATCCGGCCCATTACGTTGGCACTGGGAAAGTGGAAGAAGCCAAAGTAATGTATGAGGAAACAGATGCCAACTTAATCATCTTCAACGATGAATTATCGCCGTCTCAAATCCGCAATCTGGAAGAAGAATTGGAATGCAAAGTCATTGACCGGACGATGCTTATTTTGGATATTTTCTCGAGGCGCGCCCGCACCCGTGAAGCACAAGTGCAGGTTGAACTGGCGCAATTACAGTATATGCTGCCACGCCTAGTCGGCTTGCGTGCTTCGCTCGGACGACAAGGCGGCGCTAGTAGCGGCGGGCTTGCCAACCGTGGTGCCGGGGAGACAAAACTTGAGCTAGACCGGCGGAAAATCGAAGACCAGATCACCAAGCTTAGACGGGAACTCGACCAAGTGAAAGAGCAACGTACCACACAGCGAAAGCAACGCTTGAAAAAGGGCTTACCGGTTGTATCGCTTGTTGGATACACCAACGCAGGCAAGTCGACGGTCCTCAACAGCTTATTGTTGAAGACGGGGCAGGACGCGGACAAGCAGGTTTTTGAAAAAGATATGCTGTTCGCAACTTTGGATACTTCCATTCGCCAAATCCGTCTAGAAGACAACAAGACGTTTTTGCTGTCGGACACGGTCGGATTTGTCAGTCGCTTACCGCACCATCTCGTCAAAGCATTCCGCTCGACATTAGAAGAAGCACGCAACGCAGATTTATTGCTTCACGTGGTCGACGTATCGAACGATGAGCGCGACTATATGATGGAAGTGACCGAGGCGACTTTGCAGGACGTAGGCGTCGAAAATGTTCCGACTTTATATGTCTATAATAAATCGGACCTCGCTGGCGTCGCGTACCCAAGAAAAAGTACCGATGCGGTCTGGATTTCTGCAAAAGAAGGCGCAGGGCTCGATGAACTGATCGAGAGCATCCGTGACCGGCTCTTTGCGAACCACGTCATGTGCCGAATGGAAATCCCATTTGGACGCGGGGATGTCGTCGCATATTTAAGTGATCATGCGAGCATTAAAGAAACCGAATACGGTGAAACTGGCACCTTGATCACCGTGGAATTAAGCCGCGCGGATTATGACCGTTACGAGCAGTTCGTCGTAGGCAAATAATTAAGCGTCTGAAAGATAAGGGAAGAAGCCGGGGAATATCTCCGGCTTCTTTTTTTTACGGAAAATCCTTATTCTTAGTGCGGGATAATTAAGCGGCTGTAAATTGGGTAAACTGTGAGTAAGGGCAGAATGCTGTATAATGGACGACAAGTCTTGATAAGGAGAGTGAACGCCATGAGAAAATGGGTGGCAGTCATCGGAACGAGTGCTGCTGTTATCGGCCTTGGCGCATGCAGTAGTGCGGAAGCGCCGACAACAACTGAAGAGGAAAATGAAAATCCAACACAGGAAACTCAGGACAAATCACAGAGCGCTTCAAAAGTTTACACACAAGCGGTAGAGGCTTCTCGGCAAGTTGAGAGTTTACGTGCAAAGTCACATACTGAACAACAGATGAAAATGCAGCCAGATGGCATGGAAATCGACATGACGGTGGATTCAGACATGGAAATGACCTATGAGCCTCTGGCATTTCACCAAAAAGGAGAGACCAGCATTGTATCCGAGGATATCGACAACACCAATCCGATGCTGACGGAAATGTATATGACCGAAGAAGGGTTATATATGCATGAAACGTCTGTCGACATGTGGCTGAAGATGCCGGAAGAAATGCAAGAAAACATGCAGTCGATTGCCGGACAGCAATCAGCCGACCCTGCGCGCCAATTGGACGAACTCGGTGATTTCGAGGAGGATTTCGTGCTGGAGGAAACAGATGAAGTCTACATCCTGACGCTCGATGCCTCAGGAGAAGAGTTCCAGGAACTGACGGATGAACAATTGGAGAAAACGCTGGGACAAATGGAGATCGAAGCCCCTCTAGCTCCGGAAGACCTAGAAGTGCATGCTGTGAACTACGTCATCACGCTGGATAAGGAAACGTATTTAGCGGACCGTATGGAAGTCGATATGGAGCTTGATGTCGATGTGCGCGGTGAAATGATGGCGATCGAATCGCAGATGCAAGTGGACTACAGCGATTACAACGCCATCGATCCGATCGAAATCCCGCCGGAAGTATTGGAACAAGCACAGGAAATCGAATTTTAATAATGAGAACGGCAAGCAGAGGGAACTTTCCTCTGCTTTTTTGTATGGGAACGATTCTGTGCAACCGGTGACGCCAAATCCTTCGCTACACTCTAACCCCCAACCCAGGAAGCGATTTCCCTACTAGCCGGAAACGCCTAAAGAAGCAGATCCGGCTAAACACACTTCAATCAATGAAATCTCGCAGCCGACCTGCGTCAAGGGTGAGCCGAAACAATGAGACAAGTGCTCTTTTTGGCTCATTGTGAAAGGCCAACCCAAAGCAGAGCGGCGACTCCACAAGCGACGCCAAATCCTTCGCTACACTCTAACCCCCAACCCAAGAAGCGATTCCCCAACTAGCAGGAAACGCCTAAAGAAGCAGATCTGGCTAAACACACTTCAATCAATGAAATGTCTCAGCCGACCTGCGTCAAGGGTGAGCCGAAACAATGAGACAAGCGCTCTTCTTGGCTCATTGTGAAAGGCCAACCCAAAGCAGGGCGGCGACTCCACAAGCGACGCCAAATCCTTCGTCCAACCTGATTCCCAACCCAGGAAGCGATTCCCCCGCTAGCCGGAAACTGTGTAAAGAAGCAGATCCGGCTAAACACACTTTAATCAATGAAATCTCCCAGCCGCCCAGCGCAAAGGGGTGAGCCGAAACAATGAGACAAGCGTTCTTCTTGGCTCATTGTGAAAGGCCAACCCAAAGCAGGGTGGCGACTCCAAAAGCGACGCCATTCACATGCTAAATTTGAAAACCCCGTGAACACTTAAAAATGCAAGCCTTCTCATTGAAAATAGTTCTCAATTATCCCTTGACGTCACTTTTTATACTGCTATACTAAAAAACAGTTAATCGTTGATAATCATTATCATTCTCAATTGGTAATCGCATTAGATAGGGAGCGGCATTACATGAAAAAACGTATTCTAATACCCATATTGATCCTTTTATCGTTCATCTCCCTGTTTGTCGGAGTTAGCAGTATTAGTCCGCTCGACCTTCTGGATTTTCAATCAGAAGAAACGCAGATTTTCCTCGTTAGCCGTTTTCCTCGACTCGTCGCGATTTTGCTTGCGGGAGCAGGCATGAGCATGGCGGGGCTCATCATGCAGCAATTGAGCCGCAATAAATTCGTCTCGCCGACAACTGCCGGGACGCTCGATGCGACACGTCTCGGGATTCTCGTCTCGATGTTATTGTTTGCGAATGCATCGATGATTGAAAAAATGGCGGTGGCTTTCTTCTTCGCACTCGCCGGCACGTTCTTGTTCATGCAAATCCTCAACCGCATCAAATTCAAAGATGCCATCTTTATTCCGCTCATCGGCTTGATGTTCGGCAATATCCTGTCTTCGATCACCACGTTTTTCGCCTACCGCGCAGACGTTATCCAGAACATGTCAGCTTGGCTGCAGGGCGATTTCTCGATGGTCATGAAAGGTAGTTATGAACTTCTTTACATCAGCGTGCCCGTTTTCATCATCGCTTATATGTACGCCAACCGCTTTACAGTCGCAGGGATGGGGGAGGATTTCTCCAAAAATCTCGGACTGAAATATCGCAGTGTTGTCAACATCGGCTTGACCTTGGTGGCGCTCATTACAGCGACTGTCGTATTGACTGTTGGAATGATTCCATTTCTCGGCTTGATTATTCCGAATATCGTCTCCATCTTCAAGGGAGACCATCTTCAAAAAACCTTGCCGCATACCGCAATGCTCGGAGCCATTTTCTTATTGGTGTGCGACATTCTCGGGCGGGTCTTGATTTATCCGTATGAGATCACGATCAGCCTGATGGTCGGTGTCATCGGAAGCTTTATCTTTCTAATCATGCTGTTTAGGAGGAAAGCATATGCGTGACATACATAAAATGTGGATTTTGATCTTACTTGCCACGGCAGCGTGCGGTTTGTATTTATTCGATAATTTGAATGGCAGTTTCGATTATGCATTGCCAAGACGAGGTGTCAAAGTCTTTGCGATGGTGCTGACAGGTGTGGCGATTGCTTATGCGACAGTGGTATTCCAAACCATTACACACAACCGCATTTTGACACCGAGCATTATGGGCTTGGATTCGCTGTATATGCTATTGCAGACATTGTTGATATTCTTCCTGGGGTCAGGGCACATCACGATCATCAACCAGCAAGTGAACTTCTTGCTGTCAATCGCCGTCATGGTCGTCTTCGCGTTATTGTTCTATAAATTACTGTTCAAAAAAGATAACCAGCCGATTTATTTCTTATTGCTAATCGGTATCATTCTCGGTACGTTTTTCGGCAGCGTCTCGACTTTCCTGCAGGTACTGATCGACCCGAACGAATTCCAGATCGTCCAAGACCGGATGTTCGCGAGTTTCAATAACGTCAATGCTGATTTGGTGTGGATATCACTGTTCTTCATTATTGTCTTGCTCGGTTTGGCTTGGCGCCATAATGCGTCGCTCGATGTGCTGTCTTTAGGTCGGGACACCGCGGTGAACCTTGGTGTCGGGTATGATGCACTTGTCAAAAAGATGCTTGTGCTTTCTGCAGTATTGATTGCGATTGCCACTGCCTTGGTCGGTCCGATTACGTTTTTCGGCTTGATCGTCGCCAATCTATCCTATCAATTTTTCAAATCCTATAAGCATTCGGTCGTCATTGCCGGTGCGAGCATCATCAGCATCGTGGCACTGGTCGGCGGGCAATGGGTCGTCGAACATATCTTCACGTTTAATACGACGCTCAGTGTCATCATCAATTTCATCGGCGGTATCTATTTCATCTATTTGCTATTAAAGGAGAGTCGGTCTAAATGATCCAAGTACGTGAACTGACGAAATTGTATGGAAAAAAACAAGTGGTGGAAAATGTTTCGGTCGATATTCGGCGGGGCCAGATCACTTCATTCATTGGGCCGAACGGGGCAGGGAAGTCGACGCTCTTGTCGATGGTCAGTCGTTTATTGGATGCAGATACCGGAGAAGTGTTGATCGACAAGACCAATACCAAAGCCATGAAGTCTAATGAATTCTCAAAGCGTGTGTCCATTTTGAAGCAATCGAATTTTATGAATGTGCGCTTGACGATACGAGAATTGGTTTCTTTCGGCCGCTTTCCGTATTCTAAAGGACGCCTGGACGCAGAAGATGAGCAAATGGTCGACCAAGCAATCGGTTATATGGACCTTGAGGACATGGAGCATTCCTATTTGGATGAATTGTCGGGCGGCCAGCGCCAGCGTGCATTTATCGCGATGGTCATTGCGCAAGATACTGATTATGTCCTGCTCGACGAACCATTAAATAACCTGGATATGAAGCACTCGGTACAAATCATGAAAATTTTGCGTCGTTTGGTCGATGAACTCGGCAAAACGGTCATTATCGTTCTTCACGATATCAACTTTGCTTCCGTGTATTCCGACCGCATCGTCGCGCTGAAAAATGGCCGCGTCGTCAAAGACGGGCCGACAGAAGAAATCATTCAATCGGATGCCTTGAAGGAAATTTACGATATGGACATCCCGATCCAACAAATGGATAACTGTCGAATTTGCGTCTATTTCAATTCCTGAACGGCGAAGTTATTGTGTGCGAAAACAAGGAAATGTGGAACCTGTGTGGAAGTGTATTCCATGCAGGTTTTTTAGTGCGCGAAGATTTCTAGAGTGACTGATCGATGTGGCAGGAAAGAAGGTGCAGAGATGAAGCGAGTCTTTTATCCGTTGGCGATGGCGACCTTACTTGGTTTTTTCGGCATCCTTTATTATTATCAACAAGAACCGGCCCGTGAACTGGACGAGCAGGCGGCATCTTGGTTCGGTGGGTTCGGGTGGCTTCAGGCCATGTCGTTCATCGGGGAGCAATGGACGATTTTTGCAGTGAGCTTTTTGCTTCTTGTGTTCTTATGGGCGTTCCGCCAAAACTACAGGGGGATGCTTTTCGTCTTTTTGACGGTGGGGGCAGGAAATGCGTTAAATCATTTGCTGCAGCAATGGTTCGCCCGGCCGATGCCGGGGTTTCCTGAGGAAGTAGCGTCTTATGGCTTTCCGTCCAATCACGCAATGGTTGGCTTATTGTATTTGTTTACCCTTGCTTATTTTCTTGGCGAAAGAGTTGGCACGAAATCGCTTCGCCTGGCGATCTGGCTGGCTGCGATTTTGCTGACATTGCTCACCGCTTTATCGCAAGTGGCCAGCGGTGTTCAATACTTGTCGGATGTGCTGGCAGGGCTGTTCCTCGGCTATACCTTATTCGTTTTGGTGGCCATTTGGTATGAAATGAGGGAGCGGCAATTCCGCAAGCGCCAGTATATGCGCACTGTCGAGCGGGAAGATGTAAATTAGGCCAATAAAAAAACGAACGGAGAATTTATCTCCGTTCGTTTCAGACTGTTGAAAAAGACGCTCTCAACTATGAGAAAGAGCGTCTTTTTCTGATTTTAACAATCAATGACCTCTCTAAGTATTTGGAGAAGCGTTCGCTCGACTCCGGTGGATCAGCGAGACGACCGAGACCCCGCAAGTCGCGAAGCGGCTGAGGAGGCTTGGGCGCGAGCCCACGGAAAGCGAGCGATAAGCTTCGGAAAATACGGTTATTTAACTTTCTCGACAAACTGAAACGAACGGAGAATTTATCTCCGTTCGTTCTTTGTTGAGAACCCCCAAGTTTTTTCTCTCTCTATTTTTATGCTTTGTTTGAAGCTGGCCGTTCTTCCCCCAGTTGGTTCAGGCGGTCTGCGAAATTATCCGCTCTGCCAGATGAACCGCGCAGCACATCTTGCATCGAATAAGCTTGCGAGCCGTGCTCTGCAAAATCCAAACCGGTTTCTTCTTCTTCTGCCGTTACGCGCAGTGGCGTCACGACGCTGATCAATAGCAGGACAGCTCCTGTGGACAAGGAAGCCCAAGCGATAACAGCCAATACACCGACAGCCTGGATGCCGAGAATTTCAGCTCCTCCTCCATAAAGCAATCCGCTGTTGACATCGAAGAATCCGATCGCGAGCGTTCCCCAAACCCCGGCGATTCCGTGAACCGATACAGCCCCTACCGGATCATCCACGCGGATTTTCGTATCCAATAGATGGACAGCTTCCGTCATGATGATACCGGCGATCAAGCCGATCAAGATGGCGCCAAGGAACGACACATTGGCAGCGCCGGCAGTGATGCCGACAAGACCAGCGAGCGCGCCGTTCATCGTCAAAGTGCCATCAATGCGGCCGTAGCGTAAGCGAGTGTAGCCGGCAGTCGCTAGAACACCAGCCGATGCTGCGAGCAAAGTGTTGGCTATGACAGGCGGCACGAGTGCAGGGTCTGCAGCGAGCGTACTGCCGCCATTAAACCCGAACCATCCGAGCCATAGGATGAATACGCCGAGTGCGCCGAGTGGCAAGCTGTGGCCAGGGATCGTATTGACTGTTTTGCCGGAATATTTACCGAGGCGCGGGCCGATTTTCCAAGCCGCGATAAAGGCGGCGACGGCTCCTGTCAAGTGGACGACGGTAGAACCGGCGAAGTCGATAAAGCCAATTTCAGCAAGCCATCCACCTCCCCATACCCAATGGCCGACAACTGGATAAATGATAGCAGTCATAGCGACGGTCAAAAGGATATAGGCAGTCAAATGCATGCGTTCTGCGACGGCGCCAGAAATGATTGTGGCACACGTTGCGGCAAAAACCGCTTGGAAGACGAAGAATCCAATATCCGTAACACCTGATAAAGCGAAACCTTCCGTGCCGATCAAGCCGAACGACGATGGTCCGAACATTAAAGCATAACCGACGATAAAGTAAAGGATTGAGCCGAGTGAGATGGTAATCATGTTTTTCATCAAAATATTAAGGGTATTTTTAGAGCGAGTGAATCCTGTTTCGACCATGGCGAATCCGGCGTGCATGAAAAACACAAGCATGGCACCGAGCATGATCCACAGCATATCAACTGAGCTTTGTACAGCTTCCATAATAATCTCTCCTTATCCTATCGCGACGGTGCCGCGTTCTTTTGTTCTAATCCGGATGGCTTCTTCTAAGGGATAGATGAAGATTTTTCCATCACCGACTTCGCCAGTAGAGGCATAATCGAGGAGTGCTTGGATGATGTCTTCGACTTTTTCATCTTCAACGACCATTTCTAACTTGAGCTTCGGAGAAAACTCCATGCGGTAGGCGTTGCCTCGAAACAGGCCAACGCGTCCTTCTTGTTTGCCGATTCCCGCGATTTCCGTTACGGTCAAGCCGTCGATTCCTTCAAGGGCCAGAGCTTGCCGAACGTCGGCAAAAACAGAATGGCGAATAATAGTTTCAATCTTTTTCATGCTACTTCCTCCTTATGTTAGGTTTTCTAACATGGTTTGCGTGTTAGGTTTGTTAACATATTAATCAATATTTTCTGACAATGCAAGTGTTATTTTTAATATATGTTAGGTTTTCTTACGTGAAAGCGATTGCAAATCGCGCTAATTAACGAAAAAATAAAATTCGATGAATGTAGGAAAGGGTGATAGGAATGTATAGAATTTCTCAAGAATTAGCGGAAATGGGCAAGAAGCGTATCGAAGGGTTTCCGGTAGATGGTTTTGTCTGGGGAACTGGCCCGGAGTCTCCTGCTTTGATGCTGGTTGGAGAAGCGCCAGGGGAGAACGAAGTGGAAACGGGCATCCCGTTTACTGGTCGCGCCGGCAAAGAATTGATGGCATCACTCGAAGGCGTCGGACTCACGCGAGAGGATGTCTATATTACGAGTGCGGTCAGAAGCCGGCCGTATAAATGGGGAGAAAAACGTAGCCGCGGGGGTGAAATGATAAAGCGTAAGTACAACCGTGCCCCCACCAAAAAAGAAATCATTGCTCATGCACCGATTCTGGATGAAGAAATCCGTGCGGTAAAACCGCCTGTAATTGTAACGCTCGGCAATGTCGGCCTGCAGCGACTCATTGGGCGAGAGGCTAAGATCATGCAATTGCACGGAGTTTTAATGGAAACGCCAATTCTTTACTGGGACGAAGAAGCGAGCGCGTTCTTGGAAACGAAAGAGAGCTATCATATTTTTCCGACGTTTCATCCGGCAAGCGTCTTTTACAACCCGCCTGTTCGGGAGCATAAAGATGCGGATTGGGAAAAGCTCGGGCGGTTACTGCGCAACGAAGTGTATAAATAATGGAAAAGCTCTCTTCATTGAAGAAAGTTGTGCAAAGGAAACTTCTGGAGTAGAATAGCTTTATTCATTACTACTGGAAGGAAGTTGGCTCTATGGACAGTACGGTTTTATTCGCCCTTGGCTTGACGCTTTTTGCAGGGCTTGCAACCGGGATCGGCAGTTTGATCGCATTCTTCGCTTCGCGCACCAATACGAAGTTCCTGTCCGTATCACTCGGATTTTCGGCGGGGGTCATGATTTATGTCTCCATGATCGAAATTTTCTTTAAAGCGAAAGACGCGTTGACAGCAGCGCAAGGAGAGACGACTGGCTATTGGCTGACGCTCGCGGGCTTTTTTGGCGGGATGGTTTTCATGGCAGTTCTTGACCGCATCCTGCCGCAAATGGGTAATCCCCATGAAGTACGGACGGTGGAAGACATGGATGAAGGGCCGACGAATGACGAATATGCCCGGCTCCGCAAGATGGGAATTTTCACGGCGCTCGCCATTGCGATCCACAATTTTCCGGAAGGCATCGCGACATTCATGTCAGCGATTCAGGATCCTGCGCTCGGCATCGCCATCGCGATCGCAGTGGCAATCCACAATATTCCGGAAGGCATCGCAGTGTCGGTACCCATCTACTATGCGACTGGCAGCCGCAAGAAAGCATTCCAATACAGCTTTCTCTCAGGGGTCTCCGAACCAGTCGGCGCGATTGCCGCATGGCTGTTTTTGATGCCGTTTTTGAGCGATACTTTGTTCGGCATTATTTTCGCGGGCGTTGCGGGGATCATGGTATTCATCTCGCTGGATGAGTTGTTGCCAGCTGCGAAGCGCTACGACGAAGCCCATCTATCGATTTACGGATTGGTTGCCGGAATGGCAGTTATGGCTCTTAGCCTTGTTCTTCTCGTATAACTTGAAACCTGACGCTTCTTTGGCCGTATAACGGGTCAAGGAGGCGTTTTTCGATGGAAGTCAAAAAAATCGAGGAAACTTACGAGCGGATTTCAAAAGCGCTAGGCTGGACGACTGATAAGCAGGTATCGCTTGCAGTTGCGATGATTTATTTGAGCCGCGGCCGTGAATTTGATGAGGACGCTCATCATCAGGTTTCTCAGCTTATCAAAAATCAAGAAGGATTCTTGTCGCCGCTGCGTGCGCACCTTCACCATATCGTCACGGCTTACCTGACGCTTGGAGAAAAGCCTGCACAAGAAGCGTTGGAATTGCTAAATGCTAACCAACGAGCTTTGAACGAGCACAAGTTCTGGAAGAGTTCCTATACTTATCTCGGCGGTTTGATGATGACAAAGCCAGAAGAAGCGGGGCGTGCGAGGGAATTGTATAAGGCCATGCAAACCCACCATCCTTTCCTTACGTCAAGTGAAGATATCCCATACGTTGCCTTGTTGTCGAATCAAGAAGGTGATGTGCGGGAGCGTGCGGAAACCATGAACCGTTATTATAAGGAGTTGCGCCCTCAAGGGTTTTCAGCCGGCAACCAGCTGCAATGGCTAAGTCAGGTCCTGACATTCGATTCGCCCGTATTTCAGCCGGAAGTGGCAGGTCGAGTCGTGGCAATTCGTGATTTTCTGAAAGCGGAAAAGATAAAAGTGCGTGTGGAACATTATCCCGTGCTGGGCTTTTTGGCTGTCGCAAAAGCGGATGGAGAAGCTTTGCGTAAGGTTGTGGATATGGCCCGTGAGCTAGAAGCGTCGAAATTATTCCGTTGGTACGGTCAGTGGGTTCTCCCATCAGCAATCCAATTGACCTTGGCAGAATCAGTGCAGCTTCATGAAAAAGGCGTGGCGGTATTCGCGGCTTCGATCGAAATGCTTTTGCAGGCCCAGCAAGCAGCGATGATGCTCGGCATGAGTGCAATCATCGCTTCTTCTAATAATTCCGGGAGCTGATTACGAAGCTCTCAGACATCCCTTGTCACTTTATGCCTGTAGCGGTATAGTTAGGGTGTAAAAAATAACAGACAAGTGTCAAGACAAGGGGAAAGAATATGACAACTACGACAGAAAAAAATACAAAACCTATTTCACAACGAAAATTATTGGGCGTCGCGGGACTTGGTTGGCTGTTTGATGCCATGGACGTCGGAATTTTGGCGTTTGTTATTGCGGCGCTTCACGAAGATTGGGGACTGACTTCCCAGCAGATGGGCTGGATCGGCAGCGTCAACTCGATTGGGATGGCTGTGGGCGCATTCGTCTTCGGCATTTATGCCGACCGTGTCGGGCGCAAGAAAATTTTCATCATCACCTTATTATTGTTCTCGCTGGCGAGCGGCATCTCGGCGTTTACTACGACGCTTGCCGCTTTCCTAATCTTGCGTTTCTTTGTCGGCATGGGACTTGGCGGAGAATTGCCGGTCGCTTCGACTTTGGTGTCAGAAAGTGTCCCGGCAAAGGATCGCGGTCGGGTGGTTGTATTGCTTGAAAGTTTTTGGGCTGCCGGCTGGCTGGTTGCTGCGATTATTTCGTACTTCATCATCCCTGAATACGGCTGGCGGATCGCGCTATTGCTGACGGCCTTGCCTGCTTTTTATGCATTGTATTTGCGCATCAATTTGCCGGATTCGCCGCAGTTCACAGCGAAAAAAGACGTGCTGCGCTCGGTTTCGACGAATATCCGTGATGTCTGGTCGAAAACTTACCGGCGTCCGACAATCATGCTGTGGATTGTTTGGTTTACTGTGGTGTTCTCTTATTATGGAATGTTCCTGTGGCTTCCGAGTGTTATGGTCATGAAAGGCTTTCCCCTCATTCAAAGTTTCCAATATGTGCTGATCATGACGCTTGCGCAATTGCCAGGATATTTCTCAGCAGCTTGGCTGATTGAGCGCGCTGGCCGGAAATTCGTGTTGGTGACGTATTTGATCGGAACAGCCGCTTCCGCACTAGCTTTCGGCAACGCCGATACGGTTACTGCGCTGGTAGTGTCTGGAGCGTTCTTGTCATTTTTCAACCTAGGGGCATGGGGAGCGCTTTACGCTTACTCGCCTGAACAGTATCCAACCGTTATTCGCGCCACAGGCACAGGAATGGCCGCGTCGTTTGGGCGCATCGGAGGCATTCTCGGGCCGCTTCTTGTTGGTTCCATGCTGACGGCAGGATTTGGGCTCAATGTGATTTTTGCGATTTTCTGCGTCTCGATATTGATCGGCGCAATGGCGGTCGCTTTCCTTGGGACTGAAACGAAACAGATGGAATTGGAATGAAGAAACGTGGGCCTGGGAGGGTCCGCGTTTTTATTTTCACTAAATCGTAAAGGGGAATGAGGGGGAAATGGCCAATAAGTTAAGAAACAACTGAATTTAATGGAAATGGGTGTGGGAACATGGAGTGGAAATGGTACCGAGAAATTGATTTGTATATGGAAAAAGTACGTCCGTTGTTGGAGCAAAGGGAAGATCTATATAGTTTATTTCTCGGCGTGCTCGGCCAGATCGAACAAGGGCGCTACAATAGCTTCTTTTTAGGGCTTGCAGAAGATGCGGAAGGAATGGCTGCACTGGCCTTGATAACACCGCCACATCCTTTGCAATTGATCGTTTTACGTGAGGAAGAAGTTGTGACAGCATTGGCGGCTGCAGAATTCCGCCGTGCCGAGATCGCTGTTTCCGGGGTCATCGGGGACAAGGCGACAGCTAGTAAATTTGCTGCGGCTTGGGGAGGAACTGCAGACATTGCGATGGACCAAGGCTTGTACCGAATCGACGCAGTGCAGAGAAAACTAGAAAAAAGCCCCGGCAGCTGGCGAGTGGCGAATCGTCTAGATGCGCCTTTGTTAGTGGAATGGTATCAATTGTTTAGTGAAGAAACCGATATTGGAAATCCCTCATTAGAAGAGTCCGAAGAAAAAATCGGCGACTTCATCTTGCGCAAGGAAGTATTTCTCTGGGAAGACGAAGGGCACGTTGTGTCTTGCATGAAAAAAGCGCGTCCATCCAAGCATGGCATTACCGTTTCGTTTGTTTTTACGCCCAAAGAATGGCGAAAAAAAGGCTATGCCCGGACACTTGTTGCCGAAGTTACAGAAGAGCTGCTGAATGAGTATGATTTTGCTATGCTTTATACAGACCTGTCAAACGGCACTTCCAATAAAATTTACAAGGAAATCGGCTATGAACAGATCGCCAATCCGGTCCACTTGAAACTTGAAGAGCCGGCGGGGGAGTAAAGCCCTGTGTATAAGGGTATAGAAAAACGACCAATTGAAAGGGGGCGAAGCGAATGATCCGCTTTGACAAGGTCACAAAACGCTTTCCAGATGGGACGGAAGCGTTGAAAGACATTACGCTCGATCTGCCCGCGCGCCAGCTAACGGCCATTATTGGCCCAAGTGGTTGCGGCAAAACGACCTTAATGAAAATGGTGAACAAGCTGGAAAATCCGACAGCAGGCGCCATATACATAGACGATGAGCCGATCACCGGCATGGACGAGGTGAAGTTAAGGCGGTCGATTGGTTATGTCATCCAACGCATCGGCCTGTTTCCGCATATGACCATTGCTGATAATGTCTCGCTGGTGCCGAAGCTATTGAATTGGCCTGCAGATAAAACCAACGAACGTTCAAGAGAACTGCTGCAACTTGTCGGATTGGATCCGGACGTCTTTATGGACAGGTATCCGTTGGAATTGAGCGGAGGCCAGCAGCAACGAGTCGGCGTCGTCCGTGCGCTCGCGGGAGACCCGAACATCGTCTTGATGGATGAACCGTTTTCGGCTCTCGACCCAATCAGCCGGGAACAATTGCAGGACGAGCTGCGCCATTTGCAGCAAGAAATCCATAAAACGATTATTTTTGTCACCCACGATATGGACGAGGCCTTGAAAATTGCCGATACCATCGTCGTGATGAAAGATGGCCAAGTCGAGCAAATTGGAACGCCGCAACAATTGATCGATGAACCCGCAAACGAATTTGTGCGGAATTTCATCGGTACCGAACGCATTAACCAGAAACGTTCATTTGGAGAGCGGCGTTTGAAGGAGTTTGTGTCTCTTTTTGAGACAGATTGGGCTGGAGAGGCCGAGCCGGCAGAGGCAGGAATGTCAGTCGGCGATGCCCATCAGCTATTGGAGCAAAGCGGCAAGCCGCGCCTCGCTGTAGTCGATAAAGGTGAAGTGGTCGGATTCGCCGGAGAACGTGAACTCTTGAGAGCTGCTCTTCAGGCAGGGAAGGGGGCAACGGCATGAATGCATTTTTCGATACACTTATTAGCAGGCAAGATATGATACAAGATGCCTTTATTGAACACATCTATTTATCATTTGTAGCAGTGGCGATTGGTATTGCTATCGCTTTGCCGACGGGCGTCATTATCGCTCGCTACCGGCGCTTTGCTGAACCGGTTATCGGTGTGACGGCGATATTTCAAACGATACCAAGTTTAGCGTTGTTCGGGTTTTTAGTGCCCATTCTTGGCATCGGCTCGCCGACAGCTTTAATTGCATTGATCATCTATGCGCTATTGCCAATCTTACGGAATACATATGCCGGCATTGTCGGAGTTGATGGATCGACGATTGAGGCAGGGCGCGGTATGGGCATGACGAGAACGCAGATTTTACGTCAAATCGAACTGCCGCTTGCGCTGCCGTTTATCATGGCAGGCGTCCGTACTGCAACGGTTTTGACGGTCGGCATCGCGACGCTCGCCACTTTTGTTGGTGCGGGCGGGCTTGGCGACATTATTTACCGCGGTCTGCAATCGTATAATAACTCTTTGGTGCTTGCGGGCGCCTTGCCGGTTGCTTTATTGGCGATCGGGTTCGACTTGATCTTGAAATGGATCGAAAAACGGGCCACGCCAAAAGGCTTGAAAATCTAAAGCAGGCAGTGATGCCGTGAGCGGAAATGGTATGATAAATAAGGAAAGTAGGCTCGAAACGGGCCGTAAAGGGGGAGCATCAATGAAAAAAACAGCATTTGGCATCTTGCTTGGAACGTCCGCAGTCTTAGCGGCATGCAGCGGCGGGGGAGCGGATTCGGAACCGATCATTATCGGAGGCAAGCCTTGGACAGAACAATACATTCTGCCACATATTGTCGGACAGTATATCGAGGCGAATTCCGATTATAGCGTGGAATACGAAGAAGGGCTCGGGGAAGTATCGATTTTGACGCCAGCACTTGAGCAAGGCGATATCGACATGTACGTCGAATACACCGGAACCGGCTTGAAAGACGTCTTGAAGCGGGAGTCGACGCCAGGACAGTCTTCTGAAGAAGTATTAGAAGAAGTGCGGGCGGGTTATGAAGAAGAATTGGGTGCTACATGGCTCGAACCACTCGGATTTGAAAACGGTTATACGTTGGCATACGCCAAAGACTACGACGCGGACACTTATTCGGATCTTGCGGAAATCTCGAAATCTGAAGACATGACTTTCGGGGCACCGCATCCATTTTATGAACGCCAAGGAGACGGCTATGATGACATGGTTGCCACATACCCATTCGAGTTTTCAGCGACTGAAAGCTTCGATCCGGCGATTATGTATGAAGCGGTCCAAAATGGAGACGTCGATGTGATCCCGGCCTTCACAACCGACAGCCGCATCGACTTGTTCGACTTAAAAACGACAGAAGACGACCAGTCGTTTTTCCCGAAATACGATGCAGTACCGGTCGTCCGGATGGAAACGCTCGAAGAATATCCTGAACTTGAGGAGTTGCTGAACGAACTTGCCGGACAGATCACAGAAGAAGAAATGCTTGCGATGAACTCGCGGGTTGATGCAGACCAAGAAATCCCGAACGAAGTAGCGCGTGAATTCCTGATTGAAAAAGGTTTAATCGAAGAATGATCACAAACTCTGCGGCATGTTGCTGCAGGGTTTTTTTATGTGCAAGAATGGTTGGTAGTTTTCCGTGTAGTAATCCGTGGAAGAGTCTTGTACAATAAATGAAGGTGAGTGAATAGTCATTCAATTCAGTTTAATATAATGAAAGCGATTTCATATTAGGAGTGATAGTAGATGAGAGAGGTAGTCATCGTTGAAGGGGTTCGGTCGCCAGTCGGCAGGCGCAAAGGCAAATTAAATGAAATGCGCCCGGATGAACTGGCAGCTGTCGTGCTAGAGGGATTGATGAAACGGGCGGGCGTCGACAAAGGCTTGGTAGAAGACGTCATTCTCGGTTGTGTTTCTCAATCGGGAGAACAAGGCGGCAATATCGCAAGAACCGCGGCATTGATCGCCGGCTTCCCGGATTCTGTGCCTGGGGTAACCATCGACCGCCAATGCGGATCGAGCCAGCAAGCTGTTCACTTTGGTGCGCAGGCGATTCTTGCGGGTGATATGGATATTGTTATTGCAGGCGGCGTGGAAAGCATGACGCGTGTCCCGATGTTCTCTAATATGCAAGGGGCGCAGCCGAGTGGAAAATTGACCGATCAATACGAAATCATCAATCAAGGTTTATCAGCAGAACGCATTGCGGCACAATGGGGATTCAGCCGGCAGCAATTAGATGCGTATGCAGTTAAGAGCCATGAACGCGCGCAAAATGCTATTGAAAGCGGACACTATGACAAGGAAATTGTCTCGATTGAAGTGCCGGAAGAACAAAGCGGTTTCCAGAAAGTCGCGACAGACGAAGGGCCAAGAGCTGGGACGACCGAAGAGGTGCTCGCTGGGTTGAAACCTGCTTTTGATGAACAAGGCGTTATTACGGCAGGCAACGCCAGCCAAATGAGTGACGGGGCATCCGCTGTCTTATTGATGTCGAACGAAAAAGCGCAGGAGCTTGGATTGAAACCGAAAGCGCGTATTCTTGCCCGCACAGTAGTCGGATCCGATCCAACGTTGATGTTGACGGGGCCGATAGCGGCGACGAAAAAAGTGCTGGCGAAAGCCGGACTGTCAATTGAAGATATGGACCGCTATGAAGTGAATGAAGCCTTTGCGCCTGTTCCGCTCGCATGGCTTTCAGATATCGGGGGAGATCCGGATAAGCTTAACGTCAACGGTGGCGCGATTGCATTGGGGCATCCTTTAGGTGCGACCGGAACGAAATTATTGGTATCGCTCGTTCACGAACTTGAGCGCTCGGATAGCCGTTACGGCTTGCTGGCTATTTGTGAAGGCATGGGAATGGCCAATGCGACGATCATTGAACGGCTTTCTTAATTTGATCAAGACATAATTAAAGGGGAGAGAGAAATGGATTTTTCTAAAGTGAAAGCAATCGTCACTGGAGGAGCTTCTGGATTAGGGGAAGCAACAGTGCGCCACATTGCAGAAAGCGGAGGTCGTGCAGTCATTTTCGATCTTAACGAAGAGCGTGCGCAGGCAGTCATGGCTGATTTCGACGAGGGGCAAGTCGGTTATATCGAAACGGATGTGACGAATGCGCTTCAAGTGGAAGAAAGTGTGGGAATAGCAGTCGATCAACTAGGCCATATCAATCTGCTGGTTAATTGCGCAGGCATCGCCACGCCAGGAAAAGTCGTGTCAAAAGGACAGCCGCTAGCATTTGAACGTTTTGAAAAAGTTATCCAAGTCAATTTAGTCGGCAGTTTCAATGTCTTGCGTGTGGTAGCGGCCGCAATGCAAGGCAACGAATCGAATGAAGAAGGAGAGCGCGGCGTCATTATTTCGACCGCCTCTGTCGCAGCCTTTGAAGGGCAAATCGGCCAAGCAGCTTATAGCGCATCAAAAGGTGGGATCGTCTCAATGACTTTGCCGATTGCCCGTGAACTCGCACGTGATGGCATTCGCGTCTTAGCGATTGCGCCAGGACTTATGCAAACGCCAATGTTCGAAGGCTTGCCAGAATCCACCATCGCTTCGCTGTCTGCGACGGTGCCGTTTCCCGCACGCCTAGGCCGTCCTGTTGAATACGCCAAATTGGTCAAAAGCATTGTCGACAATCCGTTATTGAATGGCGAAGTGATTCGTTTGGACGGCGCGATTCGCATGCAACCGAAATAAGGGAAGTAAAGGGAGTGGGAATGATGGCGAGATATCGTTTTGAAGAAGAAGAACATACAATGTTCCGTAAATCCTTGCGTAAATTTTTAGAGAAAGAAGCGGTGCCCTATTACGAACAATGGGAAAAAGACCGCCTCATCCCAAAATCATTCTGGAGAAAACTTGGGGATATGGGCTTTTTATGCCCTCAAGTAGAAGAGCAGTATGGTGGGCTTGGCCTTGATTTTCGCTACGGCGTCATTATCGGCGAAGAGATGGAACGCGTCGGGGCGAGTTTGACGGGTGTCGGACTTCACAATGACATTACCGTTCCTTATATTGAAGCATATGGAACAGATCAACAGAAACAAGATTGGCTTCCAGGGTGTATTAGCGGTGAATACATTACAGCCATCGCGATGACGGAACCGGGGGCTGGGTCGGATCTCGCCAGTATTTCCGCAACAGCTGTAAAAGACGGTGACCATTATATTGTTAACGGCCAGAAGACCTTTATCACCAACGGCATCAATTGTACGCATGTATTGGTAGTCGTCAAAACCGATTCGAAAGCGGAGCCGAAGCATAAAGGCATCTCGTTGTTGATGGTCGAAGAAGGGACACCTGGGTTCACGAAAGGACGCAAGCTCGATAAAGTCGGACTTCACGCACAAGACACCTCAGAGTTGTATTTCGAAGATTGCCGGGTGCCTACCGGAAATCTCGTGGGAGAAGAGAACCGAGGCTTTACATACTTAATGGAAAAATTGCAGCAGGAGCGGCTCGTCGTGGCGCTTGCCGCACAAATCGCATCGGAAGACATGCTCGAGATGACGATCGATTATGTGAAATCCCGCAAAGCATTCGGCAAGCCCATCAGCGCATTTCAGAACACTCAGTTCAAGCTAGTGGAGATGGCAACGGAGATTGAACTGGGCAAAGCGTTTTTAGAGTCGTTGATCGAAGACCATATGGCAGGAAAAGACGTCGTCTCGAAAGTGTCGATGGCGAAATATTGGCTGACAGAGACGGCGAAGAAAATTTCGAGCGACTGCATGCAATTACACGGTGGCTATGGGTATATGGAAGAATATAAAATCGCCCGTCGCTACCGGGACATTCCGGTGGCTGCGATTTATGCCGGATCGAATGAAATTATGAAAACCATCATCGCTAAACGGATGGGGCTGTGAAGAAGACGGTTCCAAGTCGCGGGCTTCTAGAAAGCTTGATTGGCTTGCAGGAGTTACCACTTGACAGAATATACAAAACCTTTTAGTATGAAGGACAACTTGTTGGTAGCGGCAAGTCTATTCGAGAGAAGAGTTAGCAAAGATGAGAACAGAACAGTAGAAATCTAAGAGTGAGACGAGTAGGCAGTGGTGTTCATGTAGAGAGTCAGCGGGTGGTGAAAGCTGATTGGATGCGCTGTGCGAATGGACTTATGAGAGCCAGCCGGAAAGCGGAAGCGAGTATGGCGGACGTATCCCTGCGTTAAAGGGAAAGGCTGAAGAAGCCTGATTAAGTGAGTGCAAAATGCATTAATGCGTGGTGGTACCGCGGTTAAAACCGTCCCCGCAACCGGAGTAAGTCCCGGTTGCGGGGATTTTTGCATTTAAAAACGAGACGAGGAGAGATTGAGATGAGCAGAGCAGAGAATATGAATGAACAAACAATGAAGCAACAAGCGATAGAATTATTAGAAGGACGCATGAGTCACCAGCAGATGACAGACTTGTTGAGTGGATTGCACGAAAAAGGTGAGACGGCCGATGAGTTGGTCGGTATGGTCCGCGCAATGCGCGAAAAAGCGGTGAAGCTCCCAGAAATGACGGGCGAACTGGTCGATGTTTGCGGGACGGGCGGCGACAAATCCTTTAGTTTTAATATCAGTACGTTGACAGCGTTTGTCTTGGCAGGATGCGGCATGAGAGTGGCAAAGCACGGCAATCGCAGCGTATCCAGCAAGACCGGCAGTTCGGACTTATTGGAAGAGATCGGGATTTCCACTCAATTGCCCTTAACTGAAATTCCGTCACTGGTTGAACAGACGGGTATCGCGTTTTTGTTCGCGCCAGCGGTTCATCCGGCGCTCGGGGGCTTGCGTGAAGTGCGCAAGGAAATCGGGACGCCAACCATTTTCAATTTGGTTGGCCCTCTCGCGAATCCTCTGCCTATAACCGTCCAAATGAGCGGGGTGTACCGTTCGGACATGATGGAACCGATGGCGGATGCATTGATGCGACTTGGCAGAAAACGTGGAGCCATCGTCCACGGAGCAGGCGGGCTGGATGAATTGTCGCTTTCTGGAACCAACCAATTGATTGTTTTTGACGAAAATGGCAAGCGTAGCATGACGGTTCACCCTCATGAAGTAGGACTTGAGACAGCACCGATCGAAGCGATTCGCGGTGGCGATTCAAAACGCAATGCCGAAATTTTCCAAGAAGTCATCAGCGGGACGCCGAGTGCTTATTTGGATACGGTGGCGCTCAATGCAGGAACGGTCCTTTACGTAAGCGGTCGCGCCGCAAGCATTTCTGAAGGCGTACATCAAGCAAGAAAATCCATCATTTCAGGAGAAACGGCGCGTGTTTACGAACTGCACCGCCTAACATCGGGGGTACTTATATGACCATATTGGATAAAATCATGGAGACAAAGCGGCAGGAAATCACCGCTTATGAAGAAAGCTATCCGGCCACTGAGCAATTTCCGGATAAACCGAAACTCATTGACACCTTGCGAAATGGCCGTGGAGTCATTTCAGAAATTAAGCGCGCATCGCCGTCTAAAGGTGCCATTCGCATGGAAGTGGATGTCGTAGAGCAGGGCTTGAAATACGAAGGAGCCGGTGCAGCAGCCATTTCCGTGTTAACAGATGAACAATATTTTAAAGGCTCTATCGAAGATTTGAAAAAAGTGGCGCGGACTGTTTCAGTACCAGTACTTTGCAAAGACTTCATGGTCAGTGAAATTCAAATCGAGCGCGCGAAAGCGGCCGGAGCGACGATCATCTTATTGATCGTCGCAGCGCTCACGGATGAAGAGCTAGAGCGCCTCTTCCGCTATGCAGAATCGCTTGGTTTGGAAATTTTAGTGGAAGTGCACGATACGGAAGAATTGCAAAAAGCCGTCGCACTCGGGGCGCAGTTGATTGGCGTCAACAACCGCAACTTAAAAACGTTTGAAGTTTCACTCGAACGGACGGCGGAACTAGCTGGTCAATTTCCATTCGGCAGCGGTTCGGTTCTGATCAGCGAAAGCGGCATGAATGACACAGCGGATGCGCACCGGGCTTATGAACTCGGAGCACAAGGTGTGCTGGTCGGAGAAGCGTTGATGCGTTCGGAAGACCCGGCAAGCTGGATCCTCCGGGCGACAGGACAGGAGGGTGCGTAATGACACGTGTTAAAATTTGTGGATTAATGGAAGAGCAGCACGTTAAAGCCGCATCACAAGCGGATGCCATCGGATTTGTCTTTGCCCCGAGCAGGCGGCGTGTATCGATCGAGCGAGCGCAGGAATTGTCGCGTCTTGCGACGAACGAAATGCAGCGGATCGGCGTATTCGTCAACGCTTCGTATGAAGAAATCGACAAAGCTGTCAAAACCGTCCCGCTGACGATGGTGCAATTGCACGGCGATGAACCGGACGAATTGATTCGGCGCATCGAAGTGCCAGTCATCCAAGCATTTTCGATACGCACACCAGACGATGTAGAAAAGCTGAACAACTCGATTGCAGATTATGTATTGGTCGATGCACCAGGCACCGATTACCGCGGAGGAAGCGGGCATGTGTTTGACTGGAGCCTTTTGGAAAACGTGAAATTAGATCATAGCCGCCTGATTTTAGCGGGCGGGTTAAATCAAGACAATGTGAAAGCGGCCATTAGCCAAACCAATCCATTCATGGTCGATGTGTCGAGCGGCGTGGAAACGGACGGCCGAAAAGACGAAGTGAAGATCCAGCAATTCATACTACAGGCAAAGGGTGATTCGATGGAGAGAACGCAGGAGAAAACAATAGATCCAGTAGGGTTTTTCGGGCGCTACGGCGGCCAGTTCGTGCCGGAAACTTTGATGAAGGCGGTCAAAGAACTTGAAGCGGCTTACGAAGATGCGAAAAATGATGCGGAGTTCCAAAAAGAATACCATCATTACTTGAAAGAGTACGTCGGTCGTGAACAACCACTGACGTTTGCGGCGCGCATGACAGAAGCGTGGGGCGGTCCGAAAATTTATTTGAAACGCGAGGATTTAAACCACACCGGCGCACATAAAGTAAACAATGCGATTGGCCAAGCCTTGCTCGCGCAGCGTATGGGCAAGCGCAAAATCGTGGCGGAAACCGGAGCTGGCCAGCATGGCGTGGCGACGGCTACCATTTGTGCGTTGTTCGATTTGGACTGTGTCGTCTTCATGGGTGAAGAAGATATCAAACGCCAGCAACTGAATGTATTCCGCATGAAATTATTGGGCGCGCGCGTAGAAAGTGTTACAAAAGGCAGCGGCACGCTGAAAGATGCGGTAAACGAAGCGCTGCGCTACTGGGTCACCAATGTCGAAGATACGCATTACTTGATTGGCTCAGCTCTTGGGCCGCATCCATTCCCGACGATGGTGCGCGATTTCCAAAGCGTCATCGGCAAAGAAACAAAACGGCAGATCCTAGAAAAAGAAGGGCGTCTGCCAGATGCGATTGTCGCATGTGTCGGGGGTGGTTCCAATGCGATCGGCATGTTCCACCCGTTTATCGAAGATGCATCGGTCCACTTGATCGGCGCAGAAGCGGCTGGAGCAGGCGTGGATACGGATCGCCATGCAGCTACTTTAACTAAAGGATCGGAAGGTGTGCTGCACGGGGCTATGATGAAGATCTTGCAAGACGATGCCGGGCAAGTGCAAGAAGCGCATTCGATTTCTGCCGGGCTCGATTACCCGGGCATCGGCCCGGAACACGCTCACCTTGCGGACAACGGGCGCGTGACCTATGAAGCGATTACAGATGATGAGGCGCTTGCCTCGGTCATTGAGATGTCGCGCCTTGAAGGCATCATTCCGGCTTTGGAATCTGCCCATGCGATTGCAGAGGCGAAAAAACAAGCCCAGTCGATGACAACGGATGAAATACTCGTCATTTGCGTATCCGGCAGAGGCGATAAAGATATGGCGACATACGCCGAGAAATTGGAGGGGCTGTCATGAAACGATTAGCAGAATTAAAGCAAGCAGGACATAAAGCCTTTGTCGCCTATATCATGGCAGGAGACGGTGGAATTGAAAAATTGGGTGAGCAGATCCAGCATTTGCAAGAGCGCGGCGTGACGGCGATTGAAGTCGGCATTCCGTTCTCGGACCCAGTCGCTGATGGCCCGACGATCGAAGCTGCAGGCAACCGGGCGCTTGCTGAAGGAATTACCTTAGAAAAAGTATTGGAAGAGATGCAGCGCTTTGACTTTGAAGTGAAAGTGCCGCTCGTCATCATGACTTATTTGAATCCGGTCATTCGCTTTGGCGCGGAGCGTTTTACACAAGAAGCGAAAAAAGCAGGGGCATCCGGCATCATCATTCCGGATTTGCCGTTTGAGCATCGTCAATTGATCGAGCCATTCGCCAAACAACAGGAGCTTGTGCTGATTCAACTCGTCACGTTGACAACGATCGACAGCCGCCTGGAAGAGATTTTGAAGCAGGCAGAAGGTTTTGTTTATGCAGTGACGGTCACTGGCATTACCGGGAGCCGCGATGAGCTGGCAGAAGAAGTCGGCGCATTTACACGCAAGGTAAGGGATTTAAGCCCTGTACCGGTCTATGCTGGATTTGGCATTTCTAAAGAAAGCCACGTCGATATGCTGCGGGATGATGTCGACGGGTTTATCGTCGGCAGCGCAATCGTCCAAGCTTTCCACGAAGGGCGCATTGAAGACGTGGAACCGTTGATTGATGCAGTAACGGCTCCTCATTCGGTATAATGCCCTCAGGAGGGATTCGTTATGTTCGAACCGTTGAATGCGAAATATTTCGAGGCGCCGACACTAGAGTTGTCGCGCGACTTGTTAGGGAAAATTCTGGTCCACGAAGGGCCTGAGGGAATTGTTGCCGGCCGGATCGTTGAGACCGAAGCCTATATGGGGGCGGAAGACCGGGCTGCGCACAGTTTTGGTAACCGCCGTACGAAGCGGACAGAAGTGATGTTTGGCAGATCGGGCCTTGTATATACGTATCAAATGCATACCCATACGTTAGTGAATGTCGTCAGCGGGCCGGAAGATGAGCCGCGTGCCATCCTGATTCGTGCGGTCGAACCGATTGAAGGCACCGAATTCATGGCAGAGCGCAGAGGCCACCACATGCCGATGAAGCAGTGGACGAATGGGCCGGGTAAATTGACAAAAGCGCTGGGCATCACGATGGACTATAACGGTCATCATTTTACCGAGCGCCCGCTGTACATTGCTGAGGGGGGTGCTGTTCATGCTGTATCGACAGGGCCTCGCGTCGGCATCGGAAATTCGCAGGAAGCGGTCCATTATCCGTACCGCTTCTGGGAGTCGGAAAATCCGTTTGTCTCAAAATTCCGTCCGTAATCCAGATGTTTAAGCTTTCCAATTCGTGGAATACTGAGAGGGAGCACATAAACAGAAGGAGTGAAGGAAAGTGGCAAAAATTGCAACGTTGATTACAGATATGTTCGAAGATGTGGAATATACAGAGCCGGCAAAAGCGTTTAACGAAGCAGGCCATGAACTGATCAATATCGAAAAGGAAGCGGGCAAGAAAGTGACCGGCAAGCAAGGTGAAGCCGTCGTCACGATCGATAAAGGCATCGATGATGTGAACCCGGATGAATTTGATGCGCTGTTGTTACCAGGCGGTTTCTCGCCAGACCAATTGCGCGGTGACGATCGTTTCGTGACGTTCACGAAAGCGTTCATGGATGCGGAGAAACCAGTCTTTGCGATCTGCCACGGGCCACAGCTATTGATCACGGCGAAAGCTTTGGAAGGGCGTAAAGCAACAGGCTTCAAGTCGATCCAAGTCGATATGGAGTATGCCGGTGCAACCGTCGTGGATGAAGAAGTCGTGGTCTGCCAGAATCAATTGGTGACAAGCCGCCAGCCGGACGATATCCCGGCATTCAACCGCGAGTCATTGAAATTGCTCGAAAACAAATAAGGAACCATCCAACCGCTCCCGTAATGGGGGCGGTTTTTTTGTATGAACACTTCTAGAAAATGGAGATGGCCTCTTGTATATATAAGCGATCGCTTATATAATGAAGGCTGTTGCTAAAAGGGGTGGATGAAATGGACTATCAACAAATGGAACAAAGCTTGAAAGCGGTCGGCGATGAAAATCGCATGTTGATATTAAAATACTTGTCGAAAGAGGCCTTGTGTATCTGCGAATTCACGGAGCTGCTGGATATGTCGCAGCCGGCCATCAGCCAGCATATGCGCAAGTTGAAGCAGGCGCAATTGATCTGCGAAGAAAAGCGGGGGCGTTGGACGATCTGGTCGCTTAATGAAGGGCATGAGCTTTTCGAGGTGCTGATCACACTTCTAGCGATGTTGCCAGAGCCCGAAAGAACAGTAGAATCATTGATCGCTGAAGGCAAGAAAGTGAATTGTACTTAAGGAGTTGTAGATGAAATGGATGTTTGGTTAGCAATTATTATTTTCCTTGTGACCTTGCTTTTTGTGATTTGGCAGCCACGCGGATTGTCGATCGGCTGGTCGGCGATTGCTGGGGCTGTGGTCGCGCTGATATTTGGCGTCGTGGACTTTGGCGATGTGTGGGACGTGACGGGGATTGTGTGGAATGCGACATTGACTTTTGTCGCTTTGATTATCATTTCCTTGATTTTGGATGAAATCGGCTTTTTCGAATGGGCAGCTTTACATATGGCGCGTTTTGCCAAAGGCAGCGGCTTGCGCATGTTCTTGCTGGTCACCTTGCTCGGTGCAGTAGTCGCTGCCTTATTCGCCAATGACGGCGCGGCGTTGATCTTGACGCCGATTGTTCTCGCAATGGTCAGGGCGCTTAAATTCCGCGATACGATGATTTTGCCGTTTATCATGGCATCCGGCTTTATCGCCGATACAGCGTCTTTGCCGTTCGTTATCAGCAACTTGGTCAATATCGTCTCGGCTGATTTCTTCGGTATCGGCTTTACGGAATACGCTTTGCATATGGTGGTTCCAAACTTATTCAGTATCCTGGCGAGCATGCTTGTGCTGTATTTATTCTTTAGAAAAGACATCCCGGGCCGTTTTGATCCGAGCGTGTTGAAAAAACCGGATACGGCGATTAAAGATATCCGCATCTTCCGCTTGTCTTGGGTCGTGCTGGCGATTTTACTGGTCGGTTACTTCATGAGTGAATCGCTGGAGATTCCAGTTTCCTTGATCGCTGGTTCCATCGCGATCATCTTCCTGGCGATTGCACGCAACAGCAAGCACGTCGAAACGATGACCGTGCTAAAAGGCGCACCGTGGGCGATCGTCTTCTTCTCGATTGGCATGTACGTCGTCGTCTACGGCTTGCGCAACGTGGGGCTTACGTCGGTGCTCGCACAGGCAATCGAATGGACCGCAGGACATGGATTGTACGCAGCGACGATCGGCATGGGCTTTATCGCGGCGATCTTGTCGTCGGGCATGAACAATATGCCGACCGTCATGATCAATGCATTGGCCATTGCGGAGACAAGTACGAATGGCGTCATGCGTGATGCTTTAGTTTATGCCAATGTCATCGGCTCTGACCTCGGGCCGAAAATCACGCCGATTGGTTCACTTGCGACACTTTTATGGTTGCATGTCTTGAAAACGAAAGGCGTCGAAATTAGCTGGGGCTATTATTTCAAGGTCGGCATCATCCTCACTGTCCCGACCTTGTTCATCACCTTGACCGGGCTGTATCTATGGTTAACAGTACTCAATTAATCGATGCAATAAAAAGCGCCCTCCATTCGACTGTGAATGGACGGGCGTTTTTTGAATTTCTTGGCTCAATCTAAAAACTTAGCCAGGTAGATTTCGTCGTGTTCTTTGCCATCGATGATCAATGAGCGCTGGCGTGTACCTTCTGCTTGGAAGCCTGCTTTTTCATACAGCTTACGGGCGCGGTCGTTAGCTTCGACGACTGTCAGTTCAAGACGCGAGATGTTTTTTTGTTTAGCCCAGTCTTCCGCTTTTTCAAGAAGTGACTTGGCGATGCCTTTTCCTTGCGCCTCCTTGAGCAGGCCGAGAACTAGTCCTGCCCGGTGCTCTGCCCGTTTTGCTTCGTTGCCGATGACCATCAGATAGCCAACGTGCTGGCCGTTCAAGATGGCGATAATAATGGCGGAGTGGCCGCTTTGTTTCCATTCGATGATTTGTTTACGGACGCGCTGGGTAGAGAGGGAACGTTCATCTTTGCCATAAAGCATGAAATCGGATTCAGCCTCTACAGCTTTTTGAAGCAAGGCTAGCGACCGGGCGTCCCCATGTTCTGCTGTGCGGATCAACAAAATGTCTTTATCCTCAGCCTCTGCGTTAGAGGCTGTGTTTTTAGCATCCGCTTTTTCGAACACCACATAACGATCAGGTTCAATATCTGTCACGCGGTAGCCAGCGTCCATCCAGGCATGGAAATGCTTCGCTGGAGGCTTGGATTTTTTCCACCAACTTTTGTTCAAATAGGCAGCGTTGGGCAAGGTCTGGCCCATAATCTGCTCAATTTCCGAGAAGGTCAAACGGATGCTTGAATTGGTGGCTGCTTCAAAGTAATGGGATAGTGGAATGTATTTCTTTTCCAATAATATAGTCACTGGCACCTCTTCCTTCCAAAATTATAGGATTAGTTAGTCATATAATACCATTCAAACGGGCTAAAGTACACATTAATTTTTAAAAATACTGATAATTCTAAAAATTATTGCTTATTTAGTTACAGAAAGCTTTGCTACAATAGGTTTTCTGTCGCAGATTTTTTCTGAAGAGCTAATTTGTGATAGAATAATCTCAGAAACTACACAAGCCAGGAGGCCATCATTCATGTCAAATGTTTTTGTATTAGGTCATAAAAATCCGGACACTGATTCGATTTGTTCGGCAATTGCTTATGCCCACTTGAAAAAAGAACTCGGAATGGACGCTGAAGCCATTCGCCTCGGTGAACCGAACAATGAGACTGTTTTTGCGCTCGAACAGTTCAACGCCCAAACCCCAAGATTCGTGAAACGCGCATCAGACGAAGTGAAGCAAGTCATCCTTGTCGACCATAATGAGCGCCAGCAAAGCATCGATGATATCGATGAAGTGCAAGTGATTGAAGTGATCGATCATCACCGGATCGCCAATTTCGAAACAACGGATCCGCTTTATTTCCGTGCAGAGCCTGTCGGATGTACAGCGACTATTCTTTTGAAACTCTATAAAGAACATGCGGTCGAAGTGCCAACTGATATCGCTGGACTCATGCTATCTGCCATCATTTCGGATTCTTTACTGTTCAAATCCCCGACTTGTACAGAGCAAGACATTCAAGCGGCGAAAGAACTGGCAGAGATCGCTGGTGTCGATGCCGAAGAATATGGCCTTGCAATGTTAAAAGCAGGAGCGGACTTGAGCAATAAAACGCTGGAAGATTTGATTTCACTTGATTCCAAAGAATTCGAAGCCGGCGAACATCGTTTTGAAGTGGCGCAAGTCAATGCGATCGATGTATCTGAAGTGCTGGATCGCCAAGCGGAGTTGGAAGTGCTGATCAACAACACGGTTGTGGCTAAAGACTTGGACCTTTTCGCCTTCGTTGTCACCGACATCCTGAACAATAATTCGGAAGCGATCGTCCTTGGACGCCGTTCAGATATCATCGAATCGGCTTTCCAATCGACTGTCGAGAACAACCGGGTAATCCTGCCGGGCGTCGTCTCGAGAAAAAAACAAATCGTTCCAGTCATTACTGAAGCCTTAAGCTGATTCCCTCATAGGGAGTCAGTTTTTTTGTGCTGGAAATTTTCTTCAAGCAAAAAAATTGTGGCGTATCTATGTCATTGCTATAGTAAGTGGCGAGGTGAATAGATATGGAAATCGAAGTTTGGTCAGATTACGTTTGCCCATTCTGTTATATAGGAAAGCGCACATTAGAACAAGCACTCAAACGTTCAGGCTACGAAAGCCAAGCGGAGATCAGCTTTAAAGCTTATGAATTGGACCCGCATGCGCCAGTGGATTCCAATAGGCTAGCCTACGAACATTTGGCGGAAAAAATGGGTCAAAGCATCGAACAGGCAAAACAAATGAGCACTGGCGTTGCAGAACAGGCGAAAGCATTCAATCTGCAATACGATGTGGAAAACATGCCGCACGCTAATACATTTTCGGCCCATAGGCTTGTGAAATGGGCGGCAACGCAAGGCAGCGAGCATCAGTTGACCGAGCTATTGATGCACCATTATTTCGAACAAGCACAAAATATCAGCAATGCGGATACTTTGTTATTGATTGTTGAAAAAGCGGGGCTAGACCGTGAACAGGCGGCGTCTGTACTCGATTCAGATCAATTTACAAGCGAGGTCGAACGGGACATCCAAGAGGCCGGTCAGATCGGCGTGCAAGGCGTGCCATTCTTTGTCGTCAACCGTAAATACGCCATTTCCGGCGCCCAGCCGCTCGAAGCCTTTATCGAAGCGCTAGAGCAAATCGGCGAAGAAGAAGGCTTGCGTCCAGCGTTGAAGCCAATGGGAAAAGCGAAAACGAGCTTTTGTACAGGGGACGCTTGCGACGGCGAATAGCTTGAGCAAGCGCGTTGACTTTATGTCTCGAATTACTTATAATTAAAAAGTCTCGAATTAAAGAATAATATTAATAGGATAAAGGGGTTTTTTAATTGAAAAATATTCTGGTCGTAAAAGCCAATAACCGCCCAGCTTCTGAGGGCGTTTCTAGTAAAATGCACGAAGTCTTCATGGATAACTTGAAGACGGATGCAGAGGTCAACACGTTTGATGTATTTGCAGAAGACATGCCGTATTTCGGGCAAGACTTCTTCGATGCCATGCAGAAATCCGCACAGGCTGAAGAATTAACGGAATTGGAACAGCGTATTTTGACGGCTGCTAACAAAGCAATGGACGCATTCATGGATGCTGACGTTGTCGTCTTTGCATTCCCATTGTGGAACTTGACGATTCCTGCCGCGTTGCAGACGTTCATCGATTATATCTACCGTGCGGGCATGACGTTCAAATTTACGGAAGAAGGCCCAGTTGGCTTGGTACCGGAGAAGAAAGTCATTATCTTGAACGCACGCGGCGGCGTCTATTCAACACCGGAAATGGCGCCTAGCGAAATGAGCGTCAACTATATCCGTGGCATCATGAATTTCTTTGGCATCATGGATATCGAAGAAGTCATCATCGAAGGCCACAATATGTACCCAGACCGTGCTGAGCAGATCATTGCAGAAGGCATGGAGCGTGTGAAAGAATCAGCAGGAACGCTTTCTAACGTAAATGCATAATGAATAACAAGACGGCAACGCTTCGGCGTTGCCGTCTTTTTTTGTGTAGATTTGCCAGTGTCCGAGCGGCAGCACTACTATCGCTAGTTGGCGCAGTTATTAGATCATTATCAACTTTGCTCGACTTTCGCTTTGCTCGACTTTCGCTTTGCTCAAGCCACGCAAGTGAATGTCTGAGGCAAGCCTCGTTCGCTTGCTCCCACATCTGCGGTGCAGATGCGTCGCAAATAAATAGACTCAGCTGTATTAGCTATTTATTTGCTCGACTTTCACTGCGTTCAAGCCTCGCAAACGAATGTCCGAGGCAAGCCTCGTGCATTCGTTGATTAGTAATTTCCACATGGGGGTAGACAGTCAATAAGCAAAACATTCAATAAAGGAGGGGCAGCATGTCTCAAAATGAACAGCATTACCGAATTCCCGAATCGAACGAATCTTTTTGGAGAGCTCATAAGGAACTGCCGGATTACTCGGAATTTTCCGGCAATAAATCTACGGAAGTCGCGGTAGTGGGAGCGGGCATCGCCGGCGTTATTACAGCCTATTTACTGGCGAAAGAAGGCAAGAAAGTGACGCTTCTTGATGCCGGGAAATTGATCGATGGCGTTACGGGCTATACGACTGCAAAAATTTCGGCACAGCATGGGCTTTATTATGCTTCGTTGATCAAGCTGGCGGGAGAGAAACAAGCGAAGCTTTATTATGAAGCTAATATGGCCGGGTTGAAGTTCATCGAAGAGACAGCCCGGGAATTGAACATCGATTGTGATTTCTCGCATAGAGATGCATTCATTTATTCAACCAAAGATGCCACGGTCAAGCTGTTGGAACAAGAGGCGGAAGCCTATGAAACACTCGGCATTGCCGGCGGTCTTGCGCGCGAGGAGTCCGAGCTGCCGTTTCCTGTGACCGAAGCGCTCGTCATGCGCAATCAGGCGCAGTTCCACCCTGTGAAATTTTTAGCAGGACTGGTCAAAGAAATGGAGAAAATGGGCGTGGACATTCATGAACAAAGCCGCGCCATGAAAATTCTCAGTAAAAAGGACCCGGTCCTCCAGATGGAAAATCTGTCTCATTTGTCTTGCGATCGAGTAGTGGTCGCTACGCATTATCCATTCAATGATTTCGACGGCATGTATTTCTCTAGGCTTTCCGTCAACCGATCTTATGCCATTGCGGTCCGAACCGAAGGCAAGATTCCCGAAGGCATGTACATCAGCGCTGATGGTCCGTCCCGGTCGATCCGGTTTACGCCAGGAGAAGGCGGAGAAAACCTCCTGTTGCTCGGCGGGGATGGTCATGCAACAGGCCAAAGTTCCGTCGAAACGATAGAACATTACCAGAACCTGGCGAAGTTCGGCGAAGATTATTTCGCTGCAAAAGACATTCCCTATCGCTGGTCGTCACAGGATATGACGACGTTGGATAAAATCCCATATGTGGGGACCATCACCGCGGGTTATGAAAATATTCTCGTCGCGACGGGATTCCATAAATGGGGGATGGCGAACGGTGCCATTGCCGGACGGATCTTGACAGACCAAATCGTTGGCCGCGACAACCCCTATGCCGAACTTTTCGACCCGACACGGCCGAAAGTGAAAGCGGCTGATGCAGCAAGCTTCTTGAAAGACAATGCATCGGTGGCGAAAGAACTGGTGAGCGGCAAATTGAAAAAAGCGTCCAAGACCATTGACGACCTGCAAAAAGGGCAGGGCGGTTTAGTCAAAGTGGACGGCAAAAAAGTGGGCGGTTACCGCGATGAATACAACCAAGTGCATCTAGTCAAACCGACTTGTACGCATATGGGCTGTGACGTGGCGTGGAATGACGCGGAAACTTCGTGGGATTGCCCTTGCCACGGCTCGCGCTTCTCGCATACCGGAGAAGTATTGGAAGGGCCTGCAGTCAAACCTCTGAAGAAACTAGAAGGCGGCATATAAAAAAAAGGAAGCAGCGCTGACTGCTTCCTTTTTCTTATGCTGGATTTCCTTGGATTTCCAAGTTCAATTTAATGTCTTCGCCGACGAGTACGCCGCCTGTTTCAAGTGCCTGGTTCCAAGTTAATCCGAAATCTTTGCGGTTGATTTTGCCGTTGACGTGATAGGCCACGACTTCAACGCCCCAAGGATTGGTGGCTTTGCCGCCGTATTCTGCTTCGAATGTTACAGGACGCGTAACGTCTTTGATCGTCAACTCGCCTCGAAGTTCGTATTCGTCATCATCTTTTTTCTGGATATCGCTCGCGTGGAATGTGATGTGCGGATACTGTTCAGCGTCAAAAAAGTCTGCAGAGCGCAAGTGGTTATCACGGTCTTCATTGTTGGTATCAATGCTAGTGACATCGATTTTAAAATCAATCAAGGCATTTTCCAGGTTGTTTTCGTCTGCTTCCACTTGTGCTTCGTAAGAACCGAAAGAGCCTTTTACTTTTGAGATCATCATGTGTTTTACGGAAAACCCAATTTCTGAATGCGCTTGGTCTACTGTCCATTTTTTCATAAGTTATTCCTCCAGTTTCGTATGTGTTAGCTTTACTATAGCTAGTTAATATCTCGAAGTCAATAGGTTTTAATTAATTTATTTTTAATTCAAGATAAAAATAGAATGACTTTAGTCCTTAACAAGGCAATATCACTTGTCAAAACTTGATGAAAAATGGATACTATTAAGAGCGAAAAGTTTAGAAGGGATTTGCTTGGAATGATGAAAGAAACTTGGTTGACGGATCTGCGCCGTTTTGTGGCGGAAGATCACGTTAAAATGGACGAGCCTTTGCATTTGCATACATTGACGAAAATGGGCGGGCCGGCCGATATATTTGTAGCACCGACAACTGAAGATGAAGTAGCTTATACTGTGAAATATGCATATGACAATGATATTCCCTTGTTGATGCTCGGAAATGGCTCTAATATGGTCGTCCGTGATGGCGGCGTCCGTGGAATCGTTCTGACCTTCAAAAAGCTGGATGGCATCATGATTAATGGAACAACGGTCATCGCACAAGGCGGGGCCGACATTAAAGTTGTATCTCGCGCAGCCGCGGACCGCCAACTGACAGGTTTGGAATTTGCCTGCGGCATCCCAGGTTCGATCGGCGGTGCAATGGCGATGAATGCCGGCGCATACGGCGGTGAGATTCAAGATGTGATCGTTCAGGCAACCGTCTTGACGAAAGAGGGAGAAAAGCTGGTCTTGTCTAAAGATGAACTTGACCTCGGCTACCGGAAAAGCATCATCACGAAAAAAGGCTTTTATGTTTTATCTGCTGAGTTTGGGCTCGAAGTTGGCGAACAGCGGGTCATTGATGCGAAAATGACTGATTTGACGTTCCAACGGGAAAGCAAGCAACCGCTTGAATTCCCTTCAGCAGGAAGTGTTTTCAAGCGGCCGCCGGGCAATTTTGCCGGTAAGCTGATTCAGGAAAGCGGATTGCAGGGCAGAGGATTTGGTGGGGCGGAAGTTTCGACAAAACACGCCGGATTTATCGTCAATAAAAACAACGCCACGGCCAATGATTATATTCAAACGATCGAAATGGTGAAAACAGCAGTGTTCGAAAACTTCGGCATCGATTTGGAGCTAGAAGTGAAAATTGTTGGCGAAGACATGGCATGATTTCAGTAAGCGGCACTCCGTATATGGAGTGCCGCTTTTTTAAGAAGGGCCATTATTATGATATAATGAATTCAAAGTAATTTACGGGAGAGGTGGTCAATATACAGAATTTTAGTGTAGACGGCATCATTTTGATCGGCGGGATCTTCCTGCTGGCTGGCGTTTTGATGACCAAAGTATCCGCACGCGCCGGTGTTCCCTCACTCGTTTTGTTTATGTTTCTCGGCATGGTTTTAGGAAGCGATGTTTCTGGTCTTATTTATTTTTCCAATGCAGAATTCGCACAAATGGTCGGAATTGTTGCCCTCATTATTATTCTCTTCGAAGGCGGATTGCAAACTCAGTGGAAGCATATCCGGCCTGTACTCGGTAGTTCAATCGTTCTGGCGACGCTTGGGGTTTTGATCACGACAGGCATTGTCGCTGTCGCAGCGTATTATGTGTTTGAGTTAACTTGGCTGCAAGCTTTGTTGTTAGGCTCCATTGTCGGTTCGACGGATGCCGCAGCAGTATTCTCAGTGCTCGCAGGCCAAAATATCAAATCCAAAATCTCTTCAACGCTCGAAGCGGAGTCAGGAACGAACGATCCGATGGCGATGTTTTTGACCATCGCTTTCGTGCAATTGATCATGATCCCGGATTCATCGGTGTGGACGATGCTCGGCAGTTTCCTGCTTCAAATGGGGTTGGGCTTAGTTCTCGGGCTCGCGCTTGGCTTTTTTGCGTCATGGACCATCAACCGGATCAGGCTTGATGCATCCGGGCTGTACGCGGTGCTTGCCGCGGGTTTTGCGATTTTCATCTATAGTTTTACATCTGTTCTTGGCGGCAGCGGCTTGCTCGCCGTTTACTTGGCAGCCCTTGTCATCGGTACGCGTGATTTGACGCATAGCTATTCGATTATTTCTTTCCATGAAGGATTCGCTTGGCTCATGCAAATCGTCATGTTCGTCATTCTCGGTCTACTTGTTTTCCCGAGCCAATTGGCTGATTGGGAATTGATTTGGAAAGGGCTTGTGCTATCGTTCGTGTTGATTTTTGTGGCGCGTCCGGTCGCTGTTTTCATCAGTACGGCATTTTTCGATTATGATGTGAAAGAAAAACTGTTCATGTCCTGGGCAGGGCTGCGCGGAGCGGTACCGATCGTTCTTGCAACGTTCCCAATGCTCGCCGGCATGGAAAACAGCATCTTGTTTTTCAATATCGTATCATTCATCGTGTTAACGTCTGCCTTGCTGCAAGGGTCGACCATCCCATTTTTTGCAGAGAAACTCGGCTTGAACGGCCGTCCAGTCCCAAAACGCATCCATTCCTTGGAACTGGTGTCGATGGACCGGGCCAATGCTGAAATGCTCGAAGTCGAGCTGTCGGAGAAATCGCCTTTTGCTGGCCAATTGGTTCAGACGATCGGCTTGCCGAACCAAACCTTGATCAGTGCCATCATCCGTTCAGGTAAACTGGTCATGCCGACGGGGACGACGCGTCTCAGAAAAGGGGACGTTTTGTATGTGCTCACGGAAAAGAAGCAAGTGCCAAAAGTGAAACTGGTGCTTGGAGAAGAAGATTTTGTCAATTAAGCTTGCCGCTGCGGCAAGCTTTTTTCAATGGAGAGGAAGGATTTTCCACGCCCTCAGTCGAAAGAAAAACGAAAAGGGGGATTCATTCATGAACAAGAAAAAGTGGGGGAAGTGGCTATTGATCGCATTCGGCACGTTGGTCGTGCTGGGCATCGCCGCAGTTATTTTTGCAAACGTTTACATATCGAAGTCGAAACCAGTCATTGAAGGAGAAGTAGCCGTCGCGGCATTGGAGGAACAAGTGACGGTCGTACGGGACGACATTGGAGTGCCGCATATACGGGCTGAAAGCGACGCGGATCTGTACCGCGCGCAAGGCTATGTACAAGCGCAGGACCGCTTGTTTCAAATGGATTTATCCAGACGGCAGGCAAGCGGCCGATTGGCTGAAGTGATTGGGGAAGCGGCAGTCGATACCGATAAATACTTTCGCACCTTTAGCTTGCGCCGAGCGGGTGAAGCGTCCTGGGATGGCTATGGTGAACAAGCGAAGCAAGTGCTCGAGTGGTATGCAGAAGGCGTCAATGCCTACATCGAGGAAGCAAAAGAAGAGGGGCGACTGAGCTATGAATTCGCGTTGCTCGGCTATGAACCGGAACCTTGGACACCGGTTGATTCTTTGGCAATCGGCAAATTCATGGCTTATGATCTCGGCGGCCATTGGAATTCGCTGGCGGTCAGGCACTGGGCGCTAAATGAATTCCCGGAAGATAAAGCGCGTGAATTGTTCATCCGCTATCCGGAAGAGGCACCTGCGATTTTAGCGGCCAATCAACAACAGCCGGTGACGGTTGCCGGCGCGTTCGATCCAGCGGTCATCCCGCCGGAATTCAACGGCAGCAATAACTGGGTTGTGTCTGGGGATAAGACGGAAAGCGGCTTGCCGCTGTTGGCGGACGATCCGCATCTCGGGCTCAGCACGCCATCGATTTGGTACCAAATGCATTTGGAGTCACCCGAGCAAAATGTCAGCGGCGTCATTTTTGCAGGCATTCCGGGAATCATTCTTGGCCATAACGAGCAAATCGCGTGGGGCGTGACGAACGTCGGACCGGATGTGCAGGATTTGTATATTGAAACGCCGAATCCTGATGATCCGACACAGTTCCGCTACGAAGGAGAGTGGGAGCAAGCAGAGGTGCTAGATGAGCCAATCCAGGTAAAAGACGGAGAGACCGTCGACTTTGAAGTGCTCGTTACTCGCCACGGCCCAATCGTCTCACCGGTCTTGTACGAGGAAGAAGAACCATCCGCCGTCTTTTCGATGCAATGGACGGCACTGGAGCCGACACTGGAATTGCAAGCTGTGTTAAATTTCAACAAAGCGGAAAACTGGGAACAGTTCGAAACGGCATTGGAAGATTTCCAGGCGCCTGCACAAAATTTCGTCTTTGCATCGACCGATGGAACAATTGCATACAAAGCGAACGGTCGCATCCCGATCCGCAAGCAAGGCGATGGACAATTGCCGGTGCCAGGCGATTCTGCAGAATACGGCTGGGATGGCTATGTGCCATTCGATGAATTGCCGCGCTCGGTCAATCCGGAATCTGGCTTTATCGCAACGGCCAATAACCAGGTGGTAGATGATAGCTATCCCTACCACATCACAGATTTTTGGGCGCAATCTTACCGCTATGAGCGCATAGCGGAAGTGCTGGAGAGCAACGATAAACTGACCGCACAAGACATGATGGACTTGCAAATGGACCAGAAGAATTTGTACGCTGCCGAATTTCTTGAAGGGATGATCGGAGAAGTCGAAAACGTGACGGATGAACACGAAGAATTATTCGAAATGCTGCGCAGTTGGGACCAAGTCGATAGTGCCGGGCAAGCAGCGCCTTTTGTGTTCCATACGTGGATGCGTCAATTGCCAGACACTTTATTTGAGGACCAATTTCCTGAAGACGTCTATGCTATGCTGTCGGGCAAAAATCATATCACAGATGCTTTATTGCGCCGGTCTTTTGAAGGAGACGAGGGCGCGTGGGTCAGTGAATACGGCGGCACCGGAAAATGGCTAGCCGACTCACTGGAGCTGGCACTTGAGGATATCGAAACAGCGCAAGGCAGCGATCCGGAAGACTGGGAATGGGGCGAGTATCATCAATTGACCTTCCCGCATCCAGTTGCTGGGGCGTCGCCAATTCTCGAGCAGTTCTTAAATCCAGATAAAGTGCCGGTGGGCGGTTCGAACATCACCGTCCAAGCAGCGGCGTTCAACGATAATGGCGATGTTGACCACGGGGCATCGTGGCGTTTTGTCGCCGATTTGGCTGATTTGTCGAAAGCCTATCATATCGTTGGCCCAGGGCTCAGTGGACATATGAAATCCGACTTTTTCCATAACCAGGTCGACAAATGGGCGCAAGGCGATTTTCATGAAACCCAGATCGAAGGCGAAGTGGAAGGGGCCGAATTAACGCTTACTCCTGAATAAGGTATACTGAAGAAAAATGTACGGAGGATTTTATGAAAAAGATATTGGCTGTAGGATTTGGCGGCATGGCCGGATCGCTGCTTCGCGCGGCCGTGTTTCAATTCGTTGGCGCGGGGATGGGCTTGTGGCTGGTGAATATTGTTGGGAGTTTTTTCATCGGCATCGCAGCCGCCCGGTTAGTAACCCGTTCAGCGGAGACGCGGTTGTTCGTCTCGACTGGGCTAATCGGTTCGTTCACGAGTTTTTCCGCCTTTTCGGCAGATTGGTTTCGCTTGCTTGACTCGTCTTTGCTGGCTGGCCTGATATATGCTTGTGGCATGACGGCTGCATCGATTGCAGCAGCAGCTTTCGGACTCTTGGCGGGACGCAAGGGGGCGGTCGAATGATCAATATCGCCGTATTCGGTTTTCTCGGGGCGGTTGCGCGCTATCTTTGTTACGTGGCGGTGGAAACCCGTGCGCATCAGCCGAAGCTCGCGACATGGTTCGTCAACAGCGCCGGTTCGTTCGTGATCGGTGCGTGTATTGGGGCAGGCTTGCCGGCATCTTCTAGCATCTTTGCCTTTCTCGGAGCGTTCACGACGTTTTCAACAATGGCGCTCGATAGCGTGAAAGATTTTGAAGATGGCCAGTGGAAACGCGGTGCATTTTATATTTCCGCGACGCTTATTTGTGGCTTGTTGCTGTTTGCGGCCGGCTATTCCATTGCTTCTGTATAAAAAAACCGTTCCGCTAAATCAGCGGGACGGTTTTTGCGTTTTATTTGATGACTAAGACTGGCGCTTTAACGCGCTTGGCTACTTTGTGGCTCACGCTGCCGAGCACAAATTCCTGCACAGGATTCAAGCCGCGACTGCCGATAATGACTAGATCGTAAGGGTGTTCGTTGGCATGTGAGACGATTGCTGGCCCAGGCGCTCCATGGACAATAGCGCTTTTCACAGAGATACCTGCCTGATGGAAAATGTCTTCGAAAGGCGCCAAGTACTCACGGGTAGCTGCGGCGATTTGCTCGCTTGTGAGCCCGCGATTGCTTTCCTTTTCGGATTTTCCATAGTCGACGGCACAAATCAATGTCACTTCTGCTTCTACGTGGTTTTTAACAAGTTGCATCGCATGGTGTGCGGCGCGTTTTGAATGATCAGATCCATCGATAGCGACCAATACGTGTTGGTACATAATTCGTCTCCCCTGTTCTATGGTGTCATTGTTTTTCTTAGTATAGCATTCCTTGAATTAACAGAGGAGCTTCCTTATCATTCAAATCATGGTTTGACTGTTTGTTTGAGAAGACGTATACTGGAGTCAATCAAATGAAGGTTTGAATGAAAGGTGTGAGCAGTATGACAGAAGTGTGCGAGATTACAAAAGTTCATCCTGAGTCAGTCGATCGTGTCCAAAAACATATGGTCGAGCTAGCAGGCGTTTCGTCGCTGTTCAAAGCGCTAGCGGATGAAACACGCTTAAAGATCGCCTATGCGCTGACGATTGAAGCTGAAATGTGCGTCTGCGACATCGCGGCTGTGATCGGTTCTTCAACGGCGACCGCATCTCATCATTTACGGTATTTGCGTGAACGGGATTTGGCGAAATCCGAGCGCAAAGGCAAACAAATTTATTATTCACTGGCGGATGACCACGTCCGTCAGCTGGTGACCATCGCGAATGAACATGCGAAAGAAGGTGTTTCAGTTGAGCAAAACCTATCGTCTTGAAAATTTATCATGCACCAGCTGTGCGGCAAAGTTCGAACAGAACATCCGCAATCTGCCAGAGGCGAAAAACGTTGAATTGAATTTCGGCGCATCCAAACTGCGGGTCGATGGCAATGTGTCGATTGAAGAATTGGAAAAAGCGGGCGCATTCGACCATATCCGCGTCTATCCAGAAAAACAACGCGTTCCGCATGTCCCATTTTACAAACGGCGCCAGACGGTAGAGACGGCCATTTCCTTTGTCTTTCTGCTCGTCGGCATTATCGCTTCCTTCCAGCTAGGTGAGACGCATCCAGCGTCGATCGGCTTGTTCGGTGCATCGATGCTCATTGGCGGCTACCGGATGTTCACGACCGGTTTAAAAAACCTCGGCCGTTTGGAATTCGACATGAAAACTTTGATGACTATTGCTATTATTGGTGCTGTCATTATCGGGGAATGGCGGGAAGGCGCAGTTGTCGTATTCTTATTTGCCATCAGCGAAGCGCTTGAATCGTTCTCGATGAACAAAGCGCGCCAATCGATTCGTTCACTGATGGATCTTGCTCCTTCCCGCGCATTGATTCAGCGCGACGGGGAATTAATTGAGCTAGAGACCGAAGACATCCGGATCGGCGACGTGTTAATCGTCAAGCCTGGCCAAAAAATTGCTATGGATGGAACCGTTTTGCGTGGTGAGTCGGCTGTCAATCAAGCGGCGATCACCGGGGAATCGATTCCTGCCACAAAACAGCCGGGTGACGAAGTATTTGCAGGAACCATGAACGAAGAAGGCGCGTTGGAAGTGACTGTCACTAAGCGGGTAGAAGATACAACCATCGCGAAAATCATCCATCTAGTAGAAGAGGCGCAGGCGGAAAAAGCACCTTCTCAGCAATTTGTCGACCGTTTCGCCAAATACTACACGCCGGCGATTATCGCTGTCGCATTTTTGGTCGCACTCGTTCCAGGATTCATTACAGGGAATTGGGATTTATGGGTCTATCAAGGCTTGGCCGTTCTCGTTGTTGGCTGCCCATGTGCACTTGTCGTGTCGACACCTGTTGCGATTGTAACAGCGATTGGCAATGCGGCGAGGCAGGGAGTTCTTATCAAAGGCGGTATTCATTTGGAAGAAACCGGGCGCATCCAGGCAGTCGCATTCGACAAGACCGGCACTTTGACAAAAGGCTATCCGGAATTGACTGATGTATTGCCAGAAGAAGGCTATACGCGGGAAGAAGTCGTCAAGCTTGCGGCGTCTGTGGAATCTCTGTCACAGCACCCGCTCGCCCGCGCCATCACGAAACAAGCACCTGAACTGTATCCATCTGAGCGTTTCCAATCCTTGACCGGTAAAGGCGTGCACGCGGAAATCGGCGGTACGCGTATCCGTGTCGGCAGCTTGAAATGGGCAGAGGAGCACGGATTCCACGCACCAGAAGCTGCATATCGCCTGCAAGAAAGCGGGAAATCCGCAATGGCGGTATTTTCCGGCAAGCATTTATTCGGAGTAATCGGCGTGGCAGATGCCATCAGGGAGGAAAGTCCCCGCATCATCCAAGAGTTAAAAGATATCGGGGTGCAGCAGACCATCATGCTGACGGGCGATCATCCTGCGACGGCGAAAGCCATTGCCGCGGAAATCGGGGTAACGGATATCCGTGCCGGCTTGATGCCTGAAGATAAACTGACCGCCGTCAAAGAGCTGCAAGCGCAGTATGGCCGCGTGGCGATGATCGGCGACGGCATCAACGACGCACCGGCACTCGCCGCGTCCGACATTGGAATCGCGATGGGCGGAGCGGGCACAGATGCAGCGCTTGAAACAGCCGACATCGCCTTGATGGCGGATGATTTGGAAAAACTTCCATATACTATTCGACTAAGCCGAAAAACTTTGCGTATAATAAAGGAAAATATCATCTTTGCACTGGCACTGAAAATCTTGGCGCTTTTATTGATCATTCCAGGTTGGCTCACTCTATGGATTGCGATTTTTGCGGATATGGGGGCTACGCTATTGGTCATCTTGAATGCATTGCGCCTGGTGAAAGTCCAGAAGTAAGAGGCGTTTGGAGGTTACGATTTGAAGTTAACAGAATGGACTATGGAAGAGCACGAAAAATTAATTGAATTTATGACCACAAACTCGTGGCCTTATCATGGCCATGAGCACCCGGTGCGTGCCTTGATCGAAAAAACAATCGTTGAAGGCGGCTATAAATCAGATCAAGTCAAAACCTTTTGGATCGAAAATGATGAAGGTGAACAAGTCGGATTGGTGAAAATCTTCGACTTACAAGATGAGATTCCGCTGTTCGATTTGCGGATTGCCGATTCCTACCGTGGCCAGGGCTATGGCCCGAAAGCGCTGCGCATGATCGCCGATTTCGTCTTTTCCTTGCCGGAGAAAAAAATCCGCCTAGAAGGCCATACACGCCACGATAATTTTGCGATGCGCAAAGCTTTCGAACGTACCGGATTTGTAAAGGAAGCGCATTTGCGCCAGGCGTGGTTCTCGCCCAAGCAAAACCGTTACCACGATGCGGTGACTTATGGCATGACTCGTGAAGACTGGCAAGCGGGCGTGACGACACCGGTCATGTGGGATGATGCGGTCCAAGCAAAGGCAGAGCCGCCGTTCAATCCGGTGTTGCTGGAGTTTCCGGAAGTTTTCGAGTCCGAGCGTTTGTTGATCCGTGCGCCGAAAAAGGAAGACGCTATACTTAGCTACGAAGCGGTGCGCCATTCACTCGAAGCATTGCGGCCATGGATGCCATTCGCGCAAAACGAGCCGGACCTTGCGGTGATGACGGCGAATCTCATCGAAGCGGCAGCGGATTTTGAACTGCGTAAAGACCTGCGGCTGCATTTCTTCGATAAAAACAGCGGACAGTTCATCGGTTCGAGCGGCTTGCACCGCATTGACTGGGAAGTGCGCAAATTTGAAATCGGCTATTGGGTGGACAGCCGCTTTGAAGGACAAGGCTATGTAACAGAAGCGGTCGAGCGCATCACCCGTTTTGCCTTTGAAGAGCTGCAAGCGAACCGCGTCGAAATCCGTTGTGATCCGGATAACGTTAGAAGCCGTGCGGTAGCGGAGCGTCTTGGTTTTGACCTAGAAGGCATCTTGCGTAAGGATAGCCTGTCGAGACATGACGGTAAGATCCGCGATACATGTGTGTATGCAAAAGTGAGAGCATAAAAAAACCCCCGAAACAGCAGAGGAAACTGCTGTTTCGGGGTTTTTAAAGGTCAGGTGTTTAGCTAAACACCTTTCCTGCCTGTCACTAAGTTCACGATCAAGACGATTGCTGCGATGATCAAAAGAATGTGAATAAGTCCGCCTGCTACGTCTAATAAGAATCCGATCACCCATACCGCAAGAATTACTACCAAAATAATCCAAAGAATACGTCCCATGTTCTGCACCTGCCTTTCCTGTTTATCGATCTTTTGTGTTATACCTATTAGTACCCTGAGCGAAAAAACCCTAAACCTCCAGATAACCACCCAATACAAAATTTATGAAAGTTGGAAAATTGCCTTTATTCCGCGCTTTGGCGTGCTCGCGTCTAGGGCTTGTGCTCAGTTGTTCACAAAGCGGCAGTATAGTAAACTGAACATAGCGACGCGAGGGAGGAACGGAATTTGCCTACTCCAAGTATGGAAGATCATATTGAAATCATTTATTCATTGATAGAGCAAAAAGGATACGCGCGCGTCTCGGATATTGCCGAGGCGCTATCGGTGCTGCCATCATCCGTGACGAAGATGGTACAGAAACTCGATAAAGACGGCTATTTGATTTATGAACGCTATCGTGGGCTGATGCTCACGCCGAAGGGACAGAAACTTGGAAAACGCTTGTTGCAGCGACATGACTTGCTCGAGCAATTCCTGCGGCTAATCGGTGTGGACGAGGACAAAATCTACGATGACGTAGAAGGAATCGAGCATCATTTGAGCTGGAATTCCATCGACCGCATCGCTGACTTGGTCCAGTTGCTTGAAGAAGATCAAGATGTAGTGGAAAAATTGAAGAAGTTGAGCAAAGAACAAAAAAACAGCTAACCCAAATAGAGGAGGTATGCAGCATGGCTTTGCATCCAGGATTGAAAGCATTATTGCACATTAAAGACCGTTCCACATCCCAGTGGATCTTAACAGATGGTTCAGGGGATGAGGTAACAATGAACGCATCGGAAATCGAAGAAGGGCAAGAGGTCGGCACGGAGATTGAAGTCTTCTTATACCGCAACCGTCAAGGCGGCATCTCCGCCACTCCAATGATTCCGCATATTTTGCCGAGTGAATACGGCTGGGCAAAAGTATTGAAAATTTCACCGCGAGAAGGCGCAGTTGTTGATATCGGCACGACACGTGAAGTATACGTGCTGCCAGCCGATTTGCCGCCAGTTCAAGAACTATGGCCAGCGCAAGGAGATCATATCTTCATGACACTCCGAACAGACCGCTATGGCGATCTATACGGGCGTTTGGCGACAGAAGAAAAAGTGCTGGAGCTCTACGAAGCGGCACCTGCAGAAGTTTATAATAAAGACTTGAAAGCACGCGCTTATCGCTTGCTGCCGGTTGGCTCATTCATGCTGACGGTACCAGAGAACTACCGCGTCTTTGTCCACGAATCAGAACGCGAAGCAGAACCACGCCTCGGCGAAGAAAAAACCGTGCGCGTCATCGATGTCAAAGACGATGGAACGCTTAACGGCTCGCTATTGCCACGCAAACAAGAACGCCTGTCAGACGATGCCGAAGAAATCTTGCGCTATTTAGAAAACGCGGGTGGCCAAATGCCGTTTACCGATAAATCGTCGCCTGATGAAATCATGGAAATGTTCGGCATGAGTAAAGCAGCATTTAAGCGCGCGCTCGGCCGGCTTTACAAAGAACGTCGCATCTTGCAAGAAGACGGCTGGACAAAAATGCTCGGTTAAGGAACCTTTCTGCCTCAAATGCGTACTACTATTTGAAGAAAGGGGCAAAAAAAGATGAAAAAATTAATGACACTGGCCGCTTTGGCGCTTGCTTTTATGTTGGCGTTTGCCGGCGCAGCATCCGCGAATGTCGGAATAAATGAGAAATTCGGCTTGCCAATCGTCGTCTATGGAGGCGATTTATCCGCCGACGAAAAGGCGCAAGTCGCTGAAAGCCTGGACGTGGCTGGGGAAGCAGAAGTGGAAGAAATCGAAGTGACCGGACAAGACTTGGTCACTTACATTCAGGACGGGGACGCGCGTGCGCGCATGTATTCTTCGGCTAAAATTACCCGCACCGAAGAAGGCGAAGGGCTGGTCATTGAGATCACTACCCCAGACAATATTACTCAAGTGACAACAGATATGTATGCCAACGCCATGCTGACGGCGGGCATTGAAAATGCAACGGTCGAAGTCGCTGCGCCAAAAGCGGTAACGGGGCATTCAGCACTTGTTGGGATTTATAAAGCTTATGAAGTGAACGGGGAACAACTTGATCCTGAACGGACGGATGTCGCCAATGACGAATTATCCGTTGCAACGGAATTGTCTGAAGGCGGCGTCGACCAAGATAAAGTCAGCGAATTGCTGACGGAAATCAAAAAGCAAATCGCCGAGCAAAATCCGGCTACACGTGAGGACGTTGAACAAATCGTCGAGGAGCAATTGAGCCGTCTCCAGATCGAACTGAGTCCAGAAGACCGCCAATTACTGGTCGATTTGATGGACCGTATCCGTCAACTCGATATCGATTTCTCGAAATGGTCAACTGAATTGGAAGACTTGAGCAAGACAATCGGGGATAAAATCGAAACCGTCGTCAATGACGAAGGATTCTGGGAAAGTGTTAAACAATTTTTCCGTGATTTGGCCAATACGGTCCGTGGCTGGTTTAACTAATCCGCTTGCTTATAACCAGTATGGATAAAGTAAAAACAACATAATTGAACGAAATGAAGGCTGATCCGACAAATCATTTACATGGTTTCGAGGTCAGCTTTTTTAGTATGTCTGTACTGCTTAGTGAACTGCAAACAGCTATCTTGCAGAAAAATGCTGTGGAATGCTAAACTAAAGGTAACAATCTCGAATTCGAGATAAAGAAAGGGTGTTTTTCATGCAAGTTGCAGGCATACACCATGTTTCAGCGATTACAGCCAATGCAGATCAAAACCATGACTTTTTTACGCGCGTTCTCGGAATGCGCCTTGTTAAAAAAAGTGTCAATCAGGATAACCCATCTTCCTACCATTTGTTTTATGCAGATGCAGTAGGAACGCCGGGAACCGACATGACCTATTTTGATATCCCGATGGCGGGAAGGACCTATCCGGGCGTCACTTCCATCAGCAATACCGGTTTCCGTATCCCGTCTCAACAAGCGATGGATTATTGGCTAGAGCGTTTTCGTGAATTTGGCGTTCCGCACGGCGAACCAACCCAGCGCTTTGGCCGTGACACTGTCGAATTTCAGGATTTTGAAGGCTCCCGTTTAATGCTGGTCGTCGATAACGGAGAAGGTATTCCATTCGGCAAACCATGGACAAGAGCAAGTGTGCCGGAAGCGTTTGCCATCCGGGGGCTTGGGCCAGTCAGACTGACGGTGAGGAAAGCAGAACGGACAGCCAATGTATTGACGGATGTCCTTGGCTTTTCAAAGGTTGGTGCCTACGCGCCAGTGGTGGAAGGACAACCCGAAATAATTGTCTACACTACAGGAGAAGGCGGCCCAGGCGGCGAAATACATTTAGAAGAACGCTCAGATCTTCCGCCGGAGCGTCCTGGCCGCGGCAGTGTGCACCATGTAGCGTTCCGTGTGAAAACTGATGAAGAGTATCATCGGTGGAACGAACGATTACGGGCGCGTGGTTTTCAGACGTCTGGAGAAGTGGATCGCCATTATTTCAAAGCGATTTATTTTAGAGAACCGAACGGAATCCTGTTTGAATTATCGACAGATGGCCCCGGCTTTGCGACTGATGAAAACGCAGACGAACTTGGAGAAGGCTTGGCTTTGCCGCCATTCCTCGAACCGAGGCGCAAGGAAATCGAGGACTCTCTTCGCCCGTTGAAGATAAACCTGTAAGCGGCAGGATTACGCAAGCTTGTATAAATTAAATAGACTTGAGGAGGAATGGGATTAATGGAATTAAAATTTACAGAACTTGGCCATGATGAGTTTGCTTTCCGGGAGACGGAGGGCGATTTAGTGAAAGCCGAAATCACATGGACACAAATGGCTGATTTGATGGTCATGGAATATACCTTTGTCGAAGAAAACTTACGCGGTCAAGGGTTCGCTAAACAATTGGTCGATCATGCGGCAGCTTATGCCCGTGATAATCAATTCAAGATGCAGGCGGTTTGTTCTTACGTAGCAGAAACATTTGAGCGTTCTGACGACTACAACGACATCAAAGCCTGACCGCTAAAATAGACATAAAAAAAGCAATCCGTTTCCTCTTGGGATGGATTGCTTTTCTATGTATAATTGACTAGTTTGCTCATAGGCTCACTCCTTCTTACAGGCTTGTCATGAAGAACACGATCGCTGTAAGGATGGATGCGCCGCCTACCCCGTACATGAAATCTGCTTGGTTAAAAATTAATTTGTTTTCCATTATCTGCAACTCCTTTATTATATTATGTCTATTATTGGCTGATAGTAATAAAATACCCATCATGATAAAACTTAAACAAGTTTTATTAAGTTTTTAGCGGGAATGAAAATAATGCGAAACCAAAACGGTTTACAAGCGTATGTATGTAAGAAGCAACAAATTATCAATAGTTGAGGGGCTTGGCCTAATTCTAGGCGTTCGCATCAACGGGGTCCCCAAAAAACAGAAATGGGAGGGTTTTTTTATGAATCAAGCACCAGAGAATTACGGAACCATTAAAAGGACAGGCGAAAAAGCTCTTGGCATCATCGGTTCTATTTTTAATGTCATCGGCATTATCCTATCGATCATCCTCATCACCAGCTTGAGCGGTTTTGAAGGCAGCCAGATGCAAATGCAGTTGGAAGAGGAAATCCGCAATGATCCGAACTTGACGAATCCGCAAGATGTCGAGATGACCATGGATATGGTCAATTCATTCATGCAAGGATTTGATGTACTTGGCTGGATCGTCGTTGTGTTACTCGTTGTTAGCACAGTCTTTGCCGTATTGGCCATGACGAAATTGAAGACAAACGATAAGGCAAATACAGCGGGAATTTTCTTCATCCTTGCCGGAATTTTTGCCGGGATCTTGTCGCTGACATCGATTCTTTTCTACATCGCTGCCATTATGTGCTTCGTGCGCAAGCCGCCGCTCCGTGAAGATGAATTGATGGGCTATGGCAATGAACCTGCTGATCGAAACGATACGGCAACGCGTGAAGACGACACACCGTACCGTCCGTTATAAAAGAAAATAGTTCAAGCAAAAAACCCCCTCGAAACGAATTCGAGGGGGTTTTTATGCAGTTACAGGCCTATTGTGCCTGACTTGAGAGATCGAAAACGTATTTCGCTGTCTGAAGGGGATGCCCTTCGAACAATTCCTCGAACTCTTCTAGCAGCAGGAAGCCATTTGCTTCATAGAAATTGCGGCCTTTCTGGTTATCGCTTTCCACATAGACGAATAATTGTTGGCCGCCTTTTAAGCGCGACAACCCATCCGACAATAACTTTTTGCCAAAACCTGAACGTTGATGCTCGGGTTTCATGTACATGGCGATCAATTCGGCATCGCCGTCTTCGTCGACTTTTGTGAAATTGGCGAAGCCCACAGCTTGCCCGTCTTGCTCGGCAAGCAGGAGGATCGTCCGCTCCATGCGCATTTCAAGCATGGGGGTGGAGTAAGATTGCTCCAAAAACTTCTGTTGTATAGGAGATGGAATGATCCCTTCGTACGTATCATTCCAGCTAATGTGAGCGATTTCCCGTACAGATTCAATATCTGCCGGTGTACCTGTGCGAATCATGCGATCACCTCTGGAATTATTTTTGCTATCATATCAAACTCTAGCCTGAATAGCCATCGATGTGGAATAATGAAATGACAGGAGGCGATTGATTATGGCATGGAAATACTGTCAATTTGACGATTTCACAGCACAAGCATTATACAATATATTAAAGCTTCGTGTCGAAGTATTTGTGGTAGAACAGAATTGCCCTTATCCGGAACTGGACGGCTTGGACGAAGTGTCCACTCATATCGTTTACGAAGAAGATGGGGAAGTACTGGCTTATTCACGGCTAGTACCGGCAGGAAAGAAATACGATGCGCCGTCAATCGGCCGTGTAATCGTGAGAAAAGAAGCGCGTGGCCGCGGATTGGCAAAAGAACTTCTTGAACGTTCGATTCATTATATCGACGAACAATGGCAAGAACCTGAGATTCAATTACAGGGGCAAGTGTATTTGAAGGAATTCTATGGCTCATTCGGGTTTGAAGCAATATCAGGAGTTTACGATGATGACGGGATCCCGCATATTGACATGAAGCGCTCAACTGCAAAAACAGCTGGATGAACTGTGATTAGCTTTAAATAATTAGGGTAAACAAGAGGTAATAAGAAAAGTAAAAGGAGTGCTGCAAATGGCTAGGAAAAAAGGTGGCGGCAGAGGCCTGCTTTTAGCAGGACTGGCAGCTGGTGCATATGCATATTTCAAAAAACCGGAAAACCGCGAAAAAGCGACGGTTGCATTTAATGACGTGAAAGCGAAGGTGAATGAGTACATGGAATCTCAAAACTTGGATCAAAACAATAGCCAGCAAGACAAAAAGGACGAAGGCTTGGACAAAACCGACCTGCAGGAAAACAAGATGACGGCAGAGGGTGGAACGCAAGCAACCGTGCAATACTATAACGAAAAAGAACAGAAAGAGAAGAAAGAAGACAAGGACGATGCAAAGCTTTCTTCTAATGACGATAGCAAAGAAAAATCAGAAAACACGGATTCAGTTTCATCTGAGCCGCGTTTGAATACCGATAAGTTGTAAGTCCCAAAAACCGCCTTGGCATAGATGCCAAGGCGGTTTTTTTATGGACTAAGGGGTTAACGTTTGAGCGTTAGCCAATTGGCCAAAGCGACCAGCAATAAGAGTGAGCCGCTGAATAAGAAACCGCTATCTGCAGAAAGCGCCAAGGCTCCGGTGACCCCGGACCCGGCTACGACACCGATCGAGAAGAGGGCGTAGAAATATCCATAAGCACGGCCTCTTGAAGCATATTCTGTGGCATCGATTAATAAGGAATTGATCGATGGGAACAGCAGCGCAAACCCGAAGCCATAGGCACACATCGCCGCATATAAAAGCGGTTCTGTTGAGATATTGGCGAGCGCGAACAGCGAAGCTCCCATGACGGAAAAACCGAGGACCAAGGTAATAATCGGACGAACGGCATCGAACAGTCGGTTGATGGGCAACAGAAAGACGAGGATAGCCGATAAGCCGAATGCGCTTAACAGCAAGCCGCTTAACTGAGAGGGAAGGCTAAGCGATTCCACTTTCAACGGCAGCATATAAGCAAGCACGCCTTGTGAAAACATTAAGAAGAACGCGCCTGAAAAAGATCGATAGAGCCCTGGATTCCAGTGGAAAGCTTGGCGCTTAGCGGCTGAATTCTCTTTTTTCTTGTTCACTCGATGTGTCCGCAGTAATAGGAACGCAGCAATCGCAAGAAGACCAATCAATGAGCCAGTCGCAGCCATCGTCTCAGGAACGCTGCCCTGTCCCGTGTAAATCGCTCCGTAAGCCGGGCCAATAATAGCGGCGAGGCCGACGAACGCACCGGAAATCGCTGCGTTTTTGCCGCGGCGGCTGTGATCGGTACGATTCGCTAAATAAGTGAAGGCGGCTGGAACCGTCAATCCTGCCGCTAAACCATGAACAAAGCGAACGGCAAGAAGGCTGTAAGGGCCGTCCGCCAAGTTATAAGCAAATAGCGCGGCACTAGTCGCCGCAAGACCTGCCAACAGAATGGCGAATGGCCCTTTGCGGTCGGAGAAGATGCCAGAGATGATATTGCCGATAGTGTTCGACAACGAATACATTCCGACGGCAAGGCCTGCCAGGAATGGGCCAGCGCCGAGTGATACCGCAAACGGGCTGATGATCGGCAACTGGGCAAATAAGTCGAAAAATGCAAAGAAGATGATAAGATAAATGAACAAGCGCAAAGGGGTTCCCAACTTCCTTTAAGGTGTATTGGTGCGTGGAACTGCCAATTTCAACATTACCTGCGCAAGCGAGAGCCGCTGGACTAAACAGAAATAAATGCGGCAAGGTGGATTACCTTTTGCTTTGTTTAGGGTATTGAAACACATGACCTTATTATAGCACCGGAGGGAAAAAGATGAAAAAAGCGATGTTCATATGGAATCCTTCTTCAGGGAAGGAAAAAGCGGCGGATTATAAAGATTTTGCCGAGAAAACCTTAATTGAAATGGGCTACGAAGCCGATACCCGTGAAACGACAGGGCCAGGAGATGCCACGCATTTTGCTGAGGAAGCTTGTGAAAACAGCTATGATCTTGTCGTGGCGATGGGTGGCGACGGAACGATCAACGAAGCGGTTTCTGGCTTGGCGGAAAAACAACACGAACCGCTCTTTGGATTGGTGCCGCTCGGTACAGTGAACGACTTTGCGCGTGCGCTCGGTATTTCATTGGACCCAGAGGAAGCGATTGAAGGCTTGAAAACGGGACGTGAAAAACGCGTAGACATCGGAAAAGTCGGAGATCAATACTTCATGAATATCCTGGCGATCGGTGAGATTGCTGAGTCGACCTACGAAGTGGATGCGGAGCAAAAGACCAAGCTCGGCGCGTTCGCTTATTTTGTTGAAGGCGTTAAGGCAGTCGCTTCTGATGAAGTCACTACATTTGTCATTGAACATGACCATGGAACATGGGAAGGGGAAGCCAAACTCGTTCTGGTAGCCTTGACCAATTCTGTGGGGGGCTTTGAGAAGTTGGCACCAGAGGCCTTAACAGACGACGGGCTGCTTCATTTATACATTGTGGAAAATGCCGCGCTTCCGGCATTTGCTCGTATGGCGACTGCCTTGGTCCGTGGCAAATTCGAAAAAGACCCAGCAGTGCAAGCCATTCATACGACGCGCGTCTCGATTCGTACGAGTGAGCCGCTGTCGTGCAATATCGACGGCGACGAAGGAAGCACCACGCCTTTTAATATTGAAATTATGCCGAGCCATATTCGAGCGGTTGTTCCAGGTGAAACCGATTAATAGCTGAGCTACGTGGCGATATCACTTGTCGGGTATACGGCAGGCTTGTATAGGACACGTGTTCCAGATAGCCTGTTTTGATTTTTTTGTAAAAACATTGGAAATTGGAACTTTTTCATCGCTGAAACGTACAGATAAGTGTATAATTGGTTTTAACTGTTACTGATGTCATATGTTTGTAAAAAAAATTAGCTCAATTTACTTAAAAACTTGTAAATTTATCTGTAAAACGCTATTATTATTATTTATTCAAGCAGTTTATTAGAAGAAGCAGTTCGTTAAATTTTTTGCATAGAAAGCCGGGGAGAAGATGAATATACTCGAAACACCATCCATTCAGGAAACCATTTCCAGAATCTTTATGAACGAAACTGAAAACGTCGCGCAGCTGGAGGGGCTGGAGCGGTTTTTTGAAGTGGAGACTCAATTAATGCACGAAATCCATAACCTGGAGAAAGACCGTGCCAAAGAAACATTGCGTGAATTGATCGACATGCTCGCCCTTCATGCAGGTAAAGACATTATCCGCACCGTTCGCAATTACTACATCATTTTATCGTCTGTTATGGCACGCAAATTGTATGAGATGCGCGTCCCACCGAAAAAAGCGTTCGCGTTTAACGCAGCATGCGTTGAGTTGGTCGATAAGCATATGAACGATTCGGAATTCATGTACGTAGCCGATGAACTGATCGAGTTTTTCACGTCGATCATTTCGGAACGCAAACAGCCATCATTTGGCCACCAAACCGTCAATAAAGTCGTCATTTTCATTAACGATGAAGTTGAACGTGATTTGTCGGTAGAGGAAATTGCCAAGCACTTCAATATTTCCACAAGCCACTTATCCCGCATTTTCCGCGAACATGCAGGAATCACCTTGGTCGAATACTTGAACGTGCGACGCGTCGAAGAATCACAATATTATTTGCGCCATTCGAATAAAGGGATCTCTGAAATCTCTAAGCAGTTCCATTTCTGCAACCAGAGTTATTTCACACGGATTTTCAAAAAGTATACCTCGGTAACGCCAAAGCAATTCCGCGACAGCCAGCACATTCCTTATTTCCGTTATACCTTGCCAAATGCTAAATAAAGGAGAAGTTATTCTCCTTTTTTTTATGCCTAATTTTCGTCACAAGAAATGAAAAAAGCAGCCAGTCCATGGACAGTGCATTGAATTTTTGCGCTCATATCGTTATACTTCTTAGTAGTCCAAAAAGGTGAAGGTGACAAACGTGAAAAAGAAACTTACATTACTGCTCATGCTTGCGGCAACGATTGCATTTTTAAGCGGCTGTTCGGCAGTTGAAAACAAAGAAGGATTTTTCTACTCGATTTTTGTAGCACCATTTGATTTCTCGCTCGATTATTTAGGCAACCTCTTCGGAGGAAGCTACGGTATGGCGATTGTGGTCATCACGATCATCATCCGCCTCGTCTTGATGCCGTTTATGCTGCGCACGTACAAGCGCCAGCAAGGAATGAAAGTCAAGATGGATAAAATGCGCCCGGAAATGGAAGACATCCAGAAGCGCTTGAAGGAAACGAAGGAAAAAGAAGAGCAAATGAAACTCCAGCAGGAAATGATGGGGCTCTACAAGAAGCATGACGTCAATCCGCTCAATATGGGCTGTTTACCGGTCGTCATTCAAATGCCGATCATCATGGGCTTGTACTTTGCGATTCTCTATTCGCCAGATGTGCGTTCTCACGAATTCCTCTGGTTCAACCTCGGTTCACCCGATATCGCCATGACCTTGATCGCAGGGGCTGTATACTTCTTCCAAGCCAGAGTGTCGCTATGGACCATGCCGGAACAGCAGCAAAAGCAGATGAAATTTTTCATCTACCTGTCTCCAATCATGATTATGTTCATCTCGTTCACATCGATGGCGGCATTGCCTGTTTACTGGGCGGTTGGCGGGATCTTGTTGATCATCCAAACGTTCATTGGCCGGAAATTCTACTCGGCGCACCCAGAAAAAGCATTGGAATCGGTTGAAGAAACTGAAACAATCGAAGAGAAAAAATAATCAAAGAAGCCGGCGCAATTGCCGGCTTTTTTTTCAGGAGAGATCAGTGATGAACCCAAAAATTTTGCAAGGTATCTTGATTTTGTTGCTCAGCATACTGGCGATCGTCTTCTTGTTCATGGGCAGCATGGAAATCGCGGTCTTGTTCATGACACTGTTGTTCGTTTTGACGAACACGTTCCGCTATAAGCAAATGAAAGAAATGGGCATGGTCCGTGAGGCGAAATGGACGAAAGGGATGGCCATTCTCTTTGCTGTTTTGTTCGTTGTCGTTTCGATTGTGATCTTTATCTAAAAAAACAGCACAGGCTAATTAGCCTGTGCTGTTTCTGTATAATGGTGTTTATCTTTTTTGCGTTCTTCCAATAGAAAATCTAACTGACTCATGAGGGTCAGCAAGTCATGCTTTGAGATGTCTTTCACTAGTCCCAGCTCCCTTAACAGTTATACCAAATGATTCGAAGCAGTGAACGCCGTTAAGGGGGTCGGGGTATGATTTTTAATTATTTTAATAAGCAAGGCGTTTACGCGTTAACAATACGAGCACGACGGCCGGGAAAGATGATGCGGCCATCCCGAGAAACGAATAGCCCGGCGAGATCTCGTATAGATAGCCGCCGGCAAACGTCAGCAATGCGACACTTAAGCTCATGCCAAGGGCGGCATACATGCCTTGTGCCGATGGGATATTGACCGGATCGAGCTTTTGGAAGATATAGCGAATAAAGGCGAAATGAGCAACACCGAAAGACACGGCGTGAAGGGTCTGTGTCAAAATGAACACCCAAACCGACGGAAATAGGAAAATCAAAATCCAGCGCAAGGTCGAACCAATGCCTGCGAGCAAGAACATGGAAGATACGGACCATTTCTCGAATAGCGTATCAGCCTTGACGAAAAAAACAATTTCGAAAATCACCGCTACATTCAAAATTAAGCCGATGTAAAAACTGTTGACGCCGATATCCTGCAGATAGATAAAGCCGTAATTATAATACGACGCATGTGCTCCCTGCAGCAGGATGGATACGAGGAGTATCGTTAAAAACCCTTTGGATTTCAGCAGTTCTGCCGTAGCACTTGGCCCTTTCTTTGTTCTCGGTGCGGGCTTTGACTGCAGCGGGACCGGAGACACGAGCGATTGAGTAATCGCCATCAACAGCAAGCCCAGTAACATGATCCATAAAATCGCCTGTTCCTGCCACACCGCGGTAGCAGCTCCGACAATTAATAAGGCGATCGTGTAGCCAAGCGAACCATACGAACGGCTTTTGCCGTAATGAATGCGATCGGTCTGCATCAAGACGGTTGCGCCACTTTCCATCGCCGGCAGCAGGTTCGGGTAGATAAAGCTGAAGGCGAAGGTGATGATGAACAAAAGCGTATAAGAATTCGCTGGGATGTAGAATGCCATGACGACAAACGAAGCGATGGCGAGAAGTTGCATCAAACGGCCGAGCGAGAACAGCCGCGTCAGGAGCGGGAAGAAGAACAATGTCGACAGCGAGCGCGCGACCATGCCGGTTCCCATGATGACGCTGGCAGCTGAAACGCTCAGCTCTTTTTCATTGGTCAACCAGCCAGTCCAATAAGGCAAAAAGACGCCCCATGTAAAGAAAAACGCAAAAAAATTCAGTGAAAGCCATTTTTGATTGTGCATAAGTAAATCTCCACTCTTTTCCAGAAGTCTGATTAAAGTATACCGAAATATTTTCGCCCCAGGGGAATTTCCGGTAAGAAAATGATAGAATGGAAAAGGAATTGACAGGAAAGTTGGCCAGCCCATGAAACCCACAAAAAAGAAAACCGAATTCGATAAGAAATTTTATATAAAATGGATGGTGATCGCAATGACAGCAATCTGGGCAGCTATTGCCGCAGTGTGGCTTTCGATGCACAATTGGGATGCAGAAGAAAGCATGCAAGCATTGGCGCGAGCCTTTACCGAACAACCGGCAGAAACCGAGCAAGAAGCCCCGGCAGAGGAGGAAGCGCCAGTGAAAGACGAACAACCGGCAACAGAAGAAACCGAACAGCCTGAGACACAACCCGAAGAGCCGAAAGAAGAGGCTCCTGCAGCGACACCGAAGGACGCTACCGTTTATCCGGAGATCGATCAATTGCCAGCAGAACCAACGATCGTCAAAGGCATCTTGCTAGCGAATAAACAGCACCCGCTTCCGGAAACCTATGCTCCAGGCGAAAACGCGGAGGCCCGCGCAGCATTTGACTCCATGGCACAAGCCGCTGCAAAAGACGGCTTGCAATTGACCGCCTTCAGTACGTACCGCGCCTTCGATCGTCAGAAACAATTGTACGATGGCTATGTCGCAAAAGACGGCCAGGCAGCAGCCGACCGTTATAGCGCGCGCCCTGGGTTTTCTGAACACCAGACAGGCCTCGCCTTTGATATTGGCGAAGCTGGCCAGGAACAGCACTGGGCTTCTGCGTCGTTCGGGGGCACAGCAGGCGGCAAATGGGTAAAAGAAAATGCCCATAATTATGGCTTTATCCTGCGCTATCCAGAAGGAAAAGAGCAGATCACCGGATATATGCACGAATCGTGGCATTTCCGCTATGTCGGAAAAGAAGCGGCGACAGCGATCTACCAGCAGAACATTACCCTGGAAGAATATTTAGGAATTTAAGTAACGAATCAATAGAACCGGCCGTTTTCCTGAAAAGGGGAGCGGCCGGTTTTTTGTTGGATATTATTTGTGAGGAAGTGTCACTGTTAGCTGTTTTCATCCGCAGGTGTCGACGCTTAGCTGGACTTGATAGTGAGAAGAATCGGCCGTTGATTCTTTTGTCTGGTAGTACCCGCCTCCCGCTTGGGGCAGGCCTTTCGCCATAAGTCAAGAAGGGCACTTGTCTTAAGGCGTCGGCTCGCTCGTATGCGCGGTTCGGCTGTTAGGTTTCATTAGAGGTGGTGTGCGAAGATGATTCACATTTTATTGGTTTCATCCGCTAGTGTCGACGCTTAGCTGGGCTTGATAGTGAGAAGAATCGGCCGTTGATTCTTTTGTCTGGTAGTACCCGCCTCCCGCTTGGGGCAGGCCATTCGCCATAAGCCAAGAAGAGCACTTGTCTTATGGCTTCGGCTCGCCCGTGTGCGCGGTTCGGCTTTAAGATTTCATTGTATGTTAGGTGCGAGAAAGTGTCGCTGTTGATTGGAAGCATTCGCTGGTGGAGACGCTTAGCTAGTCTTGATAGTTATAAAATTACTATGGGCATTCAATTTGGACTTACGAAGCTGATCCGAATTATTCAAACTAAGTTCAGTACCGAAAATATTTCATTTCCTCTTTAAAACTAGAGATGAAGCGAAAAGGGGGCGACGCCTGAGGGACCGCGCGGGCTGGCGAGACAAATGTGTCGCGTCCTTTGCGGCACATTGGCTCAACACCCGCCCCTCGGCAAGCGTGCCCCTTGCAGCGTAATCTCCACCTTCATACATTTCCACTATCTTTTTCTGATTCTAAAACTCCATCACAACTACAACTCACAAAACGAAAAAAACGCCCCCATATGGAAAGGGCGTTCATTAGTTTGATTACAGAATCGGCGCCAATAAGCGAGCGATGGATTCTTTGGACTTGATCATACGGGTTCTTGCCATATACATTTCATAAGTCAGCTCCGAAGACAATTCCGTATCCTGTCTGAACATATCCGCGAGTTCCATCGATACTTTCTCGTCGTAAATAAAGGCATTCACTTCGAAATTCAGCTTAAAGCTGCGGACATCGATATTCGCTGTCCCGACCGTGGATGCTTCGTCATCAATGACAATCATTTTCGTATGAAGGAAACCATTGTCGTAAATGAATACTCGCGCACCCGCCCGCAGCATCTGCCCGGCATAGGAATAGGTCGCCCAGTAGACGAATGGATGGTCCGGCTTGTTCGGGATCATGATGCGGACATCGATGCCTGATAAAGCGGCGATGCGGAGGGCGTCATAGAAGCTTGCGTCCGGAATGAAATACGGCGTCTGAATGTAAATATATTCGCGCGCCAGGTGAATTAGCTTTAAATAGCCATCTTTAATTTGTTCCCATTCCTCGTCAGGTCCGCTAGAGACGATTTGCATCGAAGTCGATCCTGCTTCCGGTTGTGGCGGAAAATAGGCTTCGTCGTATTCGATGTCGTGCCGCGAGGATGCTTGGTTCCAGTCAAGGATAAACCGGGTCTGCAGCGGATACAGGGCATTGCCTTCTATGCGGAGATGAGTATCGCGCCAATAGCCAAAGCGGCGGTTGAGCCCAAGATACTCTTCTCCGACATTAAAGCCGCCGATATAGCCGACTTTACCATCGATGATGGCAATTTTTCGGTGATTGCGGTAGTTCAGCCGGGGATTGATGATCGGCATCATGGAGGGAAAGAATGTTTCCACTTCGCCGCCCGCTGCGGAGAACTCCTTGAAATGGCGCTTGCTCAAACTGCGTGAACCCATATCATCATACAGCAAGCGCACTTTTACGCCTTGTTTCGCTTTGGCGAGCAAGGCGTCCATGATGCGATTGCCGAGCTGGTCCAACCGGAAAATATAGTATTGGATGTGGATATGGTCCTGTGCCTGTTCGATATCACGAATGAGGGCATCGAATTTTTCGCGGCCGTCGTTGAAGATTTTCACTTGATTGTTTTGAGTTAACAAAGCGCCATTATTACGTAGGTGCAGGTAAATCAAATTGCTGTAATCTTTCGTGCTGACGTCTTGAAACGGAAAAGTCCCGTCGTGGATTTCGTTCATTTGGTGGGCAATCAGGCTTTCAATCCCGATCCGTTTCCGGCCTTCCTCCCATTTAAAAAGCTTTTTTTGACGCAGCTTGCGCCCCAGCAAGAGGTAGATAAAGAAGCCGGCAATCGGGATAAAGAACAGCACCAATAACCATGCCCACGTAGAAGAAGCATCCCGGCGTTCCAAAAACACCAGTGCCGCTGCCAAGAAAATATTGAGGATGAAGATTGCAGCGGTCAATACACTGATAATGGTGACGGTCATGGCCATTCTCCTTTGGGGATAGTTGTTTATTGCTTCTAGTATAGACTAGTTGTGTAAGCGAAAGAAAGGAAGAGGTGGATGGATACCATTTCCTTATCTTATTATTATTAGTAATTAAATTCCATATCATTTTAACACTACAAAAAACTGCACTCTGCGGAATAGAGTGCAGTTTTATTTAACTGAGGCGTTCTTCTTCTTTTAATTGTTCGACGATGCCTTCGACTTCTTGGCGGCTCATTTTTTCCTTGCCGGATTTGAGCGCTTTTAAGGTGCTGTGGGCCAGTGCGAGCGGCACTTTGCAGAACATCAGGATGCGTTTGTTTTTAATGGATTTTACGTAATGATCTGCTTGCGACAGGTTCTCGCGTGCGTAGCTGAACATATCATCGCGTGTCCAGCCGTCTGGAACGAATGTGACGCCGCGTTCGTAGTCTTCGTCGTAATTGCGCAGCATATTAACAGCTTGCAAACCGCGGCCAAAGCCGATGGCAAGTTCTGTATCGGTTTCGGTGCCATCATGCCATCTCCACAGGTCGGAGAGCATGACGCCGACAAGTCCGGCAACATAATAAGTGTAGTCATCAAGGTCTTCACGCGTATGAATGACCCAGTCTTTTTCAACCCATTTGGCCATTCCGCCTGCCATTATGGCTGTTGATTCGAGAACTTTTCCGCGGATTTCGGGAGGGCAGACTTCGACCCAATCCGGCAAGCGCATTGTCACGGACGGCAAATAATCCGCGTAAGGGGCGACAAGTGCCGCATATTCTGTTTCATCAATCCCTGTTTCAAGCATATGTTGGATGGAGCGCAGAAGAGACGCTTTCACTTCAGCAGGAAGCTCGGGATGGTCTTCGATTTCATCGATTGCACGCATGCACAAATAGGCGGAGCCGACGGTTTTCTTTAGGACAGGATCCAAAAAGCTGATCGGAATGAAAAAGGTCCGGCTCGTTTGTTTCAGCATCGCGAGTGATTCTTTTTGGAGATTGGCGACTTTGCTCATCTTCAGTCCTCCTTTACGTAAAAATTTAACGTGCTTATGTATGGGCATGGCCCACCTGATTCGTAAAATGTCTTCCCTCTAAATATAAACGAAATAGCTGAAAAAACAAATGATTACCTATAGCGCCAAAAGAAAACCCTTCGGAAGAAACGAGTTCTCCAAAGGGGTCAGTCTGCATGAAAATGGTTCCACGCTTCGTAGATTCCGCCGGCACAATGGCGGTTTGCACGGAAAATGAGTGGATGCTCTTCGTGGTTTTTGAGTTCTGGCTGGGCGTTTCCGACAATAACAGAAGGGAAGCCGAGTGTCAGCATCTCTAAATCGTTTCCAGAATCGCCTGCCACCAGCAGTTTAGCATCGGACATGCCATGGCGTTCAAGCAAATAGCGAAGCGCTTGGCCTTTGCCGCTTGCAGGAGGCAGAATATCCAAGTCTTTGCCGCCGCTGAAAATCAGCTTATGGGGCACTGATTGAGCTTCAAGCAAGGCGCGGAATTGGTCGACTGCTTGAACATCCGTGACGTGATAAGAACGGCGACTGGTCACAGGCAGATCCTGCGGTGTCAGGCCGTCGATGGTGTTGGCCAGTACTTCGACGTGCTCAGGTTTCCACTCATCCATCAAGCGGGTTTCCCAATTTTCATCTTTTTGAAAATCAGGCCCTGTATAAATTTCAGTCCCGACATCCGTGACGAGTGCTTGGGGAATCGGAAGCCCTTCGTCTGCAATAAGCTGGCGTGCAGAAGCAAGATGACGGCCGGTAATATAAATCAAGCCGACTTCGTAAGGCTGCTGTTCATAAAAATCCAGCAATTCCTGGAGTCCGGCGCGGTCACCGACTAAGGTTCCGTCCAGGTCGGTCGCCAGCAAGTGTGTTGCTGCGTTCACGAATCATCACCTCATACAATGTATTTATTTTCTTTGAAATGCTGTTCCAATTAAAGTCTTTGCGGGCAATGCGCATTGCTTGGCGGCTGAGGCGTTCCACCAGTAAAGCGTTGACGGACAGCACTTCCATGGCAATTGCCAAGTCGATTTCATTTTGTGCTTCGACGAGCAAACCGCTGACACCGTCTTCAACAACGTTTTTCAAACCGCCAACTTTCGAGGCGATGACCGGGCTGCCGCAAGCTTGGGCTTCAGCTGCGACCATGCCGAACGATTCGTAAAAACTTGGCACGATGGTGGCGGTAGCCGAGTTGAATAACAAAGCCAATTGTTCTTGGTTTTTCGGGCCAACAAAGCGGACATACTGTTCGATGCCACGCACAGCTTGGCGCAGCTCAGGGTCTTTCGGTAAGCCTGTTTTCGCATCGATGGCATCGGGTTCGCCGCCGGCAATCACCAATCCAGGTGTGTAACGGTCCCCACTTTTTTGAGCAAGGAGTTTAAAGGCTTTCAGCAAGGTGAAGATGCCTTTTGTTGCTTCCAAACGGCCTGCAAAAACGAAGAGGGGATCTTCGTAGCCGAATTTTTTTCGGATATGATGACGGCTGCCGCGGACGCGGAACGCCTCGTCGACTCCGATGGGGATTACTGAGATGGGAGAAGCTGCAGAAACATTTTCTTTAATCATTTGCTTCTCTGTATTGGTTGTCGCCAGAATTCGGTCGCTATGGGCGAGTACCGTTTCTTCTGCTTTTTCGCGGCGGGCATCATGCGTGCCGGTCGCTTCTTCTTTAGCCCACCCGAGCGAATGGGAAGTATGAATATACGGCAAGCCAAACTCTTCTTTGAGTTTTTTGCCGATCAATCCTGACAGCCAATAATGGGTGTGGACAATATCATAAGTTGAAAGCGGCAATAAGCGCTTCATTTCTTCGTAAAAAGCCGGAAGCATGGAGTACATTTCGTTTTTCGAAACGAATCCTTTAACGCCTGCTTCGACACGGATCACTCGGCAGTTTTCGCCGAAATGTTCAATTTGTGGAGCATTTTCATCGCACCAATGGGTCACGACATCTACTTGCCACCCTCTATTTTCAAGAGCGAGTGCCAGTTGCTTGACGTAATTGTTTTGGCCGCCTGCTTGTTTCCCGCCGAGCTTTGCCAAAGGATCGCCATGGTCTGATACAAAAAGCACTTGTTTAGTCATTGTCGTTCATCTCCGTTCGTTAGTTCCTCCTCCATAGAGGAGAGAGTGCATATTATCTATACCCATATTTAGGAAATGGTAAACGGGATATCTGAAAAATCCCAAAACTTTTCTTCATTAAAAAAGAACGCTTATCACAGCGTCCTTTTTGCAAATCATTTGGTGTGGACAAATTTACCGTAAGATGGAACGGAGACATCCGGGAAATGGTCCGCCAATTCAACGAGACCTTGAGCCAATGAAGAACCTTTCATCGGCTTGCCATGGCCGGTAGCAGCAAAGGAAGGTTGCAAGTCTGCCAGTTTACACACCGATTCCCAGGCAGCACGCCAGTCAGTCGTCAAATAAACCGGTGGGCCGTGGACTTCTTTTTTCTGCCGCATGACCTTATAGAGCGAATCCTGTTTGACTGTGACAAATGCATCCCCTGCGATCAGCACGCGGCCAACGTCCTTGAAGAACGACACATGGCCTTTTGTATGGCCAGGTGTATGGAGCCAGCGCCAATCCGGCAAATCAGGAATGCTGCCGTCTGAGGGAAGTTCAACCAAGTGTTCGGAAATATCGATCGCTTTGACGGGGAAAGTCTTGGAGATTTTCGCGACCATTCCGCCTTCTACGCTGGAATCAGGCTGTGGGTAATCTTCGCTTCCGTTCAAGTAAGGAATTTCGTCTGGATGTGCATAGACTGGGACGGGATGCTTTTCAAGGATGTCGATGAGTGCGCCGACATGGTCGAAGTGTCCGTGCGTCAGCAAGATTGCCTGCAATTGCTGATCCGGGCCAAAACGTTTTTCTGCTTCCTTTAAAATCTTTTCCGCGGAATGTGGCATGCCAGCATCCACCAACACCCATTGCGGGCTGGTGGCGGGGTTGCCGATTAAGAAGACATTGGAAATTTTCGTCGTGTAGCAATACGCATCCGGAGCAATTTCGATACCCGAACCGCTGCGGATCGATGTGATTGGCAAGGGAGCTTCGGTTTCAGTGCTGCGTTCCATAACGATTGATTCCTCCTTCAAATTCATCCATTAGATTTTCTTCATATGATTGCTTTACCCGAAATGAAAATTTCAAATCCAGTCCAGTCGGATTTGAGTCTCCTGCCACAATTCGATAGAATGGACAAAAGATTGTCAAGGAAGCAAGGTGCAGAAAAATGAAGTCTATCGTCATCATCGGCTCCGGCATTGTCGGAGCTAGTGCTGCGTATTACGCGGCAAAAGCAGGGAATAAGGTTACATTGATTGACCGCGCGGACCGCGGCCAGGCGACCGGCGCGGCAGCGGGCATCGTTTGCCCGTGGATCTCTCAGCGGCGCAACCAAGCCTGGTACCGCCTCGCTTCAAGCGGCGCCGCCTACTACCCGGTTCTCATTAAAGAACTCGAAGCACTCGGGGAGAAAGAGACCGGCTATAAGCAAGTGGGCATCGTCAGCATTCACGAAGAATCGAAACTCGACAAGATGGAACAAAAAGCGCGCGAACGCCAAGCGGGATCGCCGGAAATGGGCGAACTTGAACGGCTGACCCCGGAACAAACAAAAGCTCGATTCCCGTATGCTGGCGACCGCTACGGTTCTTTGTATGTCAGCGGGGCGGCACGTGTGGACGGCAGTGCGATACGCGATGCGCTCATTCGTTCCGCCAAGCGATTGGGTGCCAAGTACATTCAAGGTGACGCTAAACTGCTACTGGAAGCGGGGCAGGCGACGGGCGTAGAAGTAAACGGAGAGAACTTCGCGGCAGACCGGATCATTTCTGCTGGTGGCGCTTGGGCAGCAGAGCTGTTCAAACCACTCGGGCTTCATTTGAAGGTCGTTCCGCAAAAAGCGCAGATCCTGCATTTGCAATCTGCTGACACGGGAACAGGCGACTGGCCGGTGGCGATGGTGCCATTCGGGCAATACATTGTCCCGTTTGGAGACGGGCGCATTGTTGCCGGTGCGACGCATGAGAACAATGTTGGATTCGATGACAAACTAACCGCAGGCGGCATCTTTCATATCTTGGATAAGACCTTGGACGTCGCACCAGGGCTTGCCGCAGCTGAATTCACGGGAGCCGCGACCGGGTTCCGCCCGGCCACACTGAGCGCCTTGCCATTTATCGGCCAAGTGCCAGGGCAAACGCAGCTGTTCGCAGCCAACGCACTCGGTGCATCAGGGCTTACAGCGGGACCGTATCTCGGCATGCAGCTCGCAAAACTGGCAACTGGCGAAACAACAGACCTTGATATCAGTTTATATGAGATAGGGGAAGCCTTCGAACAAGTAGAATAACAAAACGGCAGGAGACTCGAGTCTCCTGCCGTTTTTTATATGAAGCTGTAGTGTCAATTCGACTCGCCGTGAATTTTCCGGTAGGTGTCCAAGATAAACTGCTTGTACGGAAGGTCCGGCATCGGCTCAATCAGTTCTTTCGCTTTTTGTGCATAAATTTTCGCTTGTTCGTGATCGCCCAGTTGCTCATAGATCAAAGCCATATAGGCTTCTTTTTCGTAATGCATCGACAAGTCGTAAGGGTGGTGGATGAAGCGGTTCATCTGGTGTTGTTTGAAGCAGTCCAACGCTTCCTCAATCTGGCCCATGCCAAAAAGCGCCTTACCTTTTTCCAGGAAGTAAAAATCTTCTTCATCCAGCAGCTGACGCATTTCTTCAAGCCGGCGGTCCGCCTTTTCGTATTCATGGGTAAACGAATTCCAGTAATGAATTTCGATGGCAGTGGCATAGGCTTCGATTTCCGGGTCTTCTGAAAACTCAGCGAACAGCTTAAGTTTACCAACATAATAATCTTTGCGTTCCAAATCCCCAGCGAGCAAGGCTTCAAAGCCAGCTAAGCGATACAGCGCATTGATCTGGTAGAAAATCTGGTGTTTCTTCGAATACGTGATGGCTTCTTCCATCAGGCGGCGAGCGTTTGTTTGATCGCCTGTCGCGGAATACAAAATCGATTCGTAATAATCGAAGTCCAGTTTTTTCAGCGGGTCCAAAACGCCAGTTTGTTCTTCAATAGACTTTCTAGAATCCTGCAATGACGTTAATGCTTCGGCGTATTGATGTTCAGTGAATTTCATCATCGCGCGAAACATATGAAGATCAGCGACGGAATTAATTAAATGCAATTGTTCATAAATCGCTTCAGCACGATCGAACGCCGGTTTCCAATCGTAGCGTTTCGAGTGATAGCAACAGCGGCTGTAGATTTCAAGCAGCCGCGCTGATTCGTAGCTGAACGGTAATTTCTCTACATAAGGGTGAATGCGATCTGCCATTTCCTCATAGCCTGCTAACATTTCTTCACTAGTGCCTGAAACGTTCCGACGCTTGTCTTCAACTTCGTCAAGTAAAGCGCGAAGCTCCGCGGTCGGCATCTCCTGAAGCAATTCCGTCCGATCGATCCCAAGCCGCTCCGCAATGTAAGAAAGGCTCTCCATTGATGGATTCGCTTTATTGTTCTCAATCAAACTGAGCATGCCTTTCGACAACTCATCACCGGCAAGCGCCTGCAAAGTCAGGCCTTGTTCTTTTCGTATCTGTTTAATGCGTGCACCCAAAGTTGCCATAAACTCACCTGCTTTTTTTATAATGTACCATCTTGGTGCTGTTCTTTAGAGCATTTTCATTTCTATTGTAAATGAAGTGAGAAAATTAATGTCGCTCTCCTGTAAAATAGCAATAACCATTGGTTTAATTATATTAAACTTTCTCTTGCATTGCGAATAAATGCGTGATATATTTTGTTTAATTAAATTAAACTTATTAAAAAGGGAGCGAGTAACTTGAACGAAGCAGGTAAAATCAAACAGGCTACGTATCATCTGTACACATTCACCATTAGTAAATTGATTTCCACATTTGGAAGTTCAGTTTACGCATTTGGCATCAGCCTCTACGTCCTGGCTTTGACCGGTTCTGCCGCCAGTTTCGCCGTCAATTTGATTTGCAGCATTCTGCCCCGGACTTTGCTAGCCCCATTTGCCGGGTATATCGCGGATAATTATCCGAAAAAAGCCGTAGTGCTCTTATCTCAAGCGGCGAGCGTCGTTTCTGTTGGTGGGCTCTTGCTTTACAGTTGGTCAAATGGGCTGTCGCTTGCGGCAATCTACACCGCGACTGCATTGATTTCTGCCAGTTCCATGTTTACGAGCGTCGCCTTTTCTTCTTCCATCGCTAATTTGATCGATCCTGACCGTATCCAAAAAGCGATGGGCTATAACCAATCGGCACTCGCTATCGCAACGATCGGCGGGCCGGTCGTCGGCGGCATGCTGTTCGGCTTCGTCTCGATGAACGTCTTCCTGATGATTCAAGTGATTGCCTATGCACTTGCCGCAATGCTAGAAGCGACGATGAATTTCCGGCTCTATACGAGACGCGTCGAAACGGACACGATAGAAGACAAGAAAGGCGTCTGGCAGGGCATGAGAGAAGGGGCTGCTTACCTGCGGAAAAACAGGGTCATTACTGTGATCGTCACAACAGCTGTCGGCTTGAACTTCTTCTTCTCGGCATTGATGATCGGTTTGCCATTCATCGCCGTCCAACAATTAAAAGTGCAAGCGACGCATTTTGGGTTCATTGAAGCGATGATTGCGCTCGGCATGCTGCTGGCATCGATTTACTTTTCAGTACGCAAGGAAGTCAGATTCCCACTGCAATTTTCGAAACGCGCCATTATCGTCATGTCACTGTTGCTTGCGGCCGTGTCCTTGCCGCTGGTCGCTGGTTTGTCTTATTGGGGGAACGTCATCTATCTGCTCGTCTTGATGCTTGGGTTTGGCATTTCCAATGTTTTCGTCAATACGCCGATTGGGGTCATGATGCAAAAAGATGTCGACGAAGAATACCGCGGCCGTGTCTTTGGCATCCTGGAATCGATGGCGATGGCCATGATGCCACTTGGGTATTTATTGTTTGGCCTACTGTATGACCTGGTACCAGCGGAGTACGTGTTATGGGCTTGCAGCCTGTGTTTATTGGTTTTGACCACTTACAGTATGCGGGCTTCCATCATTCGCGAAGCTTATCCGGAACTTGCAAAAAAGCCGCTCCACAAAGCATTATCCTAAATCGGAACCAGCTGCCCAAATGGAATAGGGCAGCTGGTTTTTTGTCCATCGCCAGTTCCATGTTTTAGGAGAACCAGGAAGGGGAAGATGAAACACACAGGAAACCCGAGAAAGGTGGAGGTACTTGATGGAAGATAAAGTGGAAAAAGTTCCGGCGCAGCATCAGGAGCGCCAGCCCGGTTTTGAAAAAGTCATGGAACCAAATCCGGATTTTCAAGGCAACTTGGCCGGAACTTCGCAGCGGCTGCCAGGAAAAGCGACGCTCGTAACTGGGGGAGACAGTGGGATTGGCCGTGCCATCGCCCTTGCTTTTGCAAAAGAAGGGGCAGATGTAGCGATTTCTTATCTGGATGAACACGAAGACGCCGAAGAAACAAAACAGCTTGTCGAAAAAGAAGGGCGCAATTGCCTGCTTATCGCTGGAGACATCGGCGACGAAGCGTTTTGTAAGCAAGTTATCTCCGAGGTGATAGAGAAATTCGGAAAACTCGATGTGCTGGTCAACAATGCCGCAGAGCAGCATGTGCAAAAGTCGCTTCGGGATATTACGGCCGAGCAGCTGGAGAAAACTTTCCGAACGAATGTATTCAGCATGTTCCATCTGACAAAAGCGGCACTCGACCATTTGAAGCCAGGCGCATCAATTATCAATACCACTTCAATTACTGCTTTCCGCGGCGAACCGAGCCTCATTGATTATTCGTCCACAAAAGGCGCCATCCTGGCATTCACTCGCGCGTTATCCGGATCGCTCGCACAAGAAGGCATTCGGGTCAACGGTGTCGCACCGGGACCGATTTGGATGCCGCTCATTCCGGCATCTTTCCCGGAAGAAGAGGTCGAAGGCTTTGGAAGCAACACGCCGCTCGGTCGACCAGGACAGCCCGAAGAACTGGCTCCAGGTTATGTGTATCTAGCTTCAGACGATTCATCCTATGTCACGGGCCAAGTGCTCCATATAAACGGAGGCACTCCATATTAAAGGTTTTCAAGCATCCAATCAGTCTAACTGGTTGGATGCCTTTTTTATCCATAAAAAAAATAATTAACAGGAAAGAGGGGTGCGTGACATGTCCAAACCACTAACAACACCGTTGAAAAAACCAATCGGGGCATTAGCTGTATTGAATTTAGTAGATGGGATTTTGACCTATTGGGGGCTGCTTGCAGGAGCGATTGAAGAAGCGAATCCTTTGCTTAGCGGATTGTCGCCGCTTGCGGTCTTTACGGTTAAACTTTTGTTATCGGTTTGCCTTGCCGCGTTTCTCTTTACCTCACTTGTGCGACTCGAATCCCGGCCCTGGCGTTATTTTCTTTTGGCGGCCAATATCGTTTATGGCGGCATATTGCTGCTTCATGTGATTTGGATCACTTTTTATTATCTATAAAAAAATCCCCGAACAGCTCCACTGTCCGGGGATTTTCTATGCCGGCGTCTGCTCGGCTTGAGTTTCTGTGTAGCGCAAAGATTTTTTCGAAGCTCTGAACAGGACAATCAAGATGATGCTGAAAATGGCCAGTGCTCCGGAAAGGTAATAGATAGCACCGGATTGCATTGTCAGTAGCCAAGTAAAAAACAGCGGGCCGATAATGCGGCCGAGATTGTCCATCGAGTAGGTCATGCCGGCAGCGGTCCCGTACTTGCCGCCCGCTTCTTTTGAAGTGAGCGAAACGAGAACCGTTCGCGCGAGGGCGTTGCCGGCAGTGAAGATGCTGAGTGCGACACCGGCGAATACCAGGCTGGTCGTAAACGGCAATAGCACCAGGCCAAGAGCCGTGACAATCTGTGCCCCGATGATCCATTTCGTCTCCGTCCCATTTTTCACGCGCCGGACAACGCCGCCTTGGATCGCAGCATCCACAAAGCCGGATGCCATGAACAAGTACCCGAGCTGGAGCGGCGTGATCTCAATTTGGTCGATTTGGAACAATTGGAATGTCGACTCCAAACCTGCAAGCAGAAACGTCACCATGAACGAAAACAGGAATAGATAACGGATTCGGTATTGCCAAAGCGCAGTGGCACCTTCAGGGACCAGCTTGCGTTTGACTGCTTCGCCTCGGCGAACCGGTTCTTTTAAGACAATGCTTGCATAGACCATCAACAACAGCACGAGTACAGCGGAAGCGGTGAACGGCAAAGACAGGGACACTGCGCCAAGCAAGCCGCCGATCGCTGGGCCGAAGATAAAGCCGAGACCGATAGACATGCCGAGGAGACCCATGTATTTATTGCGTTCTTCGTCTGTCGTGATATCTGCGACATAACCTGTAACGGCTGTATAAAGCGCCCCTGAGAACAAGCCGCCGATGATGCGCGACATATACAATAGAGCGAGATTATCGAGAAACAGAGAGAACAGGAAAAAGCTGAGCGCGAAGCCAGCAAGCCCGGTTAAAATCAGCTTTTTACGGCCGGTGCGGTCGGACAATCTGCCCCATAGCGGTGCGGTAAAAAAAGACGAAAGGGCATATATCGTGATTAGTCCCCCAACGTGGATATCCGCATAGCCTTGCTGAACGATGACTTCGGGAAGGATGGGGATGATTAAGCCGAAACCAAGGTAAACAAAAAACTGAACGGACATGAGCAATAAAATGGTTTTCTTCATAAAGGAATTCCTGCTTTCTAGAAAGACTGGTGTGTTCATTTTACTCTTGTTTGCCGCTTAGAACAACGGCAGTCGGAAAAAGATGAAAACGAAAAAAGCTCCTGGCAGCCTGATGGCAGCCGGGAGCTTTGGAGATCGTTTACTTATTCAATTTTACGCGTTGCAAACGCAAGGCGTTCATGACAACGGAAACGGAACTGAAAGCCATCGCCGCACCCGCTAGCCACGGTGCAAGAAATCCGGCTGCGGCAATCGGGATGCCGACCGAATTGTAGGCGAGTGCCCAGAATAAGTTTTGCTTAATATTGCGGACGGTGAGGCGGCTCATGCGGACAGCATCTGCGATACGCATCAGATCGCCTTGCATCAAGGTAATGTCGGCTGCTTCCATAGCGATTGCCGTGCCGGTGCCCATCGCCATACCAATATCGGCGGTCGCAAGCGCAGGGGCATCGTTCAAACCATCTCCTGCCATTGCGACTTTGCGTCCCTGTTCTTGAAGTTTTGCGACATGTCCTGCTTTTTCTGCCGGCAATACGCCCGCTACAACTTCATCGATCCCAATTTGCCGGGCAATGGCGTCTGCGGTGCGCTGCTGATCGCCCGTTAGCATAACAACATGCAGTCCCATGTGTTTCATTTCTTCGACAGCGGCTTTTGCGGAATCTTTGATTGTATCTGCGACGGCAATCAGGCCCGCATATTTCCCATCGATGGCAATGAACATGGCGGTCTTGCCGTCTTGCTCCAAGTGTTCGGCCGCGTGCTCATCGACAGTCAAGCTTTCGAGTAAGCGGCGGTTCCCGACCCAGATATCCTGGCCATCGACATGGGCTTTGATGCCTTGTCCCGGGACGGCTTCAAATCTGTCAACTGCAAGTCCGCTGTCCCCGAAGTCCGCAATCGCTTGTGCGACGGGATGTTCGGATTCATGTTCGGCGCTAGCAACGAGCCGTTTCACCCGGTGTTCGTCGAAACCTGACGCTAGGATAAAGTCGGTGACGACCGGTTTGCCGTTTGTGATGGTGCCGGTTTTATCGAGCACAATCGTGTCGATGTGCTTGGTCGTCTCCAGTGATTCCGCCGTCTTGAACAAGACCCCTTGTTCAGCAGCGCGCCCGGAACCGGCCATAATTGAGGTCGGAGTCGCAAGCCCAAGCGCACAAGGGCAGGCGATGACGAGAACGGCGATCGTGCTGGTCAGCGCCGCACTAAAATCGCCAGGAGCGATCAGGAAGTACCAGATCAAGAAGGTCAGTGCCGCGATTCCAACGACAATCGGCACGAAGATGCCTGAAATTTGGTCTGCTAAACGCTGGATTGGCGCTTTTGATCCTTGCGCTTGTTCAACGACGCGGATGATATTCGACAGTACCGTGTCGTTGCCAATCTTATCGGCGCGCACTTTCAATGAACCATTGGCATTTACGGTCGCAGCATAGACTGCATCGCCCGCCGACTTATCGACTGGCAAACTTTCGCCGGTCAGCATCGATTCATCGACGGCGGAATTGCCGGAGACGATCGCTGCATCCACCGGGATGGAAGCGCCGGGTTTGATCAACAGCACATCGCCTTCTTTGACGTCTCCAATCGGAACACTGACGAATTCTTCGCCGCGTTCAACGAGCGCGTGCTGCGGCTGCAGTTTCATCAGTTTTTTAATGGCATCGGACGAGCGGCCTTTCGCACGGGCTTCAAATACTTTCCCGAGCACGATTAAGGTGATCAAGACAGCGCTCGTTTCGAAATACAAGCCCATATTGTGGCCCATCCCTAAGTTTGCGAGGACCAGGTAGACACTGTAAAAATAAGCGGCCGATGTGCCGAGTGCGACCAAGACATCCATATTGGCGCTTTTGTTTTTCAATGCGAAATACGCACCTTTATAAAAAGTAGCCCCGACCCAGAACTGCACCGGCGTTGCGAGCGCCCATTGAACGAACGGGTTCATCAGAAATTCAGGAACATACATCCAAGAGGTGAACGTGAAGTGACTGAACATCGTCCATAGGAGCGGCAGTGAGAAAGCGGCAGATATCCAGAATAAGCGGGTTTTCTTTTTGATTTCCTGCTCTTTGAAATCAGTGGCTTCCTGTTGGTCCTGCTCAAGCACAGCATCATATCCCAGCGACTGAATTTTTTGGACGAATGCGTCCGGAGTCAAAGTTCCTGCGTTATAGACCACATGGCCGCTTTCGAGTGCCAAATTGATTGTCGCAGTGTCGACGCCTTCCATTCGGTTCAGTGCCTTTTCGATTCGTGCGGAGCAGTTTGCGCAAGTCATTCCTTGGATCGAAAAATCCACTTCTTCTTGCTGAATGCCGTAGCCGAGCTGTTCGACTTTTTGATGCAAATCGCTTAACTTGGATTGCTCGTCGTCAAAGCTGATGGATGCTTTTTCGGTTGCGAAATTGACAGTTGCTTGTGACACGCCAGGAAGTTTCTGCAAACCTTTTTCAACTCGGTTGGCACATGCTGCGCAAGTCATGCCAGTTATAGGTAGCTCTGTTTGTTTAGTTGCCATACGAGATTTCGCCTCCATACCTTATAGGGGTATATAGTTTTGAAAAAAATAACTGCGTTTCCGCAGTTATTCGCTTAATGCCGCTACGTCATAGCCTTGATCTTCAATAGCAGAGGCAATTTGCGCCACATCGACATTTCCGCTGTCGTACGTGACATCCACTGCGCCTTGCTCAAGTGACACATCGACTTTTTCAACACCGGACAACGCGCCGACGCTATCTTCTACCGCTTTAACACAATGCTGGCAGCTCATGCCGCTTACTTGTAAATGAACTTGTTCTTTCATGAAAAATTCCTCCTTGGTAAAAGGTAAGCAATTCGCTTCCTTTATCTATTATTTTCTCATTAGCTTTTGAAATGTGACAAGCAGTTCGTCTAGGATCTCTTCATCTCCTGAAGCGAGGCGATCTTTGACACAGCCCTTTAAATGGCCGTCGAGCAGAACTTTCGTCACGCTGTTCAATGCAGACTGAGTAGCTGCTAATTGCGTGATGATGTCATCGCAATAAACGTCCCGGTCCACCATGCCTTTGATGCCGCGCACTTGCCCTTCGATGCGGTTCAGCCGGTTCGTCAAATCCCGTTTGACCGAAGCGGGGTGATGGCTCTTTCTACATGCATCCGCAGTTGGCGTTTCTTCAATTAATTCACTCATTCAAAACCCCTCCAATTTTCGGTTGGCGATTCACTCGCCGGCTTTGGTCTAATCAATCGGTAAACAGTTTTGATTACACCTCGAGTATACCTAAAGGGGGTATGTGATTCAAGAAATTAACTCAAAGTTTGCATTTGTCATCAAATTGATACGTTTGAAACCCTGAAATGATGGTATTATATACGTAGATAAAGAAAAGTCAACTATTTCGAACGGAACCAATCTACCAGCGAGATCTGCACACGTCCAAATTAGCAACAACTACTCTTGAAGAGGTGATCATGGATGATTAAAAATGGAGAGATCCGCAACATTGTATCGAATCTGGCAAAACTTGGCGTCCAAGCGACGATTACGAAATCACGTGTGGAGCTAAGTAAAACCTTGGCCTTGCCGCAGCCGTCCCAAGCATCATCCCATTCTTCATAAAAAACTCCGACGCCCATTGCGCCGGAGTTTTTTTATTGAGCATATTAATTTTGACGTGAACGGTCAAACATATAGTTTTTGTGATGGAACCGCATGCTGAAGACGACGCCGAGCGCGAGCATATTGCCGATCAAGGAGCTGCCTCCGTAGCTGATGAAAGGCAGCGGAATTCCGGTAATCGGCAGCAATTGAATCGTCATGCCGATATTTTGGAAGACGTGGAACGTAATCATCGCAATGATGCCTGCGCAAACATAGGTGCTGAAGGTATCTTTGAATTGCAAAGTGATCTTCGTCAAGTGATAAATGAGCATAAAGAACAATATAATGACGGCGCTGGCCCCGATAAAACCGAAGTCTTCCGAAATGACCGTGAAGATGAAATCGGTATGGTTCTCCGGCACATAGACTTGGCGACCTTGATAGCCTTTTCCGAACACTTCCCCAGAGCCGATCGCGTTCAAGGCGGCAATTAGGTTATAGCCGCCCGACTCTGCATAGGAGTAGGGGTCGAGCCAAGTGTAGATCCGCTCAAACATATACGGCTTCAAGCCGATCTTCCCAAGCAAGTCCTGCATATTGAGCGTCATCCATAATAACGTAGCTCCAATGAGCGCGACGCCGCCAAAGCTTGGCAAAATGATTTTCCATGAAATTCCCGAGACGACGACGATAGCCAATGTGATGGCGATGAATACGAGAGCCGTTCCAAGGTCCGGTTGCAGCAGGATAAAGCCGAGTGGCAAGCCGAGCATGAAGCCGATCTTCCCAAGCAACAATAAATCGGTTTTGAGGGTCCTTAGCAAATGATGCTCATGATGCGCAGAAATCATTTTCGCCAGTGCTAAAATATAGAAGGTTTTCATGAACTCGGCTGGCTGGATGTTAACGAATGGCGTGTGGAACCAAGCTTTGGCCCCGTTGATCGGCTGTGCGATCTGACCCTGTCCATCCGGTGCGATCATCAAGGCAAGCAATAGCACTAAGCCTGCACCATAAAGGTAATAGGCCATTTTTTTGTACTGATCGGTATCAAAGTACATCAACACAGCAATCATCCCGGCTGACACAATGTAAAACAGCGCCTGGCGCGGAACAAAATTGGTTAAATACTGCCCCGAAGTCTGGGCAGAAGAAATCGCGACCAAACTGACGATGAAAAACAGAAATAATATAAAAGTGAGCGACCAATCAAAGCGATCGGAAAAGCTCTTGTTAGTTTGCATATCAATTCACCCATACTTTTCTTAATCTATAACGCCCATCATTATACAGCATACGCGAAACTAATGCGCATGCAAAAAGTAATGACGATTTGAAAACAGGAATGTTTCCTAACAGCCGTACAACCCGTATAATAAGAAAGGAAATGGAGTGGGGCACATGGAGAAAAAGCCGTTGAAGACGGATTTTTACATACAACATTTATATATCTATGTGAGCGAAGCGGATCGAATGGCGCTATTCAGCGGCTTTGGCTTTGAGCACTTCCTAGAAGCGGTCGATATGCCGGAAAACCTATTGCTGTTGAAGCACCCCTACGAGGAAGCATCATTTAATATGCACACCCACTTGGATTTTGCGACGAAAGAAGAATACGGCCAGTTAAAGCGGGCGCGATCCAATCGAAAAAGTGAATTCTGCTGGATCGATTTCCGCAGCGAAAAGCAATTGAACTCGTTGACGGCCCAGGAACAGGCAGAACTTCTATATTTGGGCCATAAAAAAGAACCGGTAAAAAGCCCGTTTTTTACAACCTTGCAAAACGAATATGCGTATCTAGCTGGTGAAGAAAAGGAATGGACAAAGATCTATTTCCGGCGTATGGAAAAACTTAACGCCCTAATCGCCAATCATTTTACGCAAATCATCCGCGAGGAAACGAGTGGCCAGCATTTTTTCCGCCGCAGAACGAAAGACTCGGTCCCACAGCTTCAGAAAGAACATTTTAATAAGCTGCGTCTGGAAATGGGGGAAGGGGTCTTGTTGTCTTTGGCTGACCCCGAAAAAACCAAAAACACGATCGAACTTCACATCCGGACAGTCGGCGAAATTGATTTTATGGATGAATTTTGGGAAGACCTAGCGGAAACAATCCGCAAGCCGCTATCGGGACGAATTGTCTACGATCGAAAACTGAAAGCCTGGAAATGATACTCGGTAAGACGCGGGTATCATTTTTATTTGCCAAAGTTAAAGGCTTCGTGTCCTGCCTATTTAAATAGGTCAGATGAAAGAGTGGAAGGCGTCCGCCTGGAGCGGATTTGCCACTTTCTTTTATGCTATCTAATTCTACAACCTAACTTAATTCAGTGTGATTTTACAGCCGTTGGTAAAAAAATTTTTCGGCTGACAGCGTTCGTGATAAACTAAGCAATATGTAAAACGAAATGAGGGTCATTAATGAAAAAACGAATTGGGCTTTTATACGGCGGCAAATCCGCTGAACATGAAGTGTCGTTGACAACAGCCAGCGCCTTCTCCAAAGCGCTTGATTTTAATAAATACGAAGTTTATCCAGTCTATATCACGCAAGAAGGCGAATGGCGGAAAGGCACACCTTTAACTGGAGCGGTTTCTTCTATAGAAGAACTGCAATTGCCGGGGAACGGCGAACGCCCGAATGATATTTCCGGTTTTCTTCCGACTGATGAGGAACCCGCACTAGATGTCATCATTCCTTTGCTTCATGGACCAAACGGGGAAGACGGAACCGTACAAGGTTTGCTTGAAGTGATGAACTTGCCATACGTTGGCAATGGCGTTTTGGCCTCATCTGCGGGCATGGATAAAGTCGTGATGAAACAATTATTCGACCAGGCGGGCTTGAACCAAACCCCTTATGTCTATTTCCTGCGCCGTGACTGGAAAAACAGCCAGGACCTTTGGCTAGACAAAGTCGAGCAAGAGCTTACATGGCCGGTATTCGTTAAACCGGCAAACCTGGGTTCTAGTGTCGGCATCAGCAAAGCTGAATCACGCGCCGAACTAATTGTTGCTGTGGACGAAGCGCTCAAATTCGACCGCAAAATCGTCATCGAACAAGGCGTTGTCGGACGTGAAATCGAAGTCGGCGTCCTCGGCAATGACGCACCGGAATGTTCCGTAGCAGGCGAGATCAAGCCTTTAAAAGCTTTCTACGATTACCAGGCAAAATACAAAGACGGCAACACCGCGATGATCATCCCGGCGGAACTGCCGGAAGCAGTATACGCAGAACTCGTCGATTCAGCGAAAAAGGCCTTCAAGATTCTCGATTGTACAGGACTTGTGCGCGCAGACTTTTTTGTAACGGAGAGTCACGACATCATCATCAACGAAGTCAATACGCTACCGGGCTTTACGCCGTACAGCATGTTCCCGCTATTATGGCAGCATACCGGCCTTGAGTATTCCGATCTGATCGAGAAACTGATTGAGCTCGCTATTGAACGATACGAAGACAAACAATTATTACAATTTAAAATGGATTGAGTGGGGAGAACCGATGAAAAAAACGATTGAACAGATAGCCACATGGCTGGACATCAAAACGAATTTAAAAGGGATTGAAGTGACTGGCGTGTCGATCAATACGCGGACGCTGAAGCCGGGCGATTTGTTCATTCCGTTCCGCGGCGAAAATGCCAATGGACATAAATATGTCCGCTATGCGATTGAAGCGGGGGCTGCCGCTGCGTTGTGGCAACGTGATGAGCCGGAACCGCCGTCTGACTTGCCGCTACTGATCGTCGATGATTGCGAAAAGGCATTGCAGGAAATGGCACGCGCATATCGTAATGAATTGAAGGCGACCGTCATTGGCATTACTGGCTCAAACGGCAAGACTTCAACGAAAGACTTGGTTGCGAGCGTGTTGAAACCATATTACAAAGTTCAGAAAACGCAGGGCAATTTCAACAACGAATTGGGATTGCCGTTAACGATCTTGTCCTTGGATGAAGACACAAAATACGTAGTTCTTGAAATGGGCATGAGCGGCTTTGGGCAGATTCAATTTCTGTCTGAGCTGGCACGCCCGGATTATGCGGTCATTACTAATATTGGCGAAGCGCATATGCAGGACCTTGGATCAAGAGAAGGCATCGCCGAGGCGAAATTTGAAATCGTCGCAGGGCTTGAGCAGCATGGCAAGCTTTTCTATGATGGCGATGAGCCCTTGTTATTGCCTTTTGTCGAAGATTTTACGCAAGCGGTATCGTTCGGTTTCGGTCCGGATAACGAATTGAGTGTAGCTGACATTCAAGCAACCGAGGACGGCAGCAGCTTTTTAGTCAACGGGATCATCGACGCGAAATTTTCTATACCGGTCCTTGGCGAACATCAAGTGAAAAACACGTTGTCAGCGATTTTAATCGCTCTCGAAGCCGGATTAACCGAAGAAGAAATTCGCCGGTCCTTGAAAAATGCGGCATTGACCGATATGCGGATGCAGCTGATCGCAGCTAACAACGGTGCAGTATTCATCAATGATGCGTACAATGCAGCACCAACTTCTGTAAAGGCAGCGCTGAATTTTATCCGCGAGACCACGATGAAAGAATCTAAGTGGGCAGTCCTCGGTGATATGCTCGAACTTGGCGAAAACGAACAGCAATTTCATGAAGAATTAGCGAGTTCAATCGGTCCAGAGCTAGAAGGCGTCTGCTTGTACGGTCCGCGCATGAAATGGCTTTATGAGAAACTGTCGACTTCTTATGAAGGGAAATTACTGTGGAGCGAAGACGATTATGGGCCGATCATTGACCTATTAGCGAAACATCTTAAAAAAGACACAGCCGTCCTCGTCAAAGGGTCGCGCGGCATGGCGCTTGAAAAAGTAATCGAACCGTTTACGGACCAATGAAAACCGGTGTCTTGTGCATCCACGGCTTTACCGGCGGGCCGTTTGAAGTCGAACCGTTTGCCGATTACTTAAGCGAGCAGACGGATTGGATTATCGAAATCCCAACCTTGCCGGGGCACGGGGAAAAACTCGATCTCGGAGACCAGCGTGCTGAAGTGTGGATGATGGAAGCGGAGCTTGCGCTGAAGCGATTGAAAGCACAAGCCGATCGTGTCATCGTTGTCGGCTTTTCGATGGGCGGACTGATTGCAATGTATTTGTCGATGCGCTACAAAATCGACCGGCTGGTACTGTTGAGCGCAGCGGTGAAATACATCAGTCCTGTGCAGATCCGCGAAGAAGTGTGCGAAGCAATACGTGATTTAGTCAGCAAGCGCATCAATCAAAATGCGTTGTACCATTTATATGAATACAAATTTCGCAACACCCCGATCCGCTCAACGATAGAGTTCTTGCGTGTCGTTAAAACTGTCGAGCCGTATTACCGATTAATCGACGTGCCAGCTTTCATCGTCCAAGGCGAAAAAGACGGTGTTGTCCCGCCTTCCGCAGCGCAGCATATTTACGATCACCTTGGTTCAACGGAAAAGCATCTTTATCATTCGGCGACCGGCAAGCATTTAATTTGTTACAGCGATGATGTCGCTGAATGGTTCCCGAAAGCGCTAGAATTCATGCGCAAGGAACAGTAAACTGATAATTGGAACCTTTGCATATCAATTGCATGTGAAGGGGAAGCGTGTTATTCTGTTTAGAGCAATGGATACATTTTTGAGACACTCTTCCTTCGTGAAGAGGTTTTTTTTGAGCATAAACGGTTTGTTCTACTTACTGGGGAAGACAACCCCGCTGTGCAGACCGCTCGGCAACGACCGAGCTTTTCCTGTTCACACATCCCCTCTGACTTAAAACTCCAGAGCATGATTTTCGACGTGAAAGTTCTTAATAAAGGCTCGACCTTGTCACAAATTCATCTAAAATGTGTACCATTTGTAAATAAGATGAAGACAAAAGGAGATTGAAAAAATTTGGTTAAATTTACAGAATTAAACATCAGCGAAACAACATTGAAATCCGTAAGACGTATGGGCTTTGAGGAAGCGACACCTATCCAGGAAGGCACAATCCGCCTTGGCATGGAAGGCAAAGACATTATCGGGCAAGCACAAACAGGTACTGGTAAGACAACCGCTTTCGGTATTCCGTTGATCGAAAAAATCGACACACGCGACGGAAGTGTGCAAGGTTTGGTCATTGCACCGACACGCGAATTGGCAATCCAAGTTTCTGAAGAGCTTTACAACCTAGGTAAAGACAAAAACGTGCGCATCTTGTCCGTATTCGGTGGACAAGAAATCGGCCGTCAGATCCGCGCTTTGAAAAACCGCCCTCAAATCATCGTCGGCACACCTGGTCGTTTGCTTGACCATATTAACCGCCGCACGTTGAAGCTTGAAAACGTTAATACGCTTGTGTTGGATGAAGCTGATGAAATGCTGAACATGGGCTTCATCGAAGACATTCAGTCAATCATGTCGAATGTCCCTGATACCCGTCAGACGCTTCTGTTCTCTGCTACAATGCCGGATCCGATCCGTCGTATCGCAGAAAAATTCATGAAGACACCTGAAATCGTCAAAATCAAGTCGAAAGAAATGACTGTCGAAAACATCGAGCAGTTCTTCGTGAAATCCGTAGAACGCGAAAAATTCGATATTCTTTCTCGCTTGTTGAACGTTCAACAGCCAGAGCTTGCGATCGTCTTCGGACGCACGAAGCGCCGCGTTGATGAATTGGCACACGCATTGAACCTCCGCGGCTATCTAGCTGAAGGAATTCACGGCGACCTTAGCCAAGCGAAGCGTATGTCTGTTTTGAAACAATTCAAAGCAAACAAAATCGACATCTTGGTTGCAACTGACGTAGCAGCACGTGGACTTGATATCTCAGGCGTATCTCACGTATACAACTTCGATATTCCACAAGACCCTGAAAGCTATGTTCACCGTATCGGCCGTACTGGCCGTGCCGGTAAAAAAGGTGTAGCTGTCACTTTCGTTACACCACGCGAAATGGGCTACTTGTCTATCGTTGAAAGAACAACGAAGAAAAAAATGGAAGCTCTAGTTCCTCCAACTGCTGATGAAGCAGTAATCGGACTTCAGCGCGTTGCTGTAGAGCAATTGGAAACAATGACTGAGAAAAACAACCTCGGTAGCTACCGTGAGCTTGCAACAGAAATGTTGGAAAAACACGATGCAGTTGATTTGATTGCAGCAGCACTTAAAACGTTGACGAAAGATCCGGAAGACGCTCCAGTCCAAATTACCGAAGAGCGCCCATTGCCATCACGTGGCGGTGGCGGCTACAAAGGTAAAGGCGGCGGCGGACGTTCATCCGGCGGCGGATACAAAGGCAAAGGCGGCGGCGGACGCTCGTCTGGCGGTGGCTATAAAGGCCGTCGCGAGTCGTCAAGCTCAAGCCGTCCTTCAGGCGGAGGGCGTCCAGGACGCACTCGCCGTCACGAATCATAAAACCCGATCAATAAGATTAAAAGGTGGAGAACCGGCAGCAAATGCCGATTCTCCGCCTTTTTTGTCGTTTCAGAATAAGGTACAATGAAATGAAACATTCCGGTTCATGAAACGTATAAAGAAGAGAGTACTCTTGATTGGAGATGACATAATGAACCATCAACCGAAAAACCGGATCTCCCGAAAGGGGCTGACTGTCTGGCGCCTCTACGGAATGATCGAAACAGTGGTCGTTGCCCTGTTATTGGCCGGTGTAGGCACTCTTACATATTTTTTTGACTGGCCAAATTGGATCTATGCAGCAGCAGGTGGTCTACTAGTGCTGTTTGCTTTTCTATTTGTCTATTTATTCCCGAAAATCCGCTGGGAAAGATGGCGCTATGAAGTGCGCGACCAGGAAATCGAATTGCAGCACGGCTTGTTCATTGTCAAACGGACGCTCGTGCCAATGGTCCGCGTCCAGCACGTCGACACAGAACAAGGCCCGATCTTGCGGAAATACGATTTATCGGAGATTTCCATTTCGACTGCCGCAACTACCCATACCATTCCCGCATTGATTACGGAAGAGGCAGATGAATTGCGCTCCCGTATTTCCGTGCTCGCAAGGGTGGCGGAAGATGATGTCTGAAACGCGCTATAAACTGCATCCGATTTCAGCACTCATCAATTTCTTAAAAGGCTTAAAAGAATTGATCTTGCCTTTCGTCATTATTTTTGGTGCGAACTTGTTCCGCGAAGATGGGATTTCCGGAATGTTCAACCAAGGCTGGCAAGGGTTGTTGCCGCTGCTCATCGGCGGGGTGGTACTGGTGTTCATGCTGATTGCGGGTATCATCAAATGGAAACGTTTTGTCTACTGGTTTGAAGACGGGGAGTTGCGGATCGAGTACGGCTTATTCGTTAAAAAGAAACGTTATATTCCGTTCGAACGCATTCAAAGCTTAAATTATATAGAAGGCATTTTCCACCGGCCGTTCGGGCTTGTGAAAGTGAAGGTCGAAACGGCTGGTTCCGGGAAAGCCGGGCAGGCGGAAGCTGAACTGACTGCTATTTACCGCGCGGAAGCCGACCGCATCGAACAGGAAATGCACATGGCGAAGCGAGGTTATGCGGCACAAGCGGAGGCAACGGTCGAAATGCTCTATGGCCCGGCCGAAGCTGCACCAATGCGCGAGGAGCCTGTGGAAGAATCGGCGCGTGTATTGTACCGGATGAGCATGAAGGAATTATTGGTGCTCGCGACAACTTCCGGGGGGATCGGTGTCGTTATTTCTGGTGTCGCCTTATTCCTATCGCAGTTTGCCGAGCTGATTCCTTATGACGCGATTTATGAAGAAGTCATGCTCTTCATGCGCTTCGGCTATTTGGTCGTTGCGTTGACTGTATTTGCAGGGCTATTGCTTGCCTGGGTTATTTCGGTAGCCATGACACTCATTGCTAATTATCAATTCACCATCTACGCAGATGATGAACGGATTTACATTACGCGCGGCTTATTGGAGAAGAAAAAAGTCTCTGTGCCGTTTAACCGTGTGCAGGGCATTAAAATGACGCAAAATCCGCTGCGCCAATTATTCGGCTATGTTCATGTGACGGTCGAAAGCGCAGGTGGGACTTTAGCCGATAAAGATGAAAAAATCCGTTTGTTCCCGCTCGTCAAGCAAGAGAAAATGAAACCAGTTTTGGACGAGTTGTTCCCGGATTTTGACTGGTCGCCAGAATTGACGCGCTTGCCGAAAAGAAGCCGTCCGTTCTTCTACCGCTTGTCGATCGGCTGGCTGATTCCGGCATTCGCGGCGCTCGGCTATTTCTTTTATCCTTATGGCTTGTGGGCGCTTGCGGTCGTTCCGTTCATCATAGCCATCGGGTTATGGCAGCATCGCACAGCAGGCTACGCCATCTCGGGTCGCCAATTAACGGCGCAGTTCCGAGGGATTAGCCTGCACCGCTTTTACATGCTAAAAAAACGCATTCAAGTAGTCGTGGTGACGAGAACGATTTTCCAGCGCCGGCGAGATGTTGCGTCTGTTCATGCGACGATTAAATCCGGCATGCTTGGAGCGACTGCACTCGTGCCGAATCTGTCGCGGGAAGATGCCGAAGAAATTCTTGCTTGGTACGAGCCATCGAGGCAACGCCAGACAATGGATCGTGAACAAACGAAAAACCCTCAACCGAATGAAATCGGCTGAGGGTTTTTCGTAATGATTAGCGGCGGTTTTTGGCGCGCCAGCTAACGATGCGTTTTGGATGGAAATAACTGAGCCCGATCAAGAAACCGGTGATCATGCCAGCGATGTGCGCTGTGACATTGATGTTCGGTGTCACGAATGTCATGACTATGCTAATGACGATAATCGGGAGTATAATTTGTTTGAGTTGCGGTAATGCACGGCCGCCGTAATAAACGAGGGCACCGAATGCGCCGAAGATCCCGAAGATTGCGCCGCTTGCACCGACATGTACATAATCGAGCGGTTGCAGGAAATAAGTGGCCGCCGATGCGAACAGGCCGGCCAGCATATAAATCGTGATAAAACGCACTTTGCCGGTCAAGCGCTCAAGTTCTGGCCCGAACAAGAACAGCGAGAACATATTAAATAGCAAGTGCATAAAACCGCCGTGCAGGAAGATTGGTGTCACGAAACGCCACCACTCGCCATTTGCGATATGGAAGTTCGACCCAACGCCGTAATAGTAAATGTATTCGCCGAGCGCTGGCAACCATGTCAGCAAGTGAATGAGGACATTCAACGCGATCAATGTGGATACGACCGGGTACATTCTTAAGTACTGTGAAAAACTTTCTCTTCTGATAAACAATAAGGTCACCTCAATTTCATAGCTTTATTATACCCGTTACCCATTTGCGAATGAAAGGAGAAACCTTTATGATAACAGGAATCGGTCTGGATATTGTCGAGTTGGACAGAATCCGCAAACTCGATGAAAGATCTTCTAAATTCCGTGAGCGTGTCTTGACTGAATCGGAACTTGCGGAATATCTTCTATTGAAAAAGAAACGCCAAACCGAATTTCTAGCAGGGCGTTTTGCGGCGAAAGAAGCATTTGCCAAAGCTCGCGGCACCGGAATCGGCGCAGCATGCCCGTTTTCGGATATGGAAATCCGAAAAGACGAAAACGGCAAACCCGGCATGTTTTTCCGCGGTGTGGAATGCGGGTTCGTGTCGATCACCCATTCAAAAGAATTTGCCGCCGCACAAGTTGTTTTGCAAACCGAATGAACAGGATGTGTAGATTATGGAAAATTACCGACCGACAAAGGCAGTCATCAATTTGGAGGCAATCCGGAAAAATCTCACGGCTTTTCAGCAACGGGCTGGCCACGCTGATGTAATTGCAGTGGTGAAAGCGGATGGCTACGGTCATGGAGCGGAGGCAATTGCTCGCGTTGCCATTGAGTCCGGCGTCCGTCTGCTGGCGGTTGCCACGCCAGACGAAGCAGTATCGCTGCGCCGCGTGGGAATTGACCAGGACATTCTTGTGATGGGATCAGTGCCTGCTGCATTCGTCCCTGTTGCTCAGCGAGAAAATATTATCGTCACCGCCTTGTCGCTTGAATGGATAGAGGCGGCGCAGGATGCGATTGAACCGGGACCTCCGCTTCGTGTTCACTTAAAAGTTGATACGGGAATGGGGCGCCTTGGCATACAGCCGGAGGAAGCGGAAGTGGCATATGCCAAACTGGTGTCAGGCCCATTTTCATTCGATGGCATCTTCACACATTTCGCAGCAGCAGACGATGAAGATTCGACGCTTTTTAATCGCCAAGCTGAACGGATGAATAAGGTGTTGGAACAATTGCCAGACGGCGTGATGGTTCACCTATCAAATAGCGCGGCAACACTGATGCACCCTTCTGTCGCTTGTGACGCTGTTCGGATCGGCATCTCGCTCTATGGCATCGCCCCGTCGTCTTATGTCGGAGAACATTCGCCAATTGCGCTAGAGCCTGCTTTAAGCCTAGAAACGGAAATCGCCCACATCAAGAAAGTGCAGCCAGGTACAACAATTAGCTACGGGGCGACTTACCGCAGCGAACAAGAAGAATGGATCGCGACGCTCCCTGTCGGCTATGCAGACGGCATGCTGCGCGGCTTGCAAGGGCAAGAAGTACTTGTGCGCGGAGAGCGAGTGCCGATTGTCGGGCGCATCTGCATGGACCAATGCATGATTCGCTTGAACGAGCGCTTGCCAGTCGGTGAACCGGTCCAATTGATTGGACAACAAGGGGGCAAGGTAGTCTTAATCGACGAATGGGCCGAAAAGCTGGGCACAATCCCCTATGAGATCCCTTGTGTTTTGACGAAGCGGGTGCCGCGCGTCTATGTGAATGGCACCAAAAATGCCGGAGTGCCTTTTCAGCCGAACGATACAATGGTAAGATGAGAAGGTAACTAGACAGAGATCGGGATTTTCGGAGGTGTCGGCTGTGTACGAGAAGTCAAAGACGAAAGAAGTGGTAGTCAAGTTGCCGAAGCAATTCATGTCGGAGCTTACTGCGCACTCAGGTGAACGCATTGAGGAAAACGGTGAATTCATCTATGTATCGACTCAACGAGTAACAAAAAATGTCTACGATTCATATCATATTCGGGAAGCGATGATCAAGGGCTACGTGGAAATGTCGCAGATCAACCTGTCAATTGCCTGCGAATGTTCGCACGCTGAGTACGAAGCGGAGCACACGACAGTGCAACTCGTAAGCGGAGGGTGACAACTTGATTGTAAAACGCGGGGATGTTTTTTTCGCAGAATTATCACCGGTCGTCGGGTCTGAGCAAGGCGGGACCCGTCCGGTTTTGGTGATACAAAACGATATCGGGAACCGATTTAGTCCGACAGTGATCATTGCGGCGATCACCGCCCAGATCCAAAAAGCCAAATTGCCGACACACGTAGAAATCAACGCCAAGAAATACGGATTTGAGCGTGACTCTGTAATTTTGCTTGAACAATTGCGGACGATTGATAAATCGCGTTTGACTGATAAAATTACACAGCTGGACGATGCGTTGATGGAGAAGGTGGACGAAGCCTTAGAAATCAGTGTCGGACTTGTAAAATTTTAGCATACATACTCCATGGAATGCCCCGAGATGGTCTGTCTCGGGGTATTTTCGTATAGAAAATCACCACTACTTTGGCACTTCATCAAAAAAGATGTGAAATGCGCCGTTTTCCGATACAATGAATAGACAAGTATGAAATTGTGGCTACGAGGGTCACCGGGAGGGTTTTACGACAAGATGAACAAACAAATGGCTACATATATACAAGAAAATATGACTGGTATCATTGCTGACTGGCAACAGAAGATGAGAGATGAGAAAGACGAGCCCTCTTTTCAGGTAATGTCGGAGGAGATGGTGAACCAGACAAGCCGCGAATTTGCGGGGTTGATGACATCGAGTCTTCTTGAAAGCTACCAGATTTACGAAAACCGCTTGCAGGATTTCGCTGAGAAAGTAGTTCGCCTTGGCTGGTCCATTACCTTCATGACGAAAGCGATCGATCATTTCGCTGAAATCGTCTACGAAGGAATGCGTGAAGCGGGTACAATCCACCCGGATAATATGGACGGATTTATCCATGAATTCGCAAATTGGGCCCAACCGATTCGCAATAGCATGATTCACACATATTCCAAAGCCTGGGAGCGTACGGTGAGCTTGCAGAAGATAGCATTGCAGGAACTATCCGCTTCCTTGATCCCGGTCTTCGACAAAGTATCTGTCATGCCACTCGTCGGGACGATCGACACTGAACGGGCGAAATTGATTATGGAAAACTTACTCGACGGTGTCGTCAAGCATCGCGCGGAAGTGGTTTTGCTGGATATTACAGGCGTGCCGGTCGTCGATACCATGGTCGCTCATCATATTATCCAAGCGGCAGATGCAGTCCGCCTGGTTGGAGCGAAATGCATGCTCGTCGGGATACGGCCGGAAATTGCCCAGACGATCGTCACGCTCGGTATCAATTTGAACGACTTTACGACAACGAGCACGCTTCAGCGAGGCGTAGAACAAGCACTGGCTTGGACAAACCGAAAAATTGTGGAGGTTGAAGAAGTATGAATGTGAGAATCCCAATTCTAAAACTAAGAGATACATTAATCGTTTCGATCCAATGGGAGTTAGATGACCAAACGGCATTGCAATTCCAGGAAGATCTTTTGACTAAATTGCACGAAACTAGCGCCCGTGGGGTGGTCATCGATTTGACGTCGATCGACTTTATTGATTCATTCATTGCCAAAGTACTGGGGGATGTCATTAGCATGTCCAGCCTGATGGGGGCAAGAGTGGTTATTACCGGTATCCAGCCGGCAGTTGCCATCACTTTGATCGAGCTCGGAATTCGACTTGAAGATGTTATGACGGCACTTGACCTAGAGAACGGCTTGGAGAAACTTCAATTGGAATTGGAGGCTTGAAGATGAGCGACCAATCCTCAGTGGAAATCTTAACAGAATGGGATATTGTAGCGGCACGCCAACTCGGGCGTAATGTCGCCAAGGAGCTCGGATTCGGCACCGTGGACCAAGCGCGAATCACGACGGCCATCAGCGAGCTTGCCCGCAATATTTATTTATACGCCGGTCAGGGCAGGATCGAAATCCAGCAGCTGGCCGAAAACGGCATGAAAGGAATCCTGATCATCGCTGCTGATAGCGGCCCGGGGATTCCGGATGTCAGAAAAGTAATGGAAGACGGTTTTACGACATCAGGGGGACTGGGTGCAGGCTTACCGGGTGTCAAGCGCTTAATGGATGATTTCAAAATTGAAACGATCCAAGGCGAAGGGACAGATATACGGGCTACGAAGTGGCTCCGCTAGGGGGAACGCTAAATGCCTCAACACATTGAAGCGCAATATCAAGAGATTCTGAACGAATATGTAAAAAAGCAGACGGAGCAAAATTTGTACGTCGGCCAAAATTTCAGCAGGCAACTAATTCTGGAGAATATTTCCCCAGAAGAAGTGATCAGCATGCACAAAGCAGCCATCGGGGAGCTCTATAGCGATCTCCCGGATGTTGTTTGGCATTCATTTGATTTCCTGATCGAAATGATGATCAATTATGGATTGGCATTGCAGGAACGCCAAAGTCTATTGAAACGCCAGGAAGAATTGAAAGTGGAAATGGACTTGGCAGCCAATGTGCAGGAAACTTTGCTCAAGACAAAATTGCCGTCTTTGGATGGTTTGGATATCGGCTTATTGTCGATCCCAGCCAAGAAGATGAACGGAGATTATATTTATTTCGTCAGCGATTATGATGGATACGCCGGGGTAGCTGTTGCCGATGTCATCGGAAAAGGGCTTCCGGCGGCTCTTTGCATGTCCATGATTAAGTTTGGCATGGATAGCTTGAACAGCTCGCACGCCTTGCCGAAAGACGTGCTTGGCGTCATCAACCGGATCGTGGAAAAAAGCGTCGATGATTCGATGTTTGTCTCAATGTTTTATGCAAATTACGATGCGGGAGCAGCGAGACTTACATATGGGTCGGCAGGACACGAACCTGCAATCCTCTACCGCGCGGATTCTGGGGAATTTAGCGAGCTAGAAGCAAAAGGTTTGCTGCTTGGCGTTTCACCGGCAGCGGTATACGAAGAGCATTCCGTTATTTTGGAAAAAGGCGATATGGTCATTATGATGACAGATGGAGTAACAGAAGGCCGAACAGAAGAAGGCTTTATCGAACGGGATGTCATCTACGAATTGATCGAACAAAAGAAAACAGAGCCAGCCCAGGCAATCGTTCAGCACGTTTACGATGAACTGGAGCGGATGCAAAATGCAGAACTTCAGGATGATTTCACTTTAGTGGTTTATAAGAAGGGGTAATTTGAGGTTTAAAAGCATTAAATGGCGGGTAAGAAAGCTTAGAATGGCTTTTTTTCGGCTGAATTGAATCATACAAAACGGGGTGTCATATAGAGATGAATATTCAAGTTAATTTGACAGAAAATGACAATAAATTAAAAGGCGATATTCACGGAGAAATCGATGCACATACAGCACCGGTGCTACGTGAAAAATTAGAAGCATACCAAGAACAAGAAGGCTTGAATGCCGAACTGGATTTATCAGGAGTGGATTATATGGATAGCACAGGATTAGGCGTTTTTGTCGCTTTCTATAAATCCATTAATGCAAAAGGCGGGCATTTGAAACTGACTGGCCTATCCAGCCGCTTGAAGCGACTCTTTGATATCACAGGTTTGGGCGATATCATGGATATTGAAGCTGCAGTCGGGAAGGGTGGTAATTAATCATGCGTCCTTTCGATTATGTAGAAATGCGCGTTCCGGCCAAATCTCAATACGTAGGTGTCGCCCGTCTGACGATTTCGGGTCTCGCAAGCCGTATCGGGTTTTCATTTGATGATATCGAGGATTTAAAAATTGCCTCGAGTGAAGCAGTAACTAACGCTGTCCAGCACGCTTATTCTGAAGGTGAAGAAGGCGAAGTGGTCATTGGTTGTGCGCTGTATGAAGATAAAATTGAAATTATGGTAGCCGACCACGGCCAAAGCTTCGATTTTGAAGAAACCAAGGCAAAAGTGGGACCATATCACGATCAGGAAGAAGGAGCGTTCCTGCGCGAAGGAGGTCTCGGCCTGTATTTGATCGAAACGCTTATGGATGAAGTGAAAGTGCATCACCAGGAAGGCGTTACTGTCTTTATGACCAAGCATGTTGAAGGGGAGCGGGTGGAAGAGGATGTCGAAACAATCTCATCCTAATCAGCCAACGAAAGAACAGGTACTGGAATGGATTGAAGCTTACCAAAAAACCGAGGACGAGGAAGCGCAAACGAACCTGGTCCTCAATTATCGCCGCTTGGTAGAATCGATTGCCCGCAAGTATTCTAACGGGAAATCCTATCATGAAGACATCGCACAAGTCGGGATGCTCGGCTTGCTCGGTGCGATTCGGCGTTATGACCCATCTTATGGCCGCAGCTTCGAAGCTTTCGCAGTGCCGACCATTATTGGCGAAATCAAGCGCTTTTTGCGTGATAAAACATGGGCTATCCATGTGCCGCGCCGCATTAAAGAGTTGGGGCCGCGCATTAAAGCGACTGTGGAAGTGCTGACAACAGAGCTCCAGCGATCGCCGCAAGTATGGGAAATTGCTGAATACCTGGATGTTGAAGAAGACGACATTTTAGAAGCGATGGAGATGGGCAAAAGCTATCAAGCACTTTCCATGGACCATTCACTCGAGGCGGATTCGGACGGCAGTACAGTTACTTTGTTTGACGTAGTCGGCCAAGAAGATGACGGATATGAAAAAGCGGATCAGCGCATGCTCGTGGCGGAAGCGATGAATGTCCTTTCTGATCGGGAAAAGCAGATCATCCAATACACTTACATAGAGCAGCTGAGCCAAAAAGAAGCAGGCGACAGATTGGGAATTTCCCAAATGCACGTGTCGCGTCTTCAGCGGAAAGCCATTAAAAAGCTTCAGGAAGCCATTTTGGCTGCTGGCGGGGTTTCCTAGTGGAAGAAATTCGCCATGACAATGTGGAAGCCTATGCCTACAACGCAGCAAAAAAAGGGAATTACGAATCTGGCGACAGTTATTACACTGTATTGACGGATGAATACTTTATTTGCTCCGTAGCCGATGGTTTGGGAAGTGGGCCTGTAGCGCGTGAATCGTCACAGGTCATCCCGCAAATCCTGAAAGATTATCATCATGAGACAATCGATCAATTGATGAATCGCTTTAATGGTTTGATGATGCAAAAACGTGGAGCAGCCGTCGCTATTTTTAAAGTGGATTTCAAAAAACGCACATTAGAATACAGTTGCGTAGGCAATATCCGTTTCTATCTATATAGAAGAGGAACCGATGAAGTGATTTATCCATTACCTGTCATGGGCTATCTATCTGGCAGGCCGCAAAAGCTGAAAACTCAGCTGTACACGTATTTGGAGAATGACTTGTTTCTCATTCACTCAGATGGTGTGGATTTGCGTAATCCGAAAGCCATGATGAGACGAGCGGGTGCGCCTAAGCGCTTGTACGAAGATATTTTGGCGTCTATTCAAACTGGCGACGATGCAACATTAATTTCAGGAAGCCTTCTCCATTAAGGAGAGGCTTCTTTTTTATGGGGAAATAGAAAGGAAGCTTATTTCTCCCGCCAACCGCCGCCGTGTTAAAATAAAGAAGCAGAAAGGAAGTGCATGAAATGGACACTCAGCAATTACACGCATTAATCGCCAAGGAGGCCGGCGTGAAACCCAACCAAGCAAAACAAGTTATTGAGCTGCTTGAAGGTGGCAACACGGTGCCTTTTATCGCCCGTTATCGAAAAGAAGCAACCGGTTCATTGGATGAAGTTCAAATAAAAGCAGTAGAAGATCGATATACATACATCCAGAATTTGGAGCAGAGAAAAACCGATGTGCTTCGTTCGATCGAAGAACAGGAACAATTGACGCCAGAACTCGAAAAAGCCATCAAAGGGGCCACTGTGCTGCAAAGAGTAGAAGACCTATACCGTCCTTATAAGCAAAAGCGTCGCACAAAAGCGATTATTGCAAAAGAAAAGGGCTTGCAGGAACTGGCAGATTGGCTTTTAACACCAGGGAAAGAACAGCTGTCCAGTGTTGCGCAACGGTACATCGACAATGAAAAAGGCGTGGAAACAGCAGAAGAAGCCATCGCGGGAGCGCAAGATATCTTGGCTGAGCTATTTGCAGATGACGCCGATACACGAGAAAAAGCACGGCGAATGACTCGCGACGCCGGCATGCTGGAGACTGCAGCCAAAAAAGGGCATGAAGACGAAAAGCAAGTTTTCCAAATGTATTATGAATACAGTGAAGCCATCAAAAAAATCGTTCCACACCGCATTTTGGCCATCAATCGTGGCGAAAAAGAAGGGGTATTGAAAGTAGCTGTTGTCCCACCAATCGACCGAATCATCCGCTTGATGAAAGACAAATGGATGAAAACCGGGAATTCTGCCGCGAAAGAAGTGGAAGCGGCCATTGAAGACAGCTATAAACGCCTGATTCAGCCATCGATTGAACGTGAAATCCGTACCGAACTAAGTGAAAAAGGTGAAACACAGGCCATCCACATTTTTTCGGAAAACCTGCGTAATCTTTTATTGCAGCCTCCAATGAAAGACAAAATGGTGCTCGGCGTTGACCCGGCGTACCGCACAGGCTGTAAGCTCGCAGTTATCGACGAAACAGGGAAATTATTGGAAGTGGCGGTTATTTATCCGCATCCTCCTAGATCCGACCAACAAGGCGCGAAAAAAACTTTAAAACGCCTCGTCGATGCCTATCCAATTGAGATCATGGCGATAGGAAATGGCACCGCCTCCCGTGAAACCGAACAGTTTGTGGCGGATTTCATTGGAGAAACGGCGAACAAAGCTTCATACGTCATTGTCAACGAAGCGGGTGCGAGTGTGTATTCGGCTTCAGAAATTGCCCGTGCAGAGTTCCCGGACTTACAAGTCGAAGAGCGCAGTGCAGCATCCATCGCGCGCCGCCTCCAAGACCCGCTTTCAGAACTCGTGAAGATTGATCCGAAAGCAGTAGGCGTCGGGCAATACCAACACGATGTCTCGCAGAAAAAACTGGCAGATCAATTGACTTTTGTTGTCGAGATGGCAGTCAACCAAGTTGGCGTGAACGTCAACTCGGCTTCAGCTTCATTACTGCAATACGTCGCTGGACTCAGCAAGACAGTTGCAGAAAACATAATCAAAGCGAGAGACGAGAACGGGCGCTTTGCTTCCCGCGTTCAGTTGAAAAAAATTCCGCGTCTCGGCGCGAAAACTTATGAGCAAGCCATTGGGTTCCTGCGAATAACGGAAGGGAAGAATCCGTTGGACGCTACCGGCATTCACCCGGAAAGTTATGAGACGGCCGAGAGAATCCTTAAGCTGATCGACGCGGATAAAAAAATGATCGGCCGCCCGGAAATTGTCGCTAAGCTCGACAGTTTGGATCTGGCGTCCCTGAGCGGTGAGTGGGAAATTGGCACACTAACGCTCAAGGACATTGTCGATGCATTGAAGAAACCTTTCCGCGACCCGCGGGACGAATTCCCTCAGCCGCTTCTGAAAAGCGATGTCTTGAAGATGGAAGATTTGGCTCCAGGGATGGAAGTGCAAGGAACCGTCCGCAACGTTGTCGACTTCGGGGCTTTCGTCGATATCGGCGTAAAACAAGATGGCCTTGTCCACATTTCTAAATTGAGAAAAGGATTCGTAAAACACCCGCTTGATGTCGTAGCTGTCGGGGATATTGTCACCGTGTGGGTTGATCAAGTCGAGAAACAAAAAGGGCGGATCGCTTTGACGATGCTGCCGCCAAAAGAACAACAGCCGGATCTCCAGGAGAGATAAAATGACGAACGAAGAGCTGACCAAATTGATTGCAGAAATTTCCCGTGACGTATTTGGCAAATCATTTCGCCATCAGGGGCTATTCAACAAACGCCTTCGCACGACCGGCGGGCGATATCTATTGAGGTCGCACGATATTGAAATCAACCCGGCTTCCTACGAGAAGTTCGGCCATGATGAACTTGTTGGAATCATTAAGCATGAACTTTGCCATTACCATCTCCATCTTGAGGGGAAAGGCTACAAACATCGGGACAAGGACTTCCGCGAGTTGTTACAACAAACGGGATCTCCGCGCTTTTGTGCTCTTCTTACAGAAAAGCGCCGGCAGACAAATGGCTTTCATCTATATGAATGCATGTCCTGTAAATCCGAATTCCCGAGAAAGATTCGCATGAACACTGCCAAGTATAGATGTGGACGCTGCAGCGGAAAGCTGCGAATGAAAAGAGAAAAGGATCTATAAACAAGGGCCGCTTTTAAAGTGGCTCTTGTTTTTATTTTTGATGACTTGCAGAAAGAGAGCGAAGTTCCTGGCGAGGGCAAACGAAGATGAGGGAGACGTTTAGTAGAACGGGAGCGCAGCGAACAAGATTGAGCAGCAGCCCGACTAAAAGTAAATGCGCATGAATTTTCGACAGGTGAAATTCGTTGAGGGAAGCGAGCTGGGTCTTCGCTAAACACTTCAAAAGCAAAGCTTTTTAACGCGTGGATTTCTAAATAAAAGCCTGAGTAAAAACTAAAATATAAAATGATGAAGAAAAGTGTTGACGATTCCTGTTAGGCTCTTTATAATAGAAAAAGTCGACAAGTACTTAAACATTATTCCGAAGTAGCTCAGTGGTAGAGCACCGCACTGTTAATGCGATGGTCGTAGGTTCGAGTCCTACCTTCGGAGCCATTTATTTGGCCCCTTGGTCAAGCGGTTAAGACACCGCCCTTTCACGGCGGTAACACGGGTTCGAATCCCGTAGGGGTCACCATACATATATTGAATTACTTTTTCTATATAATACTTGTGTGCTGTACAATTGAAAATTTTATTATTGTCGCGGGGTGGAGCAGTTCGGTAGCTCGTTGGGCTCATAACCCAAAGGTCGCAGGTTCAAATCCTGCCCCCGCAACCAAATGGTCCCGTGGTGTAGCGGTTAACATGCCTGCCTGTCACGCAGGAGATCGCCGGTTCGATCCCGGTCGGGACCGCCATTTTTTTAATGGGGTATAGCCAAGCGGTAAGGCAACGGGTTTTGATCCCGTCATGCCCTGGTTCGAATCCAGGTACCCCAGCCAATTTTAGGGTGGCCGAAACGAACTTTTAAGTTTTCATTGACAAATACAGAGAGAAGTTGTACGATATAACTTGTCTCGAAAAATATTTGCGGTCGTGGCGGAATGGCAGACGCGCTAGGTTGAGGGCCTAGTGGGAGAAATCCCGTGGAAGTTCGACTCTTCTCGGCCGCACCATACATATTCAATTATTTGCGCCCGTAGCTCAATTGGATAGAGTACTTGACTACGAATCAAGCGGTTAGAGGTTCGAGTCCTCTCGGGCGCGCCATTTATCTTCTATATAATATGCGGGTGTAGTTTAGTGGTAAAACCTCAGCCTTCCAAGCTGATGATGAGGGTTCGATTCCCTTCACCCGCTCCATCATTATTTTGAACCTTGAAAACTGAACAGCAAAACGTCAACAATAGACGTCACGAGCGCCTTGGCGCGAGAACGGCTTTTGCGATGGTCGCCCTTGGGTGATCGGAGTACAGCTTTCTGAACTTCGGTGTTCGTGACACAACTTACTGATCAGCTTCGGCAGATCAAGCGAATCGCGCGTCTTTCGAGACGGCGATACGCCAGCAGTATTGAGCAATCAACTACTCTATAATGGAGAGTTTGATCCTGGCTCAGGACGAACGCTGGCGGCGTGCCTAATACATGCAAGTCGAGCGGAACCATTGGAGCTTGCTCCTTTGGTTTAGCGGCGGACGGGTGAGTAACACGTGGGCAACCTGCCCTGCAGATCGGGATAACTCCGGGAAACCGGTGCTAATACCGAATAGTTTACGGCCTCTCATGAGGCTGTACGGAAAGACGGTTTCGGCTGTCACTGCAGGATGGGCCCGCGGCGCATTAGCTAGTTGGTGGGGTAATGGCCTACCAAGGCGACGATGCGTAGCCGACCTGAGAGGGTGATCGGCCACACTGGGACTGAGACACGGCCCAGACTCCTACGGGAGGCAGCAGTAGGGAATCTTCCGCAATGGACGAAAGTCTGACGGAGCAACGCCGCGTGAGTGAAGAAGGTTTTCGGATCGTAAAACTCTGTTGTGAGGGAAGAACAAGTACCAACTAACTATTGGTACCTTGACGGTACCTCACCAGAAAGCCACGGCTAACTACGTGCCAGCAGCCGCGGTAATACGTAGGTGGCAAGCGTTGTCCGGAATTATTGGGCGTAAAGCGCGCGCAGGCGGTCCTTTAAGTCTGATGTGAAAGCCCACGGCTCAACCGTGGAGGGTCATTGGAAACTGGGGGACTTGAGTGCAGAAGAGGAAAGTGGAATTCCACGTGTAGCGGTGAAATGCGTAGAGATGTGGAGGAACACCAGTGGCGAAGGCGACTTTCTGGTCTGTAACTGACGCTGAGGCGCGAAAGCGTGGGGAGCAAACAGGATTAGATACCCTGGTAGTCCACGCCGTAAACGATGAGTGCTAAGTGTTAGGGGGTTTCCGCCCCTTAGTGCTGCAGCTAACGCATTAAGCACTCCGCCTGGGGAGTACGGCCGCAAGGCTGAAACTCAAAGGAATTGACGGGGGCCCGCACAAGCGGTGGAGCATGTGGTTTAATTCGAAGCAACGCGAAGAACCTTACCAGGTCTTGACATCCCGCTGACCGCCTAGGAGACTAGGCTTTCCCTTCGGGGACAGCGGTGACAGGTGGTGCATGGTTGTCGTCAGCTCGTGTCGTGAGATGTTGGGTTAAGTCCCGCAACGAGCGCAACCCTTGATCTTAGTTGCCAGCATTCAGTTGGGCACTCTAAGGTGACTGCCGGTGACAAACCGGAGGAAGGTGGGGATGACGTCAAATCATCATGCCCCTTATGACCTGGGCTACACACGTGCTACAATGGACGGTACAAAGGGCTGCAAACCCGCGAGGGGGAGCCAATCCCAGAAAACCGTTCTCAGTTCGGATTGTAGGCTGCAACTCGCCTGCATGAAGCCGGAATCGCTAGTAATCGCGGATCAGCATGCCGCGGTGAATACGTTCCCGGGCCTTGTACACACCGCCCGTCACACCACGAGAGTTTGTAACACCCGAAGTCGGTGGGGTAACCCTTACGGGAGCCAGCCGCCGAAGGTGGGACAGATGATTGGGGTGAAGTCGTAACAAGGTAGCCGTATCGGAAGGTGCGGCTGGATCACCTCCTTTCTAAGGATAATATCGGAACCGATTCTTACGGAATCGGGTTGACGTTTTGCGTTCAGTTTTGAAGGTTCACTCCTTACGGAGCACTTTCAAACTTGTTCTTTGAAAACTGGATAGATCGACATTGATTAAGAAACAAGCATCATAGTAGCGTGATCGCGATTGCGATCAACTTATTTTTTTTGACCATCAGTGGTTAAGTTAATAAGGGCGCACGGTGGATGCCTTGGCACTAGGAGCCGAAGAAGGACGGCACTAACACCGATATGCCTCGGGGAGCTGTAAGTGAGCTGTGATCCGGGGATTTCCGAATGGGGAAACCCACTGTTCGTAATGGAGCAGTATCCATGTGTGAATTCATAGCACATGAGAAGGCAGACTCAGGGAACTGAAACATCTAAGTACCTGAAGGAAGAGAAAGCAAATGCGATTCCCCAAGTAGCGGCGAGCGAAACGGGATCAGCCCAAACCAGAAGGCTTGCCTTCTGGGGTTGTAGGACACTCTATACGGAGTTACAAAGGAACGGATTAAGCGAAGCGACCTGGAACGGTCCGCGAGACAGGGTAACAGCCCCGTAGCTGAAAGTTCGTTCTCTCCAGAGTGGATCCTGAGTACGGCGGAACACGAGAAATTCCGTCGGAATCCGGGAGGACCATCTCCCAAGGCTAAATACTCCCTAGTGACCGATAGTGAACCAGTACCGTGAGGGAAAGGTGAAAAGCACCCCGGAAGGGGAGTGAAATAGATCCTGAAACCGTGTGCCTACAAGTAGTTAGAGCCCGTTAATGGGTGATAGCGTGCCTTTTGTAGAATGAACCGGCGAGTTACGATTACATGCAAGGTTAAGGCCTATAAGCCGGAGCCGCAGCGAAAGCGAGTCTGAATAGGGCGAATGAGTATGTAGTTGTAGACCCGAAACCAGGTGATCTACCCATGTCCAGGGTGAAGGTAAGGTAACACTTACTGGAGGCCCGAACCCACGCACGTTGAAAAGTGCGGGGATGAGGTGTGGGTAGCGGAGAAATTCCAATCGAACCTGGAGATAGCTGGTTCTCTCCGAAATAGCTTTAGGGCTAGCCTCAAGAAGAGAATCCTGGAGGTAGAGCACTGTTTGGACTAGGGGCCCATCCCGGGTTACCGAATTCAGACAAACTCCGAATGCCAGTGATTTATACTTGGGAGTCAGACTGCGAGTGATAAGATCCGTAGTCAAGAGGGAAACAGCCCAGACCACCAGCTAAGGTCCCCAAATATCCGTTAAGTGGAAAAGGATGTGGCGTTGCTTAGACAACCAGGATGTTGGCTTAGAAGCAGCCATCATTTAAAGAGTGCGTAATAGCTCACTGGTCGAGTGACACTGCGCCGAAAATGTACCGGGGCTAAACGGATTACCGAAGCTGTGGATGGACATCGTAGATGTCCGTGGTAGGAGAGCGTTCTAAGGGCGTTGAAGTCAGACCGGAAGGACTGGTGGAGCGCTTAGAAGTGAGAATGCCGGTATGAGTAACGAAAGACGGGTGAGAATCCCGTCCACCGAATGCCTAAGGTTTCCTGAGGAAGGCTCGTCCGCTCAGGGTTAGTCGGGACCTAAGTCGAGGCCGATAGGCGTAGACGATGGACAACAGGTTGATATTCCTGTACCACCTCCCCGCCGTTTGAGTAATGGGGGGACGCAGAAGGATAGGGTGAGCGTGCCGTTGGTTGTGCACGTCCAAGTTGTGAGATGAGAAACGAGGCAAATCCCGTTTCTACGTACATCAAGCAGTGATGGCAAGAGGTTTAACCTCAGAGTCCCTGATTTCACACTGCCAAGAAAAGCCTCTAGCGAGGCGGGAGGTGCCCGTACCGCAAACCGACACAGGTAGGCGAGAAGAGAATTCTAAGGTGAGCGAGTGAACTCTCGTTAAGGAACTCGGCAAAATGACCCCGTAACTTCGGGAGAAGGGGTGCTCTGGTAGGGTGTTAAAGCCCGAGAGAGCCGCAGTGAATAGGCCCAGGCGACTGTTTAGCAAAAACACAGGTCTCTGCAAAACCGTAAGGTGACGTATAGGGGCTGACGCCTGCCCGGTGCTGGAAGGTTAAGGGGAGTGCTTAGCGCAAGCGAAGGTGCGAACCGAAGCCCCAGTAAACGGCGGCCGTAACTATAACGGTCCTAAGGTAGCGAAATTCCTTGTCGGGTAAGTTCCGACCCGCACGAAAGGCGTAACGATCTGGGCACTGTCTCAACGAGAGACTCGGTGAAATTATAGTACCTGTGAAGATGCAGGTTACCCGCGACAGGACGGAAAGACCCCGTGGAGCTTTACTGTAGCCTGATATTGAATTTTGGTGCAACTTGTACAGGATAGGTAGGAGCCAGAGAACCCGGAGCGCCAGCTTCGGGGGAGGCGTCGGTGGGATACTACCCTGGTTGTATTGAACTTCTAACCCACAAGCCTTAGCGGCTTGGGAGACAGTGTCAGGCGGGCAGTTTGACTGGGGCGGTCGCCTCCTAAAGAGTAACGGAGGCGCTCAAAGGTTCCCTCAGAATGGTTGGAAATCATTCGCAGAGTGTAAAGGCACAAGGGAGCTTGACTGCGAGACGGACAGGTCGAGCAGGGTCGAAAGACGGACTTAGTGATCCGGTGGTTCCGCATGGAAGGGCCATCGCTCAACGGATAAAAGCTACCCCGGGGATAACAGGCTTATCTCCCCCAAGAGTCCACATCGACGGGGAGGTTTGGCACCTCGATGTCGGCTCATCGCATCCTGGGGCTGTAGTCGGTCCCAAGGGTTGGGCTGTTCGCCCATTAAAGCGGTACGCGAGCTGGGTTCAGAACGTCGTGAGACAGTTCGGTCCCTATCCGTCGCGGGCGCAGGAAATTTGAGAGGAGCTGTCCTTAGTACGAGAGGACCGGGATGGACACACCGCTGGTGTACCAGTTGTTCTGCCAAGAGCATCGCTGGGTAGCTATGTGTGGCCGGGATAAGTGCTGAAAGCATCTAAGCACGAAGCCCCCCTCAAGATGAGATTTCCCATTGCGCAAGCAAGTAAGATCCCTCAGAGACGATGAGGTAGATAGGTTCGGGGTGGAAGCGTGGCGACACGTGCAGCTGACGAATACTAATCGATCGAGGACTTAACCAATAACTGAAATGCGTTTCCATAATCCAATGTCGATTTATCCAGTTTTGAGCGAACAAGCTCAAAAGTCCAGTGATGATGGCAAAGAGGCCACACCCGTTCCCATCCCGAACACGGAAGTTAAGCTCTTTTGCGCCGATGGTAGTTGGGGGTTTCCCCCTGTGAGAGTAGGACGTCGCTGGTCTATAATTTTGGTCCCGTGGTGTAGCGGTTAACATGCCTGCCTGTCACGCAGGAGATCGCCGGTTCGATCCCGGTCGGGACCGTCATTCCAAAAAGTGAGCACAGCGAACCCGCTGTGCTCTTTTTCTATGGAAACAATATATTTTGATTTGCTGGGCTATCTCCGCTAAACTATGAAAAGACTCAAACGAGGTGAACAGATATGAGCTACACGATAACAGTGCAGTCGCCAGAACAAACAGAAGAACTTGCTATGCGCGTGGCTTCGCTTTTGCAACCGGGAGACCTGCTTACACTAGAAGGTGACTTAGGCGCAGGAAAGACGACTTTTACTAAAGGATTGGCAAAAGGGCTTGGTATCGAACGAACCGTCAATAGTCCAACTTTCACCATCCTAAAACAATACGATGGCAGGGTAAACTTGAACCATTTTGATGTATACCGCTTGGAAAACAGCGATGAAGATATCGGATTTGATGAATTATTTGCGGAAGAAGCAGTATCGGTCGTTGAATGGGCTCAGTTTATTGACGAATATTTACCGACAGACCGTTTAGAGATTGTCATTCGCCGCTTGTCTGAAGAGGGACGCGAAGTGGAGTTTGAACCGCACGGTATCCGTTACGAAAACTTATGCAGGGAGCTAACACGATGATTTTAGGAATCGACACGTCGAATTCTCCGTTGGCTATTGCCTTGGTGAAAGACGATACAGTATTAATAGAAGAAACTCAAAATCTAAAGATTAATCATTCGCTAACAGCGATGCCGGCGATTGAGCAATTGATGAAAAAAGCGAAAATTGCTCCAGGCGATTTGACACAAATTGTTGTTGCAGAAGGACCTGGTTCTTATACAGGTGTTCGAATAGGCTTGACGATCGCCAAGACGCTCGCTTGGTCGTTAAAAATTCCATTGGTTTCGGTATCCAGTTTGAAGGTGCTTGCAGGAAATGGCCAAGGCTTTGACGGGTTGGTTTGCCCGGTGATGGATGCGAGGCGCGGTACCGTGTTTACTGGGCTTTATGAAGGTCAACATTTGAAAACGATAATTTCCGATCAGCACAGCGACTTCAAGGCGTTTTTGGAACAAGTTCGTATGCAAGAGCGTCCAGTGTTGTTTACGGGTGTCGATCTTGAAATTCATCGCTCGTTGATCGAAGAGACGCTAGGTGAGTTGGCGCATTTTGCACCGTTTCCCAACAGACTTCCGCGTGCTTCTAAGCTGATTGCATTAGCTGCAGGTGAGAACGTCAAAGAAGTTCATCATACAGTTCCGGAATATCGGCGGATCACTGAAGCAGAAGCCAATCTGACAAAAACAGAAAAAGGTAAAAACCAATGAGCAACCCAGTGAAATTTCGTAAAATGACCATTCAAGACGTGAATGCAGTATATGAAATTGAAAAACAATCGTTTACGCTGGCTTGGACCAAAGAGGCGTTCGAGCAAGAGATGCTGAAAAATGAATTTGCGTATTACGTACTGGGTGAAACGGCAGAAGGGGTCATTGGATACTGTGGCATGTGGCTCGTAATGGACGAAGCGCATATTACCAATATCGCCATTTCCCCTCAACAACGCGGCAATAAATACGGGGAAGCTTTAATGAGAGAGGCCATGGATCAAGCAAGAGCGCAAGGCGCAAAACTGATGACTTTAGAAGCGCGTGTCAGCAATATAGCCGCGCTCAATTTGTATAAGAAACTTGGATTTCAAAATGGTGGCATCCGAAAAGGGTATTATACGGATAACCAGGAAGATGCCATAGTGATGTGGGTGAATTTCAATGAATGAAGATATTTTTGTGTTGGGAATAGAAACGAGTTGTGATGAAACGGCAGCTTCGGTCGTGAAAAATGGAACTGAGATCATCTCCAATGTAGTGGCTTCGCAAATCGAGAGCCATAAGCGTTTTGGGGGTGTTGTTCCGGAAATAGCGTCGCGGCATCATGTCGAACAAATCACGATTGTCATTGAGGAAGCATTGCAGCAGGCAAATCTGTCGCCATCTGAATTGTCTGCAGTAGCTGTCACAGAAGGGCCGGGGCTAGTTGGAGCCTTGTTAGTTGGGGTTAATGCAGCGAAAGCCTTTGCGTTTGCACATAGCTTGCCGTTAGTAGGCGTGCATCATATCGCAGGCCATATCTATGCGAATCGCTTGGAACAGGAAATGGAGTTTCCTCTTTTGTCGTTGGTCATTTCAGGAGGCCATACTGAGTTAATCCTGATGAAAGAGCATGGTGATTTTACCGTCATTGGTGAGACTAGGGACGATGCTGCAGGAGAAGCGTATGACAAAGTGGCACGGACATTGAATTTGCCGTATCCAGGAGGCCCGCATATCGATCGCTTGGCACAACAAAGTACGGAGGCAGTCGATTTTCCACGGGTTTGGCTGGAAGAAGGATCGTATGATTTCAGCTTTAGTGGATTGAAATCGTCGGTGCTGAACTATATGCATAATTTAAAACAGCGTGGGGAAGATCCAGTACCGGAAGCGGTAGCTGCAGGTTTCCAAAATAGCGTCGTCGAAGTCGTAACGGCAAAGACCTTGCGTGCAGCAAGGGAATTCGGCGTTAAACAAGTGATCGCCGCAGGAGGTGTGGCAGCAAATAAAGGGCTGCGTACATCACTGACCAAGACTTTTGAAGAAGAGCAAATTCCATTCTTCATTCCGCCGCTTCCACTCTGTACCGATAATGCAGCGATGATTGCAGCGGCTGGGACTGTTATGTATGAAAAAGGATTAACAGGAGATATGGCCATGAATGGGCGTCCGGGGATGCCTTTGAATTCCTGGATTTAACTGAAAGCAAAGCCGCAATTGATTGAGAATTGCGGCTTTGCTTCTTTTTTTATGAATAATATCCAATTCTTACAAGGACATATAAAGATGTTTTCTGTCAATAGAGAACATTTGTACTTATGCACAATTTGTGAATAAGCTGTTAATAAGCTATCGATAACTAGTGGATTTCCTATATATTGTAGGCTGGTAGGTGGAAAACTATGTGGATAAAAGAAAAAGAGCCTGTGGATAATGTTCATAAGTCTGTTGATAGTTGATTCTTCAACTTCTTAGATGTGCACAAATCTGTGGAAATATTTATTTTGATAAATGGTATTGACCTATATGTAGGGAAAAGAAAAACCACATACCCAGTATGCGGTTAGGAGTTCAGTTCTTCAAGTTGTTCTTGTAGTTCGAGCCATTCGGTCATGGTGGCTTCATGCGATTGCTTGAGCTCTTCAAGGCGTGTTTGCAAAGGCATGACGCGTTCATGGTCCTGGAAAATATCGGGCTCGCATAATTGTTCTTCTATTGCCGCGATTTCTTCATCGAGCGATTCCATCGCTTGTTCGATTTCGCTATTTTTCCTCACTAGTTGGCGTTCGAGCTTTTTTGCTTCTTTGTCAATTTGTGAAGTAGAGGAGGATGTTTGGGTTTCGGGCTGTTTCGCTTTTGCTTCTAGTGCATCGAGCGCTGCGAGTTCTTCCATTTCGAGTTTTTTCTCGACATAATAATCGTAGTCACCCAAGTACTCGGTAGTGCCGCCAGTAGATAGTTCCACCACTTTTGTGGCGATCCGGTTCATGAAATAGCGGTCATGGGAAACAAATAACAGTGTGCCGGGATAGTCGATCAAGGCGTTCTCGAGCACTTCTTTGCTGTCGAGGTCCAAATGGTTGGTCGGCTCATCCAGCAACAGTACATTGGCTTTTTGCATCATCAACTTGGCGAGTGCCACGCGGGCCTTTTCGCCGCCGGATAAAGTCGATACCGGCTTTAGCACATCGTCTCCAGTGAAGAGGAAACGACCGAGAATGCCGCGAATGTCTTTTTCGTTCACGTGAGGGTAATCGTCCCATAATTCGTTGAGAACGAGTTTATTGCCCTTTAAGTTGGCTTGTTCCTGGTCGTAATAGCCAAATTGGATGCCGGTGCCGTAATGGATCTCGCCTGCGAGTGCCGGCAATTCTTTCATAATGGTTTTAAGCAGTGTCGATTTGCCGACACCGTTCGGTCCGACGAGCGCCAAGCTTTCAGTACGGTAGAGTTTCAACGCGACGTTGTTCGACACGGCTTGATTGTGGTAGCCGACCGATAAGGACTGAATGTTCAACACGTCGTTGCCGCTTTGCTTTAGGATATCAAAGCCAAAACGGGCCGATTTTTCGTCGCCTTCAGGAGCTTCCATCCAATCGGTTTTCTCAAGCACACGCCGCCTGCTTTGCGCCATTTTGGTCGTGGAGGCGCGAACTAGATTGCGGGCCACATAATCTTCGAGTTTGGCTTTTTCGCCTTGCTCTTTTTCGTAATGTTTGCGGTCAAGTTCGTATTGCTTCGCTTTTTCGCTCAAATAGCGGCTGTAGTTGCCGGTATATTTCCGAACCTTCTTGCGCGACACTTCGTAGACGAGCGTGACGACTTGGTCCAGGAAATAACGGTCATGCGATACGATGAGCAAGGCACCCGGATAATTTTTCAAATAGTTTTCAAGCCAGCTCAAGGTTTCGATGTCCAAGTGGTTGGTCGGCTCATCGAGAATCAATAGCTGAGGCTTGGCAAGCAGAAGCTTCGCCAGCATGAGGCGGGTTTTCTGGCCGCCTGATAGGGAAGTGATTTTCTTTTCGTAGTCTTCCGGATAAAACTTCATGCCGTGCAACACCGCGCGTGTGTCAGCTTCAAACTGATAGCCACCGGCGTCTTTGAAATTGGTTTGCAACAAGTCGTATTCCTGCATGACTTTGGCGTTGCGTTCTGCGTCGTTGTAGATGTCCGGGTCAGCCATATCGGCTTCGAGTTTGCGCAGCTGAGCTTCTTGCTCACGAAAATGGACAAAGATCTTCATCATTTCCTGCCACACAGTGGCATCAGAATTCAAGTCGGTTTGTTGTTCCAAATAGCCGATTGTCAGATCTTTCGGCATGATTAAGTCGCCGCTGTCATAGGACATTTCCCCAGCGATGATTTTTAGCAATGTGGATTTCCCGGCACCGTTGCGGCCAACAAGTGCGACCCGGTCGCGGTGCTGGACTTCGAGTTTGGCGCCTGAGATGATTTCCTCGGCACCGAATGATTTATGGATTTGATTGACTTGCAATACGATCATTAAGGTCACCTCTATTCCTCTTAAGTGTAGCTGATGGGACTGCGCTTCGCAATCGGGCAAGCCTTTACATATCAAGGTCCGTCATGTAAGATTGATACGATTTGACAACAGTTCAGAAGGAAGCGATCCCATGCTTGACGAATCCCACAAAATCCCGCAAGCAACAACGAAGCGGCTGCCCTTGTATTACCGATTTCTCCAGAATTTCGCCAATGCCGGACAGAAACGCATCTCCTCTCAGGAGTTGAGCGAAGCGATGAAAATCGATTCCGCGACCATTCGCCGCGACTTTTCCCATCTCGGTGCGCTCGGCAAAAAAGGTTACGGTTATGAGGTCCAAGAGCTTTTAGCGTTTTTCCGTAAGACGCTAGACCAGGACGAAGCGACCAATGTCGCCTTGATCGGTGTCGGAAGCCTCGGCAGCGCGTTTTTAAAATACAATTTCCACCGCAATCACAACACGAAAATCATCCTGGCCTTTGATACGAATAGTCCGCCAGAAGGCAAAACCATTAGTGGCATCGATACGTACCATCCGGATTTGATTGAAGAAAAGATCAAGCAATATGGTGTGGAAGTGGTTATCTTGACGGTGCCGTCGCGTTCGGCACAGGAAGTGACCGACCGACTCGCTGAGACTGACATTAAAGGCATTTTGAACTTCACGCCGGTGCGCATTTCCGTGCCGGAACATATCCGCGTGCAGACGATCGATTTATCGGTCGAGCTGCAGACCTTGATCTACCAAATCAAGCATGATTAACATAAAACCTTCACATTTGAACGGCCATTGCAAATAGCCAAAAGGCCTTGTTTCATGTACACTAGAAGCATACTACAGGAGGTGTCTGATATGGCTCCAGGTCCACTAAGTTTGATCATCATCGGGATTGTCGCCTTGCTGATTTTCGGCCCGAAAAAATTGCCGGAACTAGGTAAAGCATTCGGTTCTTCCTTGCGCGAATTCAAAAACGCTACAAAAGGATTGGCTGATGACGATGACGATGACAAACCAGCAAAGAAAAACGATCTAGATAAGAAAGACGAGCACAAGTAACACGATAGGATGTTTGTCCGATGAACCAACAAAATGAAATGACAGTAGTTGAACATATAGGTGAACTCAGAAAACGGCTGACCTTAATAGTCGTTTTCTTTCTGTTGGCGCTCATTGTGGGATTTTTTCTCGCGGAGCCACTGATTCGTTATTTGCAGTTCAGTGAAGAAGCCCGAAACCTGACTTTGAATGCGTTCAAGATTACCGATCCAATTAAGATTTATATGCAAGTCATGATGATTTTGGCTTTGATCATCACGTCTCCCCTGATCATGTACCAATTCTGGGCATTCATCAGTCCGGGGTTATCGGACCGGGAACGGAAAGTGACGCTTGGGTATATCCCGTTTTCTGTGTCGCTGTTCATCGGCGGCATCGCTTTCTCGTATTTGGTGCTGTTCCCGTATGTTATTGGGTTCATGCTCAATATATCGGAGAGCCTGGATATCCAGGAAACGATCGGGATCAATGAATATTTCCAGTTTTTGTTCCAGATTACCTTGCCGTTCGGCTTTATCTTCCAGCTGCCGGTATTGATGCTATTTTTGACACGACTCGGCATTTTGACGCCGATGTTGATGACAAAATACCGGAAATACGCGTATTTGGTGCTGGTCACGATTGCTGCGTTTATTACGCCGCCGGATATTATTTCTCATATGATCGTGACCTTGCCGCTGATTTTATTGTATGAATTCAGTGTGGTCATTGCGCGCATCGGTTACCGCAAGTTCCTGCGTGCCGAACAGCAGCAGGCCATTGATGAACAGACTGAAAACCTTCCGCCGAAATAATGGCAGGAGGTTTTTTGTTTGGAATGAAAATAGGCTGGGGATAGGAGATTACGCTCCTGGCGGCTGCTTGGGGCCCGCAGGATGCGGGTCATGCAGTTGAAGCGACAGGACGTTGCGTTTTCAACTGCCCGGGGATAGGGCGGGGGGTGAGCCAAGGCGGGAAGACCACCGCCTTTGTCTCGCCAACCCGCTTGGTCCCACAGGCGTCAGTCCCTTTCGCTCCGTCGATAGTTTTAGAGTGAAACGGACATTTCGTCACGCTCTCAATAGTATATGTGTAGATAATCTCAGCCTTTGCAAATGTATCGGCTAGTGGAATTAATATTCAACCAATAGGCAGAGTTCCTCCTCAGCCAGTTGGTGCCACCTTCACTACTATGGTATCTTCTTATTCTTCTCTTATAGAAATTAAAAACCGCCGTTCCATTAAAGGAGCGGCGGTTTTTGGTTATTGCAGGTTTTCCATTTGTTTGATAAAGGTTTCGATTTTGTCCATATTGAGCTGGATGAGCATGACGTAGCCGTTCAGCATGATGTGCGCGATGATTGGGGTAAGGATGCGCTTAGTACGCTGATAGAGGGCTGCCAGGATCAGTCCGGTCGTGAAGTAAAGCAAGAGATGCGTGAATTCGACATGGACGAGCGCGAAGACCAGTGCTGAAATGGCCGTAGCGATCCAGAAGTTCATCGTTTGGTTCAAGGAGCCAAAGACGACGCGGCGGAACACCAACTCTTCGAGTATTGGTCCGAACAGGACGACAGCGATGATTGCGAACGGTACGACTTCCGCGATTCGCACGAGTGTCTGCGTGTTGGCGGATCCCGGATCGATGCCGATAGCCATTTCAATCATGGCGGCAATCGATTGCCCGATGATGAGGAGCAAAAAGCCGAGGACGCCCCAGCCGATTGCGGCAAGAAGGCTCGATTTTTTACCTTTCCAAATATTGAAGAAGTTGCGGTCGCGCAAGATGAGTGCCATTGTCACTAAAAAGCCGACGCCCATCGTCAGGAAAATCAGCCAGCCGGAAGTGGAAGCACGGGCCGTGGCATCGTCTAGCCCTTGATCGCGGAAATAGCCGAGTGTCGGGCCGATAAAGAGAATCGGCATGAGCTGAACGGCCACGAAAACGAGCAGGACCAGGAGCGGCGTGCGCATGTTTTTGCGCTTATGCCCTTTTGATTTTGGGGAAGAAGCGGTTTTATCGGTTGAGGTCATGAAGTCAGTTTCCTTTCTTTTCGCATGCTTCTTTTATTGTAGGGCTTAAGGGAAAAAGGCGCAAAGAATTCAAAACGGCCCAAGGTTTCTGCTTGCAATTAACTGAAGATTTTATTAAACTTATCTATGGGTTAGCACTCGATGTGTGAGAGTGCTAAACGATTAGAAGTTATTTAATTTGAGGAGGGTGTTTCAATTGTTAAGACCATTAGGAGATCGTGTCATCATTGAGCTCGTCGAAGTGGAAGAAAAGACATCTAGCGGAATCGTCTTGCCAGGATCGGCGCAAGAAAAGCCGCAGGAAGGCAAAGTGATTGCGGTAGGGAATGGACTTATCCGTGAAAACGGACAGCGTACAGAGCTGGACGTAAATGAAGGAGACCGCGTCGTCTTTTCGAAATATGCGGGCACGGAATTGAAATACGAAGGCAACGAATACTTAATCCTACGTGAAAACGACATCCTTGCGATTGTCGGCTAACTAAACATACATTCTATTTATAGGAGGAACCGAATCATGGCAAAAGATATTAAGTTCAGTGAAGATGCACGCAGCCTGATGCTGCAAGGTGTAGATAAATTAGCGGACGCAGTCAAAGTCACGCTTGGGCCAAAAGGGCGCAACGTGGTACTTGAGAAGAAATTCGGCACGCCGCTGATCACGAATGACGGCGTAACGATCGCTAAAGAAATCGAGCTTGAAAACGCGTTTGAAAACATGGGCGCGAAACTCGTAGCGGAAGTAGCTTCCAAAACGAATGATATCGCTGGTGACGGTACGACCACTGCGACCGTTCTTGCACAAGCAATGATCCGTGAAGGCTTGAAGAACGTCACAGCCGGCGCTAACCCTGTCGGTATCCGCCGCGGCATCGAATTGGCTGTGGAAAGCGCAGTCACTGGATTGCAATCCATTTCCCAGCAAATCGAAGGCAAAGAATCGATTGCGCAAGTAGCGGCCATTTCTTCAGGCGACGAGGAAGTCGGTAAATTGATCGCAGAAGCAATGGAGCGCGTTGGTAACGATGGCGTCATCACTTTGGAAGAATCACGCGGCTTTACGACGGAACTGGATGTCGTAGAAGGCATGCAATTCGACCGCGGCTATCAGTCTCCTTACATGGTGACAGATTCCGACAAAATGGAAGCGGTTCTGGAAAACCCGTTCATCCTTGTTACAGATAAGAAGATCGGCAACATCCAAGAAATCCTTCCAGTGCTTGAGCAAGTCGTTCAGCAAAGCAAACCGCTTCTCATCATCTCTGAAGATGTTGAAGGCGAAGCGTTGGCAACACTTGTCGTAAACAAATTGCGCGGCACATTCAACGCAGTAGCAGTCAAAGCTCCTGGATTTGGCGACCGCAGAAAAGCGATGCTTGAAGACATTGCTGCACTTACTGGCGCTGAAGTGATCACAGAAGACCTCGGTCTTGACTTGAAATCCACCAACATCACGCAACTTGGACGCGCAGCGAAAGTGGTTGTGTCGAAAGACAACACAACGATCGTTGAAGGCAATGGCGATTCTGAGAAAATCATCGCGCGCGTGGCGCAAATCCGCAGCCAATTGGAAGAAACAACTTCTGAATTCGACCGCGAAAAACTGCAGGAGCGCCTAGCGAAACTTGCTGGCGGTGTTGCAGTCATCAAAGTCGGCGCAGCTACTGAAACTGAACTTAAAGAGCGTAAATTGCGCATCGAAGACGCATTGAACGCAACACGTGCAGCAGTTGAAGAAGGCATCGTGGCAGGCGGCGGTACGGCGTTGATCAATGTCTACAACCAAGTAGCCGAAGTTGCAGCAGAGCAAGAAGGCGACGTCGCAACAGGCGTGAACATCGTTCTTCGTGCACTTGAAGAGCCGGTGCGCCAAATCGCAACGAACGCAGGCCTTGAAGGATCGATCATCGTTCACCGCCTGAAAACGGAAGAAGTCGGCATCGGCTACAACGCAGCAACAGGCGAATGGGTTAACATGCTGGACCAAGGCATCGTAGACCCAACGAAAGTAACGCGTTCTGCATTGCAAAACGCAGCTTCTGTTGCAGCTATGTTCTTGACGACTGAAGCGGTCGTAGCAGACTTGCCAGAACCAGCACCAGCTGGCGGCGGCATGCCTGATATGGGCGGCATGGGCGGCATGATGTAATCTAACCATGCAACCCTTGATATGACGGGGTTTGTAGGGGATAGGATTTTGAAATGCTAACGTATTGCTAACTTTCGGGTTTCGAAACAATAAAATTAAGCTTTTGGTGAGACCTTTTGTAAGTTCTTTGAACTTATGGGGGGTCTTCTTTTTTGTCCTCTTTTATGAATATTTTAGTCGAATGAAATTAAAAAATGCCTTTCGCCATATGAGCGTAGATATTCATCGTTTCATTAATGTCTGAGTGTCCTAAGCGTTCCTGAATCTCTTTAATCCTGCGCCAGTTTCAATTAGAAGAGAAGTATGTATATGTCTGAAGCCTAGTGGTGTAATGTACTTATTGATGTCCAAACACTTTAAAAGACGAGTTAAAAACGGTTAATGATTTGTTTTATCTTTAAAACTCTTTAATCAAGACTATGCTTTTTAAAAAGGCAATTAAATCTTCATCTGAAGATATGGTGCGAACGGATTTCTTAGTCTTAGCGATAATAACTGATAGTCAGTTTGACCATTATTAGGGTTCTAATACTTTTTTGTTGTGCCTATGAGAAACAAAAATATAGTTATTTTATTTTTAATAAATTTATTCCCACAGCATAATAAAGAGATTATGATGTTCTTGTCTAGCATAATATTTATTGGTAAAATTAGGTTAGTAAGTATTTGTGGAAAAACTAGTAGAAAGAGAGAAGTAGGAAGATCAATCTAAAATAAATGATTTATTTTGAAGAAGGTAAACCTTCTTCTTCTTTTTTAGTATTGGAAGAGGAGACAAACAATGAGTAACTTCTATAATTTGTCAGACATGGCTAAAGAAATAACATTACCAATAAATCAATTTAGTTTATCAACAATTTTCTATTCAATTAGTATAGTTGAAGATGGAAAATTATTTCAGGCTATTCTTTTGAAAAAAAAAGAAAAAGATGTTTTTTTGCTGGTAGGTTTCAATGCCACTACAAAGGAAATTTGCTCTATTAATAAGACGCAAGCTTTACAGGCTTTAAAATTAATTTCTAGAAGAGCGAATAGTGAATATAACTTAGAAAAATTTTCATTTAAAGATATTGAAAAAGCAATAAATGAATTTGAAAAATCTATATTCGCCATAGAAAAAAAGAAAGAAAGTTTTTTTTATACGATTAATAAACGGTTTAATATTTTATTATCAAATAAAAGTCAACTAGTTCCAGTTGAATTGACTGTTATTTCAAAAGGAGATTACTCTTTAGTTCCAATATCTTTGTATTATGTGAGTCACGATCAGATTATTGACTACGGGGAATTAAGCTTCTCTGATTTAGAAAATATAGAAAATGCGAAATTTATAAATTTATTAGACTATATTGTAATAGATTTAAAAATTGGTCAAAATTCTTTTCAATACGGTGGGGAAAATTATGAAATAAGGAACGTTGATGAAGAAATTACTTTAATTTTTTCAAGCCCTTTTTATAGTTTGAATAACTTCATGATGGGAAAGGTTAAAGCTGAGAATATTAGTTTGTCTAATATGATAACGCCGATTTTGGGAGCATCAGGATTGCAAAGAGAAAATATTAATATAGAAGGCTACTCAGAGAGTTTTCTTCCTCATGTTTTATTATTTCCATTAAAAAATTTTATTGTAACGGAGAAGTTTGGTCTTGGAAGCGTGAGTTTTTTCTCTTCAGAAGATGCTTTTCCAGAAATCGAAGAAGTAAAGAGAATTTCAGGAGAAGATTTTGATTCTTTTAAAACCGAAGCTTATGCAACAGTACCTCTAATGGCAAGTAACTTTCAAGAAGCTTTTATAAAAGCTTTGGCTATGATAAATATTGCATTAGATTCCATAAGTCACATTTCTAAGCAAGATAATTTAATCAATGATATTAACGTAACTAAAAACAACATTTGGAAGAGAGGAAATATTTTTTCAAAGCCATATGTATCAACGTATTACTATGTGGAAAATTTGATCACCAACGAGAAAATGATACATGAAGTCGATTCCTTTTATCAACCTGTAGAATTCACGGTTACTAAAGATTTCCTTCAAAAACTTTCTGATTTTGAATGGTATGAAGAGCTTATCTCTCTTCACATGGATAACCAAGATGAAAAGTGGTCTAGTTTATTCGTGGCTCTTAAATGGCTTAAAAGAAGCTGGAACTCCGACAATATAGAAGACCAAATTATTTACACCATTATTTCTCTCGAATTCATACTGGGAACTGAGTCACTAAAAAGTAATATAGAAAAGGCAGATAGAAGAGAGGTGGCGAATCAAGGGGGAGAAGCCTTTAAAAAGCGGCATATAAATGTTAGCGATGAAGAATTAACAAAGTTAAAAGAAAAAATTATGAACTCTTTAGCAAGTGTGCCACTTCTAGCGAAATTAAGAAATATGATTTCAAGGCTAAAAATTCCTATAGATGATAAAGACTTTAAAAAAATCCATGCAATTAGAGAAGCGAGAAATAAGTTAGTTCATGGTAAGTCTATCGACGATGTTGAACAAATAGACATTTGGAAAGTAAATAATCTCATTGGGAAAATAATTTTTTACAAATTGAAGTACCATGATTAGAGGGATATTATGAACGTTGCAGAGGCTGCTTATGATTTAGGAAATGAATTGCGTCAACATAGTGATGGGAAAAAGTTCTTTGAATTATATACTTCTCTTAAAAAATATACTTCTTCTGGAGCTTGGAATTTATTTATATATTTCCAAAAAAGAAGTGGCTTAAATCACTATGGTTCTATTGTACAGTCGTATGAAACTATAAAGAAAATAGATTTAAAAGATCACGAACACTATAAGGCAAGAGTAGAAGAAATATTACTTAATAAACAGTTCGAAGAATTAAGTAAACAAGCAAAAAAACTTACCCAATCTTTAAGTGCTATTGTAAAAGATTTACTTTCTCCGGGTATGCCTAGGAAATTTAATGGAGAAGTTGCTAAACCGAAATTGAAGAGAGTAATTCAGAGCCTATACGTTGCCTTCCATAGAACCGGTTTAATAAAATATATTGAAAACGAATTTAAAAAAGTCGAATATAGACCGATGTTAAATAATTATGTTGCTGTGAGAGAAGTATTTCCTTTCTCTAAAAAAAATAGAGTACATATTGAAAGAATATCTAAGAGCGATGTAGAGAAAAGTTTTTTGTATACAGTAGAAGCATTTTCAAGTTTTCTAGAATTTATCAATCAACTTATTTACGAATCTCATTTAAATTTAATTTCCATTAATAGCAGAGATGAATTTTTGAATCTTCGCACTGCAAAGTTTAATAGAATGGAAGTTTATAAACTGAATGGAAAATCATCGGATTTTGAATTCAAAGAAGGTTCATTAATAAAATTAGAAGATAACGGCAAAATATATTTTGGGATTATGTATAAAAGGATTACATCTTTTTCTAAGAATTCTGTTATTGTTACTGGGTACCTTTATCCAAACTGTGACTTGAATATTTTCAAATATTAGTCTTCTCTACCTTCACAATCTAGTTTCATTTTAAAGTTGTACAGAATGATCAACTCCTTATTGTAAATGCAAGTATTAGGAGATAATCCTTATTGAGACCCTCAATAATTATGTGTAAATAAGCAAATACTTTTCTTATATGTATGTTCATTAAGCCTGCTTGAACATCTTGACCAGTTCTGCACGAGCTTGATCGAATCCGATATAGCAGCGGGTGGAGAAGTTCTGGTTATAGATTTCGAACTGAGAAATCAGTAAGCGGTCTAAGGAATCTTCGTTCGGGAATTGCTTCGTGCGCTTGCTATATTTCTTCACTTTTTTGTTGAATGACTCGATTAGGTTGGTTGAATAGATGCTTCGACAAATGGATTTGAGAAAGTCGTAAAAGGTGAAAATAAAGGGATTCGCTTCCAACGATTTCGTCACTTTAGGATAAGCGGTTTTCCATTTCTGTGCAAAGGCTTTCAGTCCCTCTTCGCCCAGTTTTCGGCGCTCTGCCTGGTACACCGATTTGAAGTCATAGCAAATCTCCTTCCGGTCCGTGTCACGGACTTTATGGGAAATGCCACGCGACAGATGGACGTAGCACGCCTGATACTTGGCTTCTGGAAAGACCGCGAAGATGCGTGATCGCTGATGCCTTTCAAGCCGTCGGAGATAAACAGCAGTACCTCTTCGATGCCCCGTTCTTTCAAGTCCTGGAGAACTTCTTCCCAAACGAATGCCGATTCCGTGGGTGCGACTGTATAGGCAAGCACTTCTTTCGAACCGTCCCCCGTGATGCCGACCGCAATATAGACGGCTTCTTTGAAGACGGTGTCGCGCTTGAGTAAAATATAGGTCGCATTCAAAAATAGACGCAGGCCTAACGTGCTTCCAGTAGGTGTGTTTTGAACGCCTTCAACTGTTCGCTCATCGCTTTTTTGGTCATATTGGAAACGGTTTGTGGTGTTTAGTAATGGCTGCACATCTTCTCGACCAGATCTGAGATTTCGAACACCGTCACGCCTTTTTGGAAGATGTGGATGACAAAGGACTCCAGCGTATCGTTCGAGCACTTGTATGGAGCAACCGTCTGTGGGTTGAATTCGCCATTTCGGTCCAGTGGGATCGACAAAGTTAAATCTCCGTACTCCGTATGGAGTGTCCCCGTGTAAATGCCATTCTGCGAATTCCCAAATTGAAACCGATGCGGTCGTATTTCTCTTAATTCAGAAAAGCGGTCAGTCCGGTTTGGAGAAGCGTATCGACCACCGCTTCCAGATTTGTGAGGAAAACTTCGGAGATGTCTTCTTTTTTACTAGAGCTTGAAATTTACTTTTTGCAATATAATAGTATTCTGAATGTGGAAGGAGGAAGGCCTGTGTTATTGAATTATACGAAATTGGTTTTTAAAAGTATTATTTTACAAATTAACCTCTTTATAGGTTTGGCAGGTGTTTTGGCTGTATATTTTTCAGATACAATATACATACCTTATTGGGTATTTCTGATTTTACCTTTTGTTGCGCTATATTATGTAGGTTATTCAATATATAAAAATTCTTCACCAAGCATAATGATTATTCCACCTGATGAAGATGATGTAGAAGTTAGATGTGAGTCGATTATGGGTTTCAAAATTATAATGAAATCAAGGATAACAAATTTTGGTGCAAGGGCAGGTTCGTTAGAAAACATTAAAGTACATTACTTAGGTTTTAATGGTATTAGAGATGAATTCTTACTTCGAAATTTAAAGCTTTCAGCTGACGACCCCGTTGTACTAAAAAAGAAGCCTAACGCTACAATGGCACTTAAACCAAGAGACTTTCAGTTTGACTATCCATTAATGGTTGCGGTTGATAAGAACGAGTATATATTTTTTTATACAGAATTTCGCATTGGCGATTATTTTGGATACGATGAAGAAAATAAAAAGGATGTATTAAAATGGTTAAAAACATTGGATTTTGAACTCGAATATAAATATAAAGATACACGTAAGACTTACGTGAAAAAAGAAAAAATAATAATTAATACAGACAACTTTTATGATTTACACGAAAAAGCTAAGGAGAGACAAAAAGGATTTGAGGAATTTTTAAAAAATGAGTAAGGTAAGGTAAATCAACAATAAATAGACCGATGGCTAATTGTAGAATAATTTTTTATTGTAATGAATGACATCAAACACTGCTTCACAGGAATTTTTAACTACTTTATATTTGTAATGTAATTAAAAATGTAGGAAGTAGTCTTTATACTTCTAGCTATATATACATAGGAATTCTTAATACATCAATCTTCCTCATTCCTCACTACTGAAGGAGTAGTGGCGGACCTGCCCGAACCAGCAGCTGGCGGTGGCATGCCTGATTAAGTCATCGCCCGTTTAGAAAAATCCCCTCTCACATCATGTGAGAGGGGATTTTTTGTATTTGAATCACAAGGGCAGGGAATTCTACTTTCTCGAAGTATACTGAAAAACGGGATCCATCAACTCAAACTCATAAGTCTCACTATTGACCTTCCCAACAACTTGTTCGCTATCATAAAGATCCAGCATAAACTGTGCCATCTCTTTTGCGGTGTGGAATTTCTGCACATTGTCGCTATAGCTGAAATCGTCAAGCTCCCGCGCCGTTTTTACGAATTCGGTTTCGGTCATGGATGGTGCGAGTATTTTCACTTTCAACCGAGCTCCGTTGTCCTGTAGTTCCTGGGCCAGGCCTTCTGTAAATGCGCTTACGTAAAATTTGGTCGCAGCGTATGTAACGGCATTTGACACGATTCTATAGCCCAAGTCAGATGATACGTTGATGAGCTGCGCGCCTTCTTGGTCCGCGTAGTCGCGTGCATAAAGAGTGGAAAGCGTGGTGAGTGCTTCGATATTTACGCGCAGCATCTTTTCCGTTTTAGTTACATCCTGTTCAGCAACAGTTGCACTGTTTCCGAAGCCGGCGTTGTTCACAAAGGTTTCGATATCGTATTCTTTCAGGCTTTCGTATAGTGCATGGACTTGGTCACTTTCAGATAGGTCTGCCTTCTTGATGACGACGTCGAGATCGGGGTTTATGTCTTGAATGTTCTCTTTAAGCTTATTGAGCTCGGTTTCTCTTCTTGCGACAAGGATCAGGTTTTTGCCACGTGCTGCGAAAGCCAGTGCAGCTTCATATCCGATTCCTGAGCTGGCGCCTGTAATTACTGTGTATTTCATCTAAATCCCTCCGTTAAAATAAATATAGTAAGTGTACAGAAACAAATAAACTCTCGTGAAATTGTGCTAGTTCTTGATTGAAAGATCAGCAATGAATTAACTACCAATTAACTCACTAAAAATTTCTTGGAGTATTTGGAATTATAAGTGTACTTAATTGAAGAGTATACACTATTTTCCTGCTAGTAAAGGAATAAGGAGATTCATTGAAAAACCCATTAGTTCATTAAAAAGTGGGTTTACGGGTATAAAGTGGATACGACAAGTTTTTCTAGAGCATGCAGCTGAACTCGGCGATCGAAGCACAGCACGTATAAAGGGAACATCGCAGAGGGTATGGCCATGACAAGCATCGCAGTTGTGCCAAGCGCACTTCAAGGCTTATACTCGGTGCATCAATAATCTTTGGATAAGCAAGAGGACGTCTGCACGATAATGGACGCAATAGATAGAAGAAAGGTGAAGAATGATGGATATTACAAAAGCTGAGACAGTTGAAGAACGCATGGACATATTGAACGAAACCGTTGCGCCATTTACAGAACGCGCGGCGCGCAACGACGCAGAGAGAACATTTCCGTTCGACAATTTCAAGGAATTGAAAGCGATCAATTACCCGGCGCTGACGATTCCAAAAGAATATGGCGGAGCGGGCATTTCCTTATCGGAGATGCTGCGCTATCAGGAAGCGATCAGCCGGGCGGACGGGTCGACCGGTTTGTCGATTGGCTGGCATATGGGCATCGTCAAAGATTTGGGCGAGACGAAGAAATGGGACGAGTCGGTGCTCGAAGATTTATTCGATGACATCAAAGCACGCGGCGCCTTGATCAATAATTGCGCGACTGAAAAGCAGACCGGCAGCCCAACAAGAGGCGGCAAACCGTCAACCATGGCTAGAAAAGTGGACGGTTCGTGGGTCATCGATGGCCGCAAATCGTTCACCTCCATGTCGCCGGTGTTGGATTATTTCAATGTCACGGCGGTAATCGAAGAGACCGGGGAAGTCGGCTATTTCCTCGTGCCAAGGTCAGCTGACGGTGTGGCAATTGACGAAACCTGGGATAGCGTGGCAATGACCGGTACCGGAAGCCATGACTTGGTGCTGACGAATGTTCGGGTGGAGGAAAAGGCTTTGGTCGAAATCAGTACGCCCGGCAAAAAGCAGCCGGCGGGATGGCTTTTGCATATTCCAGCGTGTTACCTCGGCATCGCCCAGGCCGCGCAGGATTACGCAATCCGCTTTGCGCAAGACTATTCGCCGAACAGCTTGAACGGGCCGATCATCGAGTTGCCGAATGTGAAACAAAAGATCGGTGAAATCGAATTGGAGTTGCAGCGGGCGCGGCATTTCCTGTATTCCGTCGCAAGACAATGGGACGATGCCGACAAAGAGCAGCGTTCCAAGATGGCAGCTGAACTCGGCGCCGTGAAAGTCGCAGTGACCAACTCAGCGGTCGACATCGTTGATCTAGCGATGCGTGTGGCCGGAGCACATAGCTTGTCTGAACAATCCCCGCTTCAGCGTTATTATCGAGACGTGCGGGCAGGACTTCACAACCCGCCGATGGAAGACATGCTCATCCCGTCGCTTGCGGATTTTGCGATCGCCAATCAGGCAGCGAAGCAGCCGGTGAAATAAAGGCGAGATAGCTGGGGCAGAAGGCTGTTTCAATAGTATGATTGTTGCAAGAATTTAAAGCGGAAAACCCTTATCTAACAAGGGTTTTCCGCTTTTTTTATTGCCAAATACCAGCTGATAAAAAAATAGAAGAAATTCAAGTTTAAAGAGTTGGCAAATGCTATTTCATCGGATACAATTGGACACTTGTTGAAAAAATCTTGCGGGTGTGGCGGTCCTTTCAAATCATCACGCCAGCTGTCTATTGAAAGTAGAATTCTAAATTACGATTTCTTATCTTTTTTGTACGGCCTGGATTTGCACAACAGAACGATAAAGGAGGAATCAGATTGAAGAAATATGCATCCAGGACGGATTGGCCGGTCATGTGGATTAGTGGCGGTCTATTGGTGGCGTTTGTTCTAGCATCATTTATTAATGTGGAGATGGTATCATCTCTTGTAAATACAGCATTTGCCTTTGCGGTGAAGTACTTTGGCGCATTGTGGCAAGTATTATTGCTGGGAACGTTTTTTATTGCTTTGTTTTTAGGGTTTTCGAAATACGGAAAGATTCGGCTTGGGGGCATCGATAAGCCCGAGGTCAGCTATTTTAAATGGGTTGCCATGATCATGACGACTTTGCTTGCCGGGGGCGGCGTGTTTTGGGCTGCGGCAGAACCGATGTATCACTTCTTGGATCGGTCCCCTAATTTTGCGGGAGTAGAGTCCGGTACAGTGGAAGCAGTCGTGCCGGCGTTTGCGCAGTCATACTTGCATTGGGGCTTTCTTGCTTGGTCCATTCTCGGGACGCTTGGAACGATCGTGCTGATGTACGCGCATTATCAAAAAGGCATGCCGTTAAAACCACGGTCTTTGCTGTATCCATTACTTGGCGAAAAGATCATGGGGAAAAGCGTGCTGGGGACTGCCATTGACGCATCAGCCGTTATCGCGGTCGCAGCCGGCACCATTGGCCCAATTGGCTTTCTTGGCTTGCAGGCGGCTTACGGGCTGGAATCATTGTTCGGCGTGCCGAATACTTTGTTCACCCAAGTGATGATCATCGTTGCGGTCGTGGTGATCGCGACGATCTCTGCGATCACGGGACTTCGAAAAGGCATCCAATTCTTGAGCAATGTCAATATTTCGTTGACGCTTCTATTGATGCTGGTTATTTTAGTGATTGGACCAGGCGGCTTTATCGCCGATACTTTCTTAGCAGCATCCGGTATTCATTTACAGGAATTTTTGGCGATGAGCACATTCCGCGGAGATTCCGCGTGGCTGGGTTCTTGGACGATCTTTTTCTGGGGCTGGTTCCTCGGATATGGCCCGATGATGGCGATTTTCATCTCCACCATTACAAGAGGTCGGACGATTCGCGAATTAATACTGGCTGTGTCAGTTACGGCGCCGATCGTGACGGCGTTCTGGTTTACGGTAGTCGGCGGGACAGGCATGTTTTATGAGCTCGGGGAACCGGGTGTCATTTCTTCTGCCTTGAACGCGGACGGCATGCCGGCTGCGATGATGGCGATCACGCAGCAATTGCCGTTTGATACCGTCATTGCACCACTATTCTTATTGGTCACGATTCTTTTCGTAGTGACAACAGCGGATTCGATGGCTTACACCATTTCGGTCGCGATTACCGGTAGCGGCCATCCACCGAAAGCGATGCGCGTCTTTTGGGCGGTCATTATGGGGACGGTCGCCATCGTGCTATTGATGATTAGCGAAGGCGGCATTCAAGCCATCCAATCCTTTATCGTCGTCACGGCGATTCCGGTTTCCTTGCTGTTGCTGACAACGTTCTGGGCAGCGCCAAAAGCGGCCAAGACGATGTATGCCGAGCAATTCGGCAGCGAAGCAAGACGCCAGGCGAGAGTGGCGAAGACAGACGGAAATTAAGTTATGCTCGGAACTGATAAAGCGATTGAAGAAAGAAAGGGTGTCTTCAAAACGCACCGGTTTCACGTATAGCTTGAAAGCAATCGATGAACAGCATGAGACGGGCTATGATCTGTAATGGATCATGGCCCGTTTTTTTATTGGGCGATAAGCTTAAGTAATGAGATAAGTGCAAATGATGTCGGCGCTTACATTAATTTTCCCTTATGTGACATCTGTCACTAGCCGTTGCGGTTATACTTCCTGTACCTTAGCATAAGCAGACTATTGCTTCCGATATGGAATTTGCATCTAGAGGAGAAAATTCGCATGAAAAAAATAGCATGGATTACGGATACAGCTGCACAACTGGATGAGGCATTCATTCAACGGCATCATGTTTATGTATTGCCCCTTAGTGTCGTGTTTGACGACGGCTCGTACCGCGAATCGATCGATCTGACACAAGGAGAATTTTACGATAAATTACGTGCGGCAAAAGTGTCGCCGAAAACTTCACAACCAGCAATCGGTGAAATGACGGCCTTGTACGAAAAATTGCAGTCAGAAGACTATGAGTTGGCCGTGGCGCTTCATTTGTCGAGCGGCCTATCCGGCACGTTCAATAGCGCGCAATCAGCTGCCGATATGACAGATTTTCCGGTCTACCCGATCGATTCGAAAATCGGCTCGTTTCCGATGGGCAAGATGATCGAAATTGGCAATGAATTATTCGCTTCCGGCAAAGAACCGGAAGAAGTGGTGGAAACCATTAATCAATTGACCGCCAAAACGCATTTGTCGTTCATTCCGTCGAGTTTGAACCAATTGCATAAAAGCGGCCGGGTGTCAGGGACACAAGCCTTTCTGAGCAATATCCTCAATATCAAAGTGGTCATTACCTTTGTGGACGGGGTAACGGTCATGAAAGAAAAAGTCCGTTCGAACAAGCGCGCTAAGGAAAGTGTTAATTCCGCATTGCGTGCGGATATGGAATCTGGGATGGTGCCGGAAGTGGCAGTCATCCATTGCAATAACGAAGCCGGCGCACAAGTGTGGAAAGACGAATTGATGAAAGAGTTCTCAGGCCTCAAAGTGGAAGTCATCCAGTTAAGTGTCTGTGTAGGTGTCCATGCCGGAGAAGGCACGACCGGGTTGAGTTGGGTCACTTATTAAAAGTATATGAAGGTCACCAGGAATCCTGGATTGGGTAGCGTAACAGGCGCCTAATCCAGGGTTTTTCTTCGTTTGCTGTGCTCCAGAAAAGGATGGAGGAGCTGAACGAGGCATTTTTTATGTGTTAAACTTTAATAAATAGTGTTGAATAGTTCTTTTAATAGCAGGTAATGGATTTATTTTCCAATATGACAAAAACGAGAATCTGATAATAATCGAGGTGCTGACATAATGGAGACCTTTCAGGAATTGGAAATGTATAAAAATTTTGATGAGCTGGCAGAAGATGTGATCGATTTGGCCAAAGAGATTTTGCCGGATCAATTGTTTTACTTGAGCTCCATCACGGAAGCCCAGCAAATTGTCTTGAAGCATTCATTGAATACTAGCAGCATTCCTGTGGTCGAGGGCATGATGATCGACCTGAATGACACATTGTGCAGCCGGATGGATTTCGAAAACAAGCAGCCACTGGTCTATGAGGATGTTCAAGACGCTCCAGAATTGAAGCATTTTGAAGATAAGTTGGAAGCGGCCCATGTAAGGTCGTACTTAGGCCTGCCGATTTCTTTTGTTAACGGCGACCGCTTCGGCACTTTATGTGCGGTGAATGACGAGAAAAGTCAATTCGATGCAAGAAGCATCACATTATTGCAGCGCATTGTGCGGATGTTCTCCTATTACCTTGACCTGGAACGCTTTGCTTATCGGGATTCGCTGACAGATCTGTACAATCGGCATTTCCTTACCCGTTTTTTTGATGGCAATTCGAAAGCAGGGGGATCGATTTTCTTCTTGGACCTGGATGGGTTTAAAAACGTCAACGATCTATACGGCCACGAGACAGGCGATCTCGTCTTGAAAGAAGTGGCAGCCAAGCTGCAGCAATTTATCGAAGGTCAGACAGATGTTTTAGCGGCACGGCTCGGCGGGGATGAATTTTTGGTCTATTTTGCCAAGCCTGCGAGTGTTACGGAATTAAGTGAATGGGCAACACGCCTGCTTGCCAGCTTGAGCCAGTGGGAAGCGGATTATTCGCTATCGGCGAGCATCGGCATTGCACAGTATCCAGCCGGTGGAAACCAGGACTTGAGAGAACTTCTTCGTCAAGCTGATCAAGCCCTGTATGAAGCGAAAAAATCGGGGAAGAATTGCTTTAGTTTCTATTAATCGATATGACATCAGCTAGTTGGAGGAGTGAGGATATTGACTGAACTGAACCGGCTGCAATCGGCCTTTAAGCAATCGACGTATCAGTTGGCGAATCACGGCACGCGTAACATTGGCGTATTGAAGAAAGCTTTTGAAGCGATTGCAGATGAAACGGAAAGTGACATCTATGGCACCGGGCAAGTCATCGAAAGTTTTCAGCAAAAGATGGCGGCTTTCCTTGGAAAAGAAGCGGCGGTCTTTTTTCCGAGCGGCACGATGGCCCAGCAGATTGCGCTGCGGATGTGGTGTGATGAAAAAGGGCTGAAAAAAGTCGCCTATCACCCGCTCAGCCATCTCGAAATCCATGAAGAAGACGGGTTGAAGGAATTGCATGGCATCGAAGCGGTATATTTGACGGACCCGGACCGGGTTGTCGAGTTACAGGATGTTACGGAGTTGGAGGAAGAGGTGGCGGCTGTACTGTTGGAATTGCCGCAGCGTGAAATCGGTGGGCAATTGCCGAACTTCGAGACGCTGGAGCAAATCTCCCGCTACTGCCGTAAGCACGACATCAAGCTGCATCTCGACGGCGCGCGGTTGCTAGAAGTTACTCCTTATTACGAAAAGTCCGCAGCGGAAATTTGTGCCTTGTTCGATAGCGTCTATATATCTTTATACAAAGGCATCGGTGGAATTGCAGGCGCTATCCTCGCTGGGGGCGAAGCGTTCACGCAGCAATCAAAAGTATGGAAAAGACGTCACGGCGGCGACTTGATCAGCCTTTACCCGTATATCGTATCGGCGGATTATTATTTCGACGAACGCTGCGAGAAGATGGGGCATTATTACGAATCGGCGAAGCGCGTGGCTGAATGGTTTAATTCTTGTACAGGCATTTCGACTTTGCCGAAAGTGCCGGTGTCGAATATGTTCCACGTTCAGTTCGCACACCCTAAAGAAGAAGTCGAAGCGATCCTCGTGGAGCTCGGGCAAGAAACAGGAATCGGCCTCACCAGTTATGTGAAAGAACTGAACAGCAAGGCCTGTTATTTTGAAGTGCATATGGGAGACCAGTACGAAGAAATACCGGAAGATTTCCTGAAAGAAACGTTCAAGCGATTAGATCAGAAGATGACACAAAGCTTCGGCGATTAACCGATTTTGCGTTCAGCCCTCACAGATACCAGTGAGGGCTTTTATCTGTCTTTCGGAAGGAGCGCCTCTCTTTCCACAGCGCGTGGAATCGTGTAAACTGTATAAGGTTACGAAAAGCTAAAGCCTATTGAAACAGTTGATATTGTTGGATTTCGATTATAGATGACAGTGAATTTTTGGATGAAGGAATGCTTCATCCCGCAAGGAAAGGATTGGAATTGAACTATGAAAGAAAATTTTTGGCGTGAATTGCCGAAGCCATTTTTTGTATTGGCGCCGATGGAAGACGTGACGAATGTGGTGTTTCGCCATGTGGTAGCAGAAGCGGCGAGCCCTGACGTGTATTTCACGGAATTTACGAATACGGAAAGCTATTGCCACCCGGAAGGCATCCACAGCGTGCGCGGGCGCTTGACGTTCACGGAAGATGAACAGCCGATCGTCGCCCATATCTGGGGCAATAAGCCCGAGCATTTCCGCGAGATGAGCATTGGCATGGCGGCGCAAGGCTTTAAAGGTGTCGACATTAATATGGGCTGTCCCGTACCGAACGTTGCCGCCAAAGGAAAAGGCAGCGGCTTGATCAATTATCCGGACAACGCAGCGGAAATTATCCAAGCGGCGAAAATGGGCGGCTTACCAGTCAGCGTCAAGACGCGCCTCGGCTATACGCATGTCGACGAATGGAAAGGCTGGTTGCGCCATGTCTTGGAGCAGGACATCGCCAATTTGTCGATTCATTTGCGGACGAAAAAAGAAATGAGCGCTGTGCCAGCGCATTGGGAATTGATCCCTGAGATCAAAGCGCTGCGTGATGAAGTGGCGCCGGATACCTTGATCACCATTAACGGGGACATCCCGGACCGCAAAACCGGCCAGGAATTAGCCGACAAATACGGCATCGACGGCGTCATGATCGGGCGCGGAATTTTCCACAACCCGTTTGCTTTCGAAGAGGAACCGAAAGAGCACAGCACACAGGAATTGTTCGACCTGTTGCGTCTTCACCTCGACCTTCACGATAAATACTCGACCGAAACTGAGCCGATTGCCTTTAAGCCATTGCGCCGTTTCTTCAAGATTTACGTGCGCGGCGTCCGTGGTGCCGGTGAACTCCGCAATGATTTGATGCATACGGAGACGACTGACGAAGTGCGGGCCTTGCTGGATGCTTTTCAGCTAGCCACTGCAGAGAGCGACAAACACAGTTCGGTCGGAATTTAACTTTCGCATACTAGTATGTAATTTGAACACAAATAGAGTGAGCCGCTGAAAATATATTTTCAGCGGCTTTTTATATTGCTTCTTATTTAAAATTTTTGGAAAGTGAAAGACGAAAAAGTGGGTTGACTTTCAGAGGGTAGTAAAGTAAGCTTTACGTAAAGTTAACTTTACTTTTGCGAGAGGAAGTAATAATGATATGCAGAACGTCATTAAAGAAAAGCGTACTGAGCACAACATCACCCAAGAGCAATTATCCATCTTGCTGAGTGTATCCAGGCAAACAGTCATATCTCTTGAGAAGGGAAAATATAAGCCCTCTCTTGTACTCGCCCATAAACTCGCTCAAGTTTTTGAATGCCATATTGAAGATTTATTTCAATTCGAAGGGGATGAAAACATTGAATGAAACAATGAATCATTTAATCGGTCTCGGTGGTTTGATTTTTGGGGTTTTGAGCGGCTTGGCTGCGTATTTCATTGCCAGACACAATATGAAGAAAAAGCGTCAATTGGATGAACGCTATCAAAACATCCACGTAAATGCACGATCATCTGCATGGATAGCGACGTCTGGCTTTATTGTTATTGCGTGGGCAACCATTATTATAGTGGAAGGAGCTTCTTTTGCCTTTTTCGTCATGACCTTTCTCTATATCGCCCATTGCATAGCATATGGAGTGACCAGTTTTCAACAAGCTAAACTGCATTAGAACCGGCTCTCGTTCAAACAGTTTGTCCTCTTTTTCGATCATCCATTGTAATCGATGGATTAATAGGCGGCGTTTTGACTCCAGGTGTGAAAGCGGGGTGGCGGCAGATTTTGGTTTAACTGGTTGTTTACGTTTCAATCAGCTTCTGTTCACCTGTAGACCTGGATAAAGAATGCAACAGTTCTTCTCCAGGCGTGCTATAATAGATGACTTAAGACAACCATGCGTTGTCCCAAGGCAATGGATGCCCAAAAGCCTCCAGCCAATCCTAAATTGAGGTGTAACCAAATGAATAAACGATGGACAATCGATAAAATCAGAACATTTGTCAACAACAATTCCGACAGCAAACTATTGTCGACGGAATACCACGGATTCTCCCAAAAGCTATTGTTCAAATGCGCATGCGGCAATAACTTTGAGAAGACCTTTACGAAATTCAACAAGAACAACCAGCGCAAATGCGACACATGCCAACCGCCAAAAGCATCACGCGGACAGGAGCAATGAGAAGAACGCCAATTCCTTTTTAGGGATTGGCGTTTTTTTTACTTTTAGAAATGCTTTCAGTGAAAAGTTGAAAAAGTACAGAAGATGTTAAAAGAGTGCTAGTGAAAGCGCTATCATTAAAGTTTTCAGAATTTATACTTAAAGAGTAATGACTTATATGGACAAAGGGAGAGGGGAAAAGATATGAAAAAGAATGGTAAAAGTTTGCTGTTACTGATGATTCTGGTGTTGTTCGCTTTAATGGCCGCTGCTTGCAATAGCGATGGAGAAGAAGGTTCAGGATCAGGATCTGGTTCAGGGGTGGATGTCGGAATCGTCTTGCCGACAAAAGATGAGCCGCGTTGGGTACAGGATGAGCAGCGCTTTAAAGATGCATTGGCCGATTCAGACTATTCGACTGAAATTCTCTTCAGCCAAGGATCTTCAGCTAAAGAAAAAGAGAACGTTGAAGCATTATTGAACAAAGGCATCAAAGTCTTGATCATCACACCGCATGACGGAGCGGCTGCAGCGGCTGCTGTCGAAGCAGCGAAAAAAGACGATGTGACCGTGATTGCTTATGACCGCTTGATCACTGATACGGATGCTGTTGATTACTACGTAACATTCGATTCATTGGCAGTAGGGGCAGCACAAGCCCAGTATTTGATCGATAACGCAGAAGGCTCTGATATTCCGTTGTACTTGTATGCAGGAGCGTCTTCAGATAACAACGCGTTCTTGTTCTTCCAAGGCGCATGGGAAGTGCTTCAGCCGAAAATCGCTGACGGCACATTCAAGATCGCCAACTCTAGCGAAGCGGAAGCTTTGTCTGACACGAAAGAATTGGACCGCGACCAGTTGAGCAAAATCATCGGCCAGGTCACTACGAACTGGGATCCGAACGAATCCAAGAACAAAGCACAGACGCATTTGACTTCAGTAGGTGAAGATTTGAAAGGCGATGTAGCGATTTTGGCGCCGAACGATGGCACTGCCCGTTCGATTGCAGATGTGTTCGGATCGGATTCCGCTGTGACGGATTACACGATCACAGGCCAGGATGCCGAAAAAGCATCAATCCAATACATCATCGATGAGAAACAATCGATGACGGTCTTCAAAGATGTTCGTACGCTTGTCCAGGATGCAATGGGCATGGCGGTCGAAGTACTGGATGGCAACGAGCCGGAAACAACAGGTTCTTACGATAACGGCGCAGGTGAAGTGAAAGCGAAACAGACAGACGTTATCGTGGTCGACAAGGAAAACGTGAAGTCCGAATTGATCGACACGGAATATTACGAAGCCAGCGAATTTACGGGCATCGAATAAACAATAGGACACAGGAATAGTGGTAGCGCCGCCTATCACTATTTCTCCATTCCTTCAGGTTTTTTTTGCAGGGGAGGCGAAGAGATGAGCGACTATATTTTAGAAATGAACGGCATTACGAAAGAGTTTACCGGCATCAAAGCGCTCGATGATGTCAATTTCAAAGTCGAACGCGGAGAAATCCACTGCCTGATCGGGGAAAACGGGGCAGGAAAGTCTACTCTCATGAAAGTGCTGAGCGGAGTATACCCTTATGGTACATACGACGGCGACATCGTCTTTGAAGGGGAAGTGCAGCGCTTCAATGAAATCAACGACAGCGTTAAAGCAGGAATTGCCATCATCTATCAGGAGCTGGCACTGTTTCCGGATCTGACGGTTTATGAGAATATTTTCGCCGGCAACGAAATCAGGAAAGGCCCATTTGTTGATTGGAATGAAACGATTGTCCAGTCGGCCAAGATGCTGGAAAAGGTCAAATTGAAAGTGGACCCGGAAACCTTGATTAAGGATCTCGGGGTAGGCAAGCAGCAATTGGTGGAAATCGCCAAGACTTTGAGCAAGGAAGTGAAGCTGTTGATTCTTGATGAGCCGACAGCTGCTTTGAACGAAAACGACAGCGAAAACTTATTGGAGCTGTTAAAGGAATTGAGGTCACAGGGAATTACGTGCATCATGATTTCCCATAAATTAAAAGAAGTCATTTCGATTGCCGATAAAGCGACCATCTTGCGGGATGGGAAAACAATCGTCACATTGGATGCGCATAAAGGCGAAATCTCAGAAAGCGTCATTATCAAGAACATGGTAGGACGCGAAATTGCCGATATCTATCCGAAACGCTTGGATCATGAATTCGGCGACACGGTGTTGGAGCTGAATAATTGGTCGGCCTATGATTCGCAATTGGGCCGCCACGTCGTCAAAAAGGCGAATATCCAATTAAAACAAGGTGAAATCATCGGAATCGCCGGATTGATGGGGTCGGGACGTACAGAACTGGCGCTTAGCATATTCGGCAATCCGAAAAAATACAAAGTGGAAGGCGATATGCAGGTCAACGGGCGGGACGTTCAATTCAAGCATACGAGCGATGCCATTAAGGCCGGAATCGCTTATGTGACTGAGGATCGGAAAGGCAACGGATTGTTCTTGATTAATGACATCAAGAACAATCTGACAGCAGCTCATTTGAAAGGAATTTCGCAAAGCGGCGTATTGAATTTGAATGAGGAAGTGAAAGTGGGATCGGAGTACAGAAAATCGCTGCACATCAAGACTAGCTCGCTTGAACTGGCAGTCGGCAAACTGAGCGGCGGCAATCAGCAAAAAGTATCGCTCGGCAAATGGCTGTTCACGGGCCCCAAAATTCTGATCCTCGATGAACCGACACGGGGAATCGATGTCGGAGCGAAGTTTGAGATCTATACGATCATGAACGAATTGATCAAACAAGGCATGAGCATCATTATGATTTCTTCCGAATTGAATGAAATCATCGGTATGAGCGACCGCATTTACGTGATGGCAGAAGGGTCGATCACCGGAGAATTGTCGAGAGAAAATACGACACAAGAAGCCATTATGGAATTGGCAACGCAATAGGGGGTAGAAATCCATGAGTTTTTTCAATGAAGCGCGCTTTCTGATCAAAACCAATATTCGCGATTACGGCATGTACATCGCTTTGTTCGTCATCATGCTGACCTTTTCCGTGATGACAGACGGCTTGTTCATGTCATCCCGAAACATCAGTAATTTGCTCGATTCAGCCGGCTATATCGCCGTGCTGGCAGTTGGCATGACGCTCATCATCGTTATCCGCCACATCGATTTATCGGTCGGCTTTGTCGCCGGGTTTCTCGGCGCTGTAGCGGCGATTTTCCTGACACAAATGGGCTTGTCCGTTTGGCTCGTTATTCCGATCGTTTTGGTGTTCGGCATCATCATCGGTTTGTTCAATGGCTTTTTAGTAGCGAAAATCGGCATCCCGTCTTTTGTCGCAACATTGGCAGGCATGTTGATTTTCCGCGGGGCATTGCTCAATGTCACGGAATCGACAGGTACCATTATCGTCAATGACGATTTGTTCAATTCACTCGGCAATGGTTTTATCCCATCACTCGTCGAAGTGAATGGTCTCCATTTGCTATCGGTACTTGTTGGAGTGATCGGCATTGCGCTCTATATTTATAGCGAACTGTCCACGCGCCGTAACAAAGTAACATATGGCTTTGAAGTGATTTCCTTGCCGATCTTTATCGTGAAACTGGTTTTTGTTTCTTTCATCATCGGCTATATCACATGGGTGCTTGCGGGATACAACGGCTTTTCGTGGACGGTCGTCATCATGCTGCTCGTCGTCGTCATCTATCATTTCCTGTCGACGAAAACCGTTCTTGGGCGCAATATTTATGCGGTTGGCAGTAACCCGGAAGCGGCCCATTTAAGCGGCATCAATGTCACGAAAATCACCATGATCGTCTTCGGTTCGATGGGCATGCTTGCCGCCTTGTCGGGCATCCTGTTCACAGCGCGGCTGCAATCGGCAACAACGACAGCCGGGACTTTGTTCGAGCTCGATGCCATCGCGGCCGCTTATGTCGGCGGGGTATCTTCAGCTGGCGGGGTCGGCAAAGTCACCGGCGCTATTATTGGGGCGATCGTTATGGCGTCCTTATCGAGCGGCATGAACTTGCTCGGCGTCGGCATTTCCTATCAGTATATGATTCGCGGGGGCGTCTTGGCCGCGGCTGTTATTTTCGACGTCATGACACGCAAGCAACGCGGGTAACTTCATCACAGACAAGCACCTTCACAGGAAGGTGCTTGTTTCCATATAGACCGTATTGCGAATTTTCCGACAGGTGGTAAGATGAGAACAGTTTAGTCGCGAAAAGGGGAGCGAACCGTGAGAAAAAAAGTCATCTTTGTGCTGTGCTCATTGTGTGCCGTACTCGGGTTTTTTACTATATTGTCTGTCCACAAAGTCCTGAATTCGGAATGGGAACTGCCATCCGCCGTCAGCAGCGAACAAGAGCGAAAGCGAATCGTTCTCATTACCCAAGAGTTGGACACGCCATTCTGGAAATTGGTCGGACAAGGCGCTGCCAGTCAAGCAGAGCGGGAAGATGTCGGTTTCGAAATTTGGGGAAGCTACGGGAAAAACCAGGAAGATTTCCTCAAGCAAGTGGAAATCGCACTTCATTCGAAAGTGGACGGGGTCATCGTGCAAGGCAATGATACCGATGAATTCCAGCAATTGGCACGTATCAAAGCTGCTTCGTACGGCATCCCCATCATCACGGTTGCCAATGATGTACCAGTCGAGAAAAGCTTGCGCAAAACCTACGTGGGCTCGGATCATTATGCTGCCGGTGAGTTGCTGATGGAACAATTGCTGGACGATATGGGCGACTCAGGAGAAATTATATTGCTGGGTGATGGCAATCTTGAATACAGCGAGCAACTCCGCTTGAACGGGATGGAAGACCAGCTCGAACAATATCCCGGGATCCAGTCCATCTATATCGAAAGTGGGTCTTCCGATGAGGAAGCAGCGGATGCTGCGCAGAACGCCCTGAACCAGCATCCGAATGTCGATGCATTCATTTTGCTCGATATCCGCCAAGCCCGGGTAATCATGCAGGAAATCAGCAGCCGCACCGAACTCGACCCGTTCTATCTGTATTCGTTCGATGATGGTTCGGATGCTTCTGCTCTGTTAACGGAAGGGAAACTCGATGCGATCATCGAACAATCGCCGGAAGAAATGGGAGAGAAAAGCGTCGAAATGATGATGAAATGGCTTCGCAATGAAGTCGTGCCCCTTGATTCCAAAGGATATGTGACCGATATCCGCATAGTGGAAGGAAAGGATGAATTGCCGTGAACACGATCCAAAAAAAGATTTGGATGCTCGCGGGAATCGTCATTGTTATGATGTTCGCGATTTGGCTGGCATTGACGTTCTATAACCAGAAAATGCAGGATCAATACAATGATATTTTGGAGCGCTATCTGCAGATGAATGAAGTGACTGCTTCGAGCCAGCAGACTGTGGCCAATTTGAACGACCATTTATCCAACCCGACAACCCGCTCAGCCACAACACTTGCAACTAGCCAGCAAAGGCTGCAGGATGCTCAGGCATCGCTTTTGGAGTTGCGCAATGCGGACAATGAGTTTTCCTTAACCAATTACAGCAATATGATTGAAAGCTTTACGGAAACCGTGGAACGTTCCGTCACTTTCAGCGAACAAGGGGAAAACGACATCGCAGCAAGCGAATTCACAGAAGCGAACCGCATGTCTGTCTATATCTCCGAGATGACTTTATCGATTTTCAATTCCGAACTCAGGACCTACGAACGTTTTTACCGCGACATTATCCGGCAATCACAGGAATTAAACACGATGGGCATTCTATTGTTATCACTCACAAGCGTTTTATTATTATTGTTCACTTATTTATTTTCCTTGAGCATCACCAAGCCGGTCCATCAATTGACAAAAGCGGCAAACGAACTGGCCAAGGGCCGCTTTGACCAGCCGATCCGCGTAAATTCCAATGATGAAATTTCCTTTTTGGCGAAAACCTTTGACCATATGCGCGTGAACATCAATAAATTGATTGTAGAAATCCAGCAAAAAGCACAAGTCGAAAGTGAATTGCAGGAAAGCCAATTGCTGCTGCAGCAAAGCCAGATGCGCCACCTGCAAAGCCAGATCAATCCTCATTTCCTGTTCAACACCTTGAATACCTTATCGAAAAAAGCTTATTTGGACGGCGCGGAAGACACCAGCGATCTATTGGTCAGCGTAGCCGGTTTGCTGCGCTATAACCTGAAGCGCCTCGACCATACAGTGACCCTCGAAGAAGAAGCGCATGTCCTGACGCAATATATGGATATCCAAAAAGCCCGTTTCAGCGACCGATTGACGTTTCATATGGAGTTGGATGCATCGGCCTTGGTTTATCAGATGCCAAGTCTAACGCTTCAGCCGCTCATCGAAAATGCCGTGATTCATGGCATCGAACCGAAAGAAGAAGACGGCGAAATCTGGTTCCGCATCAAAGATGAAGACCAGTATATACGTGTGGAAATCGAAGATAATGGCCGAGGGATGGATGAAAATAAAATCGAACAGCTATTAACAGGCGGCATCGCTCCCCAAGAAGGTCATGCAACGGGCATCGGCTTTGCCAATGTCGCGAAACGGCTACAGCTGTTCTACGGCAGCGATAATGTGGTGGAAATCGAAAGCACGCCACAGTATGGGACGAAAATCATTTTGAAATTGCCGAAAGTAATGGAGGTTGAAAGTTATGTTTAAGCTCCTGCTCGTGGACGACGAACCGATCGAACGTGAAGGGATGAAAGCAATCTTGGAGCGTTCGTTCGAGGATATAGAGATCAAACAAGCGAAAAATGGCAAACTGGCTGTGGAAATCGCAGCCGACTGGCAGCCGGATATTATCTTCATGGACATCATGATGCCGGTCATGACAGGCTTGGAGGCGATCGAACGGATTCGCGAGACCGACCCGGAAGTTGAAGTCGTCATGATGACGGCGTTCGATACCTTTGACTACGCCAAGCAAGCGATCAAATTGGGCGTGAAAGATTATTTGCTGAAACCGAGCAAAGCGGCGGAAATCGTGGCAATCGCCGAGAAATTGTTCAACCATTTGAAAAAGAAAGCGCAGCAACAAAGCTCCTTGCAAAAAGCGATGGCGATTGTAGAGATGGATATCGTCACACAATTATTATTCGATCAGGTCCAGGACATGCACATCGATTTGTTAGTAGAGATGAAAGGGGCCGAGCCCGCCACAGAGAAATTCGTCATGACGATTGCGGTCCCTAGAGGTGCGGAAGAAATGTGCCAGGACATCAAGCGAGAAATCAACGGAATGCCCCATATTTGGGCAGGACCATGCTACGACAGGCAATTGCCACTCATCATCTTTCGTGACCCTGCGCATTCGTTCCGCTCCCAAGCGATCACGCTCGCCGATAAAATCCTGTCGGCAAGCGGTAAACGGGACCGATGCTTCGTCGGAATCGGAACCGTGTGCGATTCATTTGGGCAGGTGCGGGATTCTTACCAGAAATCATTAGTCGCGATGAGCGATTTAGCGATTCCTTCGCGTTACCGTTTCTATGCAGCTGATTTAGAGCCGGCCCCTTCGCGTAACCCGGCACTTATCAAACAACAAGAAAAAAGAATGGCCGATTGCGTCCGGCTCGGCGATTGGGAAGCTGTCGAAGAAATCATCACCGGCTTGATCCGGCAATTGGAGCGGATGGGCGAACCTGTTCTCAGAACCCAGCAGCGTTCCCTTGAATGGGTTTGGCTCTCCAACCGGATCATGGCTGAGTTAGGAGTTGAGACAGACGCACCTTATTATGTAGTTCCGGTTACAGATTATCGTCAATTAATGATGGAAACTTCGGATTTGATCAATGTGTTAAAGCAAAATTACGATATGCATTTCAACCGGCTGGAATTTGATAAAATCCACCAAATTAAGCAATTCATTACCGAGCATTCCCATGAAGATATTTCATTGGAAGTGCTGGCAAGAAAAGTGGATTTAAGCCCTATCTATATCAGCAAATTATTCAAGGAAAAGCTGGGCATTAATTACATCGACTTTCTAACGGAATGCCGGATGGGGAAAGCCAAGAAACTATTGGCAGACCCGGAAATCAGCTTGAAGGCGATTGCCTTAGAAGTCGGGTACCATGAGCCCAATTACTTCAGCAAAGTATTTAAGAAAATGACTGAGCTGTCCCCGACGGAATATCGCTCGAACCTGCTGAATTCAAAACGCAGACAAGGGATCAGCACATGAAGCTGCTCATGCGGATATCATTGTTAATCAGCATCAGCGTTTTGGTGTCGGGTTGCCAGGAAGAGGCAAAGCTCCCTGAAAAAAGCGTGTTCAAAGAAGACGAAACGGTACAAGATGAAGAGCCATTGAAAATCGGCTTTGCGATGGATACCTTGAAAGAAGAGCGTTGGCTGAAAGACCGAGAGTTGTTCGAGCAAGCGATCGAATCGCGCGGACTGGAAGTGGAGATTGCCGCAGCGAACGGGGATGATGCGCTGCAGATTGCCCAAGCCGAAGAAATGATCCAGGAAGGCATTGATTTGTTGGTCATTGTGCCGCATAACGCGGAAGCGACCGCAGCGATTGTCCACAAAGCGCATGGAGCGGGCATCAAAGTGATCGCTTACGATCGTCTCGTGAAAAATGCGGAAATCGATTTATACGTCTCTTTCGACAATGAAAAAGTGGGAGAGCTGCAAGCTGAAGAAATGCTGGAACTGGTTCCGGAAGGCAATTATGTCTACATTGGCGGCGCTCCGACTGACAATAATGCGCATTTATTGAAAAAAGGCGTATTTGACGTGCTGCAACCGGCGATTGAACGCGGCGACATCCATATCATTTATGATGAGTGGACAGAGGATTGGGCGCCGGAACAAGCATTTGCCCATATGTTAGAGGCTCTGGAGATCAACGGCAATCAAATTGATGCCGTCATCGCGGCCAATGACGCGACGGCTGGCGGGGCGATCGAGGCACTTGCACAGAAAGGACTCGCCGGGGCTATCCCGGTCGCAGGGCAAGACGCAGAACTCGCCGCCGTGCAACGTATCGTCGATGGCACGCAAACGATGACCGTCTATAAACCGATTCAGCAATTATCAGAGCGTGTCGCAGCGCTTGCAGTCGATTTGGCGCAAGGGAATGCCATCGAGCCGACTGCCAGCATCAATAATGGGAAAAGCGAAGTGCCGTCTGTGCTGCTTGAACCAATAGCGGTCGATATCGGCAATCTGGAAAGCACCGTGTTCGCAGATCATTTTCATTCGGCAGAAGAAATCGACGGGATGGAATAGCTCATGTTAGAGTACAAAATGAAAAATGAAGAAAAATTTACAATATTCGGTTGACTTCTATATTTCCTAGTACTAAGATAGGGATTAATTAATTTCATAATCTTATCCAGAGAAGCCGAGGGACTGGCCCGATGACGCTTCAGCAACCCCTGATTTAATCAGGAAGGTGCTACTTCCAGCAAGGAGAGATTCCTTGGGAGATAAGAGAGCGGACCCGGCATTTCAAATAGCCCTCTTTTCTCATTTTCCGAGAAAAGAGGGCTATTTTTATGTTCCAGGAACTGCGGAAATCATAATTTCAAAAGGAGGAATTAGACGATGACGAAGAAACGGATTTATTTGAACGCATTTGAGATGGTGTGCGCAGGTGGGCACCAGTCGCCGGGATTGTGGCTTCACGAAGACGATCGTTCGCATACATACAAGGACAGCGAATACTGGATTGAGCTTGCGAAGCTATTGGAAAAAGGGAAGTTCGACGCGGTGTTCCTGGCTGATGTGCTCGGGACCTATGATGTTTACGGCGGCACGCGCGATGCGGCACTTCGCAATGCCGTGCAAACGCCGGTCAACGATCCGCTACTAGTCGTGCCGCTCATGTCATCGGTGACTGAGCATTTGAGTTTCGGGGTGACGGCCTCTGTCAGCCACGAACACCCTTATACGTTCGCGCGGCGCATGTCGACACTCGACCATCTGACCAAAGGGCGCATCGGCTGGAACGTCGTCACTTCCTATTTGAAAAGCGCCGCAGTCAATATCGGGCTCGATGACCAGATGAGCCATGATGAACGTTACGAATTCGCCGCCGAGTATTTGGACGTTTGCTATAAATTATGGGAAGGCAGCTGGGAAGACGGTGCGGTCGTGCGCGACAAACAGTCGAAAGTCTATACCGACCCGTCCAAAGTGCATGATATCGGCCACGAAGGCAATTACTTTAAAGTGCCGGGAGCGCATCTATCGGAACCGTCGCCCCAGCGCACGCCGGTCTTGTTCCAGGCAGGGGCTTCGCCGCGCGGACGGGAATTCGCCTCGAAGCACGCCGAATCGGTGTTTACGGCAGGGCCGACCATTCCCATTGTGAAAAAAGGCGTCGATGCGCTGCGTGAACGCATCCAAGCGAATGGGCGCGACCCGGAAGATGTGCTCGTCTATACGACCTTTACGGCCATTGTCGGGAAGACCGAAGAAGAAGCACAAGAAAAATACGAAACTTTGAAAAGCCATGTCAGCTACGAAGGGGCGCTCGCGCTCTTAAGCGGCTGGACCGGCATCGATTTTTCCGGATACGATCCAGAAGACACGCTCGAATACATCCAAAGCAACGCCATGCAGTCAGCGGTTGAAGTGTTCACGCGTGCGGATCCGGACAGAAAATGGACGATTGGGGAGCTCGCGACATTTGTCGGCATCGGGGGACGCGGGCCGGTCGCGGTCGGAACGCCTGAGCAAGTGGCGGATGAAGTCGAGCGCTGGAGAGATGAAACAGGCGTCGATGGCTTTAATTTAGCGTATACACTTGCCCCGGGAAGCTTCGAGGATTTTGTTGAACTGGTCGTGCCGGTTTTACAGGAACGCGGGCTCGTCCAAACGGAATATGCGGAAGGTACGTACCGCGAGAAAATCTATGGCAAAGGCCAAGCGCAGTTGAAGGACAATCATCCGGGCAAAAACTTCAAGCATTTGCACGAACTAGCCGGAAACTAAGGGAGGAATCGATATGCTGACAGCTTACTGGATCGCCGTCGCCGTCTTTTGGGCAGCAGGACTGACTTTATGGAATAAACTTTACCCAAAACCGAAAGGAGGCGAGCGCCATGGGAGATGAAACGTCGTGGCTATTGCCATTCATAATCGTTATGCTTGTCGGCTATTTTGCGTTAACCACATGGCTCGGCAAAAAAGGCAAAGCCCATAGCGGATCGATGAAAGGCTTTGCAATCGCCAAAGGCAAAGTCAATCCGGCAGTTGTCGGCATGAGTTTCGGCGCGTCTTACGCCAGTGCGAATTTGTTTCTGGGCGTTCCCGGATGGGCGTATACATACGGCTTGTCGACTTTGTGGTATACAATCGGCTGCTTCGGGGTGACATGGCTCGGCCTATTGCTGTTCACGAAAACCTTCTGGCGCTACGGACAGAAAAATGGCGGCAGTTTGACGATTCCCGAGTGGCTTGGCAATCGATACAATAGCCAAGTTTTGCGCGTGCTCGTCGCTTTATTGGTATTGTTCAATATCTACTACATCGTCGGGCAAAATGTCGGACTCGCGACGATGTTTGAAACGGTGATCGGTATTCCTTATTTATGGGGCATTGGGATTGGTGTCCTCATCACCGTCGTTTACGTCAGCCTCGGCGGAGCGTTTGCGCAGATCGTCAGCGATGGCATCCAAGGAGCGACGATGGCAGTCGTCTCGCTATTGTTATTCATCTCGCTGTTATGGACGATCGGCGGCGGGTGGAATGTCTTCGGGACCTTGCAATCAGAGCTGCGCGCGATCGACCCGGTACTCGTTGCGCCATTGTCGACAGGCGGGCCGTTCTATAGCGGCTTTGCCATCTTGAGCATACAATGGTTATTGTTTTCATTCGTGCTATTGCCGCATTTGATGAATAAAGTGCTGACGGTTGAAAAAGAAGAAGACTTGCGGACCTTCACCTTATCCGCCGGTGTTTCTTTGTTCACCTTATCCATTTTCTCAGTGTTCGCAGGGCTTGCCGCACGCGTCATCTTGCCGGGGCTTGCGTCAGCTGATAGCGCCATTCCGGCATATATCATGGAAGCATTTCCTGTCGTCATCGTCGCGCTCCTCGTCATGGGGGTGATTTCCGCGATCTTATCGACGACTGACAGCCTGTACCTCGGCATCACCAATAGCATCGGCAACGATTTGTTCAAAGTGCTGGCCGTGCCGGTGCTCTACAAAAACAAGAATTTGACGGAGCAGGAGCTCGACGCCAAAGTGCTAACAGCGTCAAAGATCTCGCTGGTTTTCATCGGCATCGCGTCGCTTTACATGTCGATCAGCCGTCCGGAATCGTTGGCCTTGCTGACGAGTTTCGGGACATCGGCCATCATCAGTGGCATCATCGCCCCGATCAGTCTCGGCTATTTTTGGAAGCACGCCAATAAATCGGGCGCCATCGCATCCGTCGTCAGCGGAGCCGGCTGCTATATGGTCCTGACCGGCACCGGCATGATCGCACACGTTTTCCAGGCCATGTTCTTCAGTTCGATTCTCGGCTTCACATCGATGATCATGGTGAGCCTGCTCGCTGAAAGCTTGAAGAAGCGCGAAAAAACTTCTCAGGAAACGGTTCGTGGATGGTAAGCACTAATAGAGTGGATAGACTATTTGCTAATAATATAGCGAATAGTCTATTTTTTGCATTTAAGCATATAAGTGGTTTTATATAAATTAATTTACAAATTTAGTATGAAAAAGGGATTATATATACTAGAATTAAATAGAACTAATTCACCGAGAGGAAGATAACAGCATGGAGAAAGTAATGAGTTTTATAAAGATGAGATGGAGATATATTTTGGTAGCGTTGATAGCATTATTAATTGGTGGAAGCGTTGGGCCTTCTCAATCAGAAGTAGATGCTTCTACAGAAAGTAATGAGAATTTGCAGACGCAAATACAAGAACTTGAATCGACCAATGAAACTTCAGAAAAGAAAATTGAAGAGTTAGAAACAAAAGTCAAAGAGGCCGAACCATTCTTCGCCTTAGAAGAAGCGGAGCGAAAAGAGAAGGAAGCGGAGTTAAAGAAAAAAGAAGAAGAAGTAAAAGCGAAGGAAGAAGCAGAAAAAGCAGCGGCGAAGGCTAAAGAAGAAGCTGAGGCAAAAGAAAAGGAAGAAGCCGAAGCAAAAGCAGCAGCTCAGGCAAAAGCTGAGGCGGAAGAGCAAGAAAGAATTGGTTATGAGACGGGAATTACCTACGATCAATTAGCAAGAACACCGGATGACTATGTGTTTGAGAAAGTGAAGTTCCGCGGCAAAGTTATTCAAGTGATGGAAGGCGACGGGGTTACACAACTCAGAATCGCTGTTAACGATAATTATGATACGGTAATATACGGTGAATTTGATGCTTCTATTGTAGATTCACGTGTTTTAGAAGATGATATGATTACGATAAGAGGTTTATCTACAGGCTTATTGACTTATGAGTCCACAATGGGTGGCTCTATCTCTATCCCTGGTATTTCAATAGAAAAAATCGATCAATAAAACCTAAAGAAGTTGGAAAAGTCCATAGTTCGCTATCAATTGGGAAAGAGAGAACTTTTTTCTATATCCAACAATTAATGACCTCTCTAAGTATTTGGAGAAGCGTTCGCTCGACTCCAGTGGTAAAGCGAGACGACCGAGACCCCGCAAGACGCGAAGCGGCTGAGGAGGCTTGGGCGCGAGCCCACGGAAAGCGAGCGATAAGCTTCGGAAAATACGGCTTCTTAACTTTCTCGACATTGAAAAAGCCCCGAAATCATTCGGGGCTTTTTTTTATCCCGCCAATCTTCGGGGAAAGTTCATAAATCCAAGCGCCTCTTTCTTGTTTCTTCCCTTCAAATGAAATAGGCTAAAAAGAGTGGATGCAATTATTCAGTTCATCTGACAAGAAAGAAGGAATCATACCTATGAAGAAGACATTGATTTTATTAAGTATCTTATTAGTTTTACCGATGACAGCACACGCTCATTCCGTGCTGGAATCGTCTACTCCAGCTGAAGGGTCTATCGTGGATGAGGCGCTGGAACAGGTAGTGCTCGATTTTAGTGCCGGCATTGAACAAGGCAGTGACATGACGATGACAATGGACGGGACCGCTGTCGACTTTAGTGAAGTGGCCGTAATGGACGATCAATTGATCGGTACACCGGCGCAAGAGTTGGAAGATGGTTCGTATGTCGTGGAATACGATGTGCTGAGTCAAGATGGCCATCCAATCCAAGGCTCCTTGGCTTTTGAGTTGCAGGCAGGCGAAGAAGAAGCGGCTACTGAAGAGCCGGCTGAAGAAGCGACGCAAGAAGAACAGGCTGAGGAAGCAACGGAAGCAACGGACGACCAGGAAGCCGAGGAAGCGGAAGCAGCGGAATCGGAGGAAACTGAAGCATCGGATATGGAGCAAGCGTCAAGCGGGGAACCTGAAGCTCCTTCAGAAGATGCGGGATCTAGCATGACCTTGATCATTGCAGGCATCGCCATTATCCTGTTGATCTCTGCCGTAGTGTTAATGCGTAGAAAACGATGAATTGGCTGATCGCGTCATCGGATTTTTTCCTTTACGTGGTACTGGCCTTTCTCGCAGGAGACGCTGTCTTGCGGTTTATTCCATCGGAAAAAAAGCCGCTTATTGAAGTTCCGAAAAAATGGCTGGTGCTGGCGCTTGCGTCGGTTCCGCTATTGCTTGCGCCTCCTGTCATCCAGCTCATTTTATTGCTTGGGGATAGCTTTGGCCTGATACAAGCCGTGATCGATGTCATCACGCAATTTCGCACCGGCCAAAGCTATGTATTCGGCGTCTTGATGGCGGTGGCGTGGCTGATTGTCGTGTGGCGAGACGGGTCGGCAGGCTTACGGACTTTTTGGCTAGTGCTCAGTGTGCTCAATGTAGCGTATGCAAGCCATGCGGCATCGATTGCGGATTGGCAAGGATTTACGGCGCACGCGCTTCATTTCCTGGCGCTTGTATTATGGGCCGGCGTCTTGATCCACATCGCCTGGTTTATGAAAGACGGGCGCGATTGGCGTGCGTTTCTTAAATGGTTCACGCCGTTTGCGGTGGCCATGATGGTCATTTTGATTGGCAGCGGAATTTGGCTCATGCTGTTTTTCGTGGCGCCGGAAGATTATGCGAGCTCGTGGATCTTGCCTTATGGACAGCTATTGCTGCTGAAACATTTGAGCATCGTTCCGCTCCTGTTCGCCGCGTTCATCAATGCCGCCTTATCGAGAAGCGATGCGCCGAACCGCTCCTGGCTCAAGGTGGAGAGCTGGCTCTTGCTATTGGTGTTATTAATCACTGCTTTCATGAGCAAGCTCGCCCCGCCGCATAATATCAACGAAACGTTCCGGCTAGAAGGCAGCGCGCCGTTTGTCGAATGGTTCGCTGGGCCGCAGTATTTGCCGGTGCAGGCAGTGTGGACGCCGAACATCGACGGCTTTTTGATGATGGCGATCGGCGTGATTTTCCTCGGCTTGCAATGGCTTGGGTATCGCAAGCAATTGCCCGAATGGCTGTCGTTCGTGTTCAGCCTTGGGTTTGTAGCGGCGATGTACAGCGGATTTATGTTCAGTTTCTTATTTTAATGACTGCCCTTGCCAGAAATGGCGGGGCTTTTTTTAAGGCACAAGAATATTTCGACTATCGGATATGTTGTTGAGACTTACGCGGGATTAAGGTACACTAGAAATGGCAAGGAATGGATTTTAATTATTCAAAAATTTACTCTTTAATAATAAATTTACAATAAAAGTGTTTTGTTTGAGGACTATTCCTTTCCTACAAAATATTAGAATGGCGAGGTACACATCATGGCAGATTTACGGGTGCCTGAAAAGCGCTTCCGGCCTGAGCTGGAAGGCGTCCGCGCAGTCGCGGCGCTTTTGGTGGCAGTTTATCACATTTGGATTGGGTCGGTTTCCGGCGGAGTCGATGTCTTTTTCATCGTCTCGGGATATTTGATTACAACGTCTCTATTGTCACGGATGGTGCGCGAAGGCCGCATCAATTATTTGGAAAATCTATTAGGCTTGGCGAAACGATTGTTTCCACTGGCTTTTACGGTACTTGCCGTCAGTGCGGCGCTGTCGATTTTCTTATTGCCGCTTAGCACATGGCGCCAGACAATCGCCGAATTGTTTTCGTCGATGTTTTACTTCCAAAACTGGCAGTTGGCCAATAACGCGGTCGATTATTTGGCACAAAACAACACGGCAAGCCCGTTCCAGCATTTCTGGGCCTTGTCGATTCAAGGACAGTTTTATGTCACGTGGCCAATCGTCATTACACTCGTTTATCTGTTAGCGACGAAAATCCTGAAGACGCCGGTGCGCAAAACTTTGCTCGCCGTGCTATCGGTGATTTTCCTTGCTTCACTCAGCTATTCGGTTTATATCACGGCGGTCAATCAGCCGTGGGCGTATTTCGATACCTTTGCACGGGCTTGGGAATTCTCGCTCGGCGGGATGCTTGCGCTCATGCTTCCATATTTGAAATTCCCAGATCGGGCCCATCTCATCATGGGTTGGGTTGGGCTTGCGATCATCGCCTTCACGGGCATGGTGTTGCCAGTCTCGACTGTCTTCCCGGGATTTGCGGCATTGTTGCCGACGGGCGGAGTGATCTTGGTCATTATCGCCAGTGAAAACGGCCAGGCGTTCGGCGTGCAGAAATTGCTCGGCTCGAAACCGTTCCAGTATTTCGGCAGCATTTCCTACGGTTTTTATTTATGGCATTGGCCGCTGTTGGTGTTCTATTATGCCTACTTCAACACAGATACGGTAACCACTCCGGCAGGTCTTACCATACTCGGAATTACGTTCATCTTGTCCGTCCTGACGATTCGACTCGTCGAAAAGCCAGTACGCGAAATGCCGATCAAGCATTCGAAAAAACGCTTATCGAAAGTGCTGGTCGCTTTGATGACACCGGCGATTTTAATCGGCCTCTCGTGGGGCGTTTTCGTCCAGGCGAGCAGCAGCAATGACGAGCCGGTAACCATCGAAGACAATCCAGGCGCGCGCGCCGTATTGGAAAATATCCAGCCGGCGGAAGATGCGGAACTGCAGCCAGACTTCTTGTCGGCGAAAGAAGATTTGCCGACCTTCTACAGCAATAAAGATTGCTTCCTGACAGGCAGCGTCAGCTCCACGCTGAAAGAATGTTCGTTCGGCGTCACGGAAAATCCTGAACATGTCGTCGCACTCGTGGGCGGTTCGCATTCGGGGCATTGGTTCCCGGCACTTGAAGCTGTCGCAGAAGAGCTGAACATGCGCATCGATGTTTACAACAAAGATGCGTGCCGATTCTCAAGCGGCGATTTTGATGGCCAGCTGGATGACGCGTGCATGACCTGGAACGATAATTTGCAAGAACGCTTGATGGCAGAGCCGCCTGATTTGATCTTTACCACAGCAACGGTAAATTCAGGAGATACGGTGCCAAAAGGTTACATCAATAAATGGAAAGAATTCGAAGGCGTGGCGGAGATCTTTGCCGTGCGCGACAATCCGCGTATGAAAACCGATCCGACGATCTGCCTTGATGGTTCGAGCGTAGAAGAATGTTCGGTTGAGCGCAGTAAAGGCCTTGCGGATGTCGTGCCATGGGAAAACACGGAAGGCATTCCGGACAACGTCACGTTTGCCGATATGTCCGAGTATTTCTGTACAGACGATACGTGCCCGCCAGTTGTGGGCAATGTATTGGTATATCGCGATAAGCACCATTTAACGACGCTGTATTCGCAAACGATGGGGCCGGCATTGAAAGAACATCTCGAACCGGCTCTTGAAAATTTAAACTGATGAATACCGAACGCCCCCGGAAGCTTAGCCTTCCGGGGGCGTTTTTCGATTGGCGCTTTGTGCAGGGGAAATGAAGGGCGTGTCGAAAGAGTTACGAAGGAATGCGCAGCAAAATCGGAAAGGGGTATGGGACATGAAACGCATATGGCCGATTTTAGCATTGACATCACTCGGAGCATACGGGGCTTATCGAAAGTACAAAGACATGACGCGGCTTATCAAGCCGACATGGCCGGAAGTCCGGCATGCCGGCGAAGTGGAAGAGGCGAGGACGGCGCATCTGCCAAAACCGATCGCCAAATGGCTGGAGACGATCGGCGCAGTCGGCCGTGAGCAGGTGATGGGCGTTTATGTAAAGCAAGTGGGCTGGATGAAGACCAAACCTGACCAGGAAGAATGGACCGAATCGACTGCTGAGCAATATAGCTTTGTCGAACCGCCATCGTTTTATTGGAAAGCGCGCATGAAAATCGATGGCCTATTCGTTACCGGATCCGATAGTTTCCGTGACGGCCGTGCAGGCATGCGCATCCGCTTTGCGGGGCTGGTGCCGATCAACCGGGCGATTCCGGACGGCAAGCGTGATGAATCGGCACTTCAGCGCTTTTTAATGGAGATGGTCTGGCTGCCAGGACTGGCTTTTAGCCCGTACGTGCGTTTTTTCAATAGCAGTGAACGATCCGTGGAAGCCGAGATGAGCTATAACGGGTCGACCGCCAATGTCACCTTCGAGTTTGATGAATCTGGGCGCATGAAACGAGCGCGGGCGATGCGCTATAAAGATATTGGTGAAGAGGCCAAGCGCTTGCCATGCATCGCCGAAGTGCACGAATGGCAAATAATCGACGGCATCGAAATGCCAAGACGCGTCGATATTACATGGATCATCGATGGCAAACCCTTCACTTGGTATAAATTTACCGTCGAGCAAGCCGCCTTCAACCCGCGGGTGCCGGATGCCTGGTAAGTAAGTGGGGGATTTAACAGAAAGTTTGTTGTTTTTTGATAAATTTTCTTGACCCAAATCACCTCAGGGGGTATCATGTGGAAATACTTAAAATTGAATAGTGAATTCTTATCTAGAGAAGTCGAGGGACTGGCCCGATGACGCTTCAGCAACCAGCCACTAAGGTCAGGTGCTAATTCCAGCAGGCACACGCCTGGCAGATGAAAAGGAACGAGTTCGATATCGTAAAGCCTTCTTTTTCATGGAAGGCTTTTTTTGTTTCATATCGATGCGTCCGCAGCTGCATGGCAAATCAACCGGAGGAGGACGAATCATGTTATTAGATGAATTGAACAAACGGATGCTGACGGCGGATGGAGCCATGGGGACATTGCTGTACTCGTACGGCATCGAATATTGCAACGAGGAACTGAATATCCAGCGCCCCGAAGTGATCGAGAAAATTCATCGTGATTACATCGCGGCGGGAGCGGACATTATCCAAACGAACACATACGGGGCAAATGCCCACAAACTGGCTCGCTACGGGCTAGAAGATCAGGTAGAGTCGATCAATAAAGCAGCGATGGCCATCGCCCGTAAAGCCGCAAAAGATAGCGGGCAGTTTGTGCTCGGCACGATCGGCGGCATTCGCGGCATTCGTAAAAGCGATGCGACATTGGACGAAATCGTCGCCATGGTTGACCAGCAAGCGCAGCACCTGTTATCCGGCGATCCGGACGGTTTATTGCTCGAGACGTATTATGATTTCGAGGAACTCGCAGCGACCGTTACTCATTTAAAAAAATTGACCGACGCGCCGCTCATTGCCCAGTTGTCAATGCATGAACCGGGCATTTTGCAAAATGGCATGAATTTGAACGAAGGCTTGAAACGTCTTGACGCACTCGGTGCAGAAATCGTCGGCGTCAACTGCCGTCTTGGCCCGCACCATACAATCCAGGCGTTCGAAGGCGTCGAACTGCCGGAAAAAGCGTTTTTATCGGCTTATCCGAACGCCTCACTCCTCGATATCGAAGACGGGCGCATTGTCTATGAATCAGAAGCCGATTATTTTGGCCGTGCAGCGCTGCTGTTGCGCGAAGAAGGCGTGCGCCTTATCGGTGGCTGTTGCGGCACGACGCCGAAACATATCGAAGCGGTCAAAAAACGCATCGGTCACTTGCAGCCGATCACTGAAAAGAAAGTCGAAGAGAAAAAGCCGATTGTCATTCGCGAAGCAGAAGCCTTGAAAGACAAGCCTTTGCACGAAAAAGCAAAAACCGAGCGGACGATCATCGTCGAGCTGGATACACCGCGCCATTTGGAAATCGATAAATTTCTCGAGGGGTCTAAAGCATTGGACGCGGAAGGCATCGATGCTATCACGATGGCCGATAATTCACTCGCGTCGCCGCGTATCAGCAATATGGCGATGGGCTCGATCCTCAAGCACCAGCAAGATGTCAGACCTCTTGCGCATATTACGTGCCGCGACCGCAATTTGATCGGCCTGCAATCGCATTTAATGGGGCTCGACGCACTAGGTATCCACGATATACTCGCCGTCACGGGCGACCCAACAAAAGTCGGCGATTTCCCGGGCGCGACGAGCGTTTATGATGTATCGAGCCTGGAATTGATCCAACTCATCAAAAAGCTCAACGAAGGCATTTCGTTTTCTGGCAAGCCGCTGCGGAAAAAGGCGAATTTCTCGGTTGCCGCGGCATTCAACCCGAATGTCCGTGTCGTCGAGCGTGCAGTCGCGAGACTTGAGAAGAAAATCGAAGCTGGCGCGGATTATTTCATTTCGCAGCCTGTTTATACGAAAGAGAAAATCATCGAAATCCATGAGGCGACAAAGCATCTCGAGACACCGATTTTCCTCGGGGTTATGCCGCTGACGAGCATACGCAGCGCCGATTTTCTACACAATGAAGTGCCGGGTATCAAATTGTCGGAAGAGGCACTGGATCGCATGAGGGCTTGCGGCGATGATAAAGAACAAGCGACGGCGGAAGGCATTCAGATTGCGAAAGAATTGATCGATACAGCAGCCCAATTGTTCCACGGCATTTATTTGATCACGCCATTTGTGCGTTATGACATGACGGTGGAATTGATCCGCTATATCCGACAACTAGATTTAGAGAAAGCGAGCGATCGTGCCTATGCCTAAACATTTAATTGAACAGCAACTGGAAAAACGCATTTTAGTTATAGACGGTGCGATGGGGACGATGATTCAAAATGCTGATTTGTCGGCAGAAGATTTCGGCGGAGAGGAATACGATGGCTGCAATGAATACTTGAACATCGTCCGCCCAGATGTCCTAGAAGGCGTACACGACGCGTATTTGGAAGCGGGCGCTGACATCATCTGTACGAACACATTCGGCGGCACGCCGGTCGTCTTGGATGAGTACGGGCTCGGCCATCGTGCAGCGGAAATCAATCAAAAAGCGGTCGAAATCGCGAAAAAAAGCCAAGCAAAATACTCGACGCCGGAATGGCCACGCTTCGTGGCGGGTGCGCTTGGACCGACAACGAAAACTTTATCGGTCACAGGGGGCATCACATTCGACGCATTAAAAGCCGATTTTCAGGTGCAGGCGAAAGCCTTGATTGAAGGCGGCGCGGACTTGCTGCTTCTCGAGACAAGCCAAGATATGCTTAACGTCAAAGCGGCGACGATTGCTATTCGAGATGCCTTTGAAGAAACCGGTGTGGAACTGCCGGTAATGATTTCAGGGACCATTGAACCGATGGGCACGACACTTGCCGGACAGACGATTGAAGCGTTTTATGTGTCGATCGAACATATCAAGCCGTTGTCGGTCGGATTGAATTGTGCAACGGGGCCGGAATTCATGACCGATCATTTGCGTTCGTTATCGGAACTGTCGACAGGTTTTGTCAGCTGTTACCCGAACGCCGGGCTGCCGGATGAGGAAGGGCATTACCACGAGACGCCGGAATCCTTGTCGAAAAAACTGCGCGGCTTTGCTGAGAAAGGCTGGCTCAATGTCGTCGGTGGCTGTTGTGGCACGACGCCTGCACATATTGCGGCGGTGCGTGAAGCGGTCGATGGGCTCGCGCCGCGCGAACGCAAAGACACGAGTCATGGACATGTCATTTCGGGAATTGAAGTGCTTGAATACGATGAATCGATGCGCCCATTATTCGTCGGCGAACGCACGAATGTGATCGGTTCGCGCAAATTCAAGCGACTCATTATTGAAGGGAAGTTCGAAGAAGCGGCGGAAATTGCGCGTGCCCAAGTAAAAAACGGCGCGCACGTTATCGATATTTGCCTGGCCAACCCGGACCGAGAAGAACTAGACGACATGACGGCATTCATGCAGGAAGTCGTCAAAAAAGTGAAAGTGCCGCTCGTCATCGATTCTACGGATGAAGAGGTCATCGAAGCGTCGCTTAAATTCTCCCAAGGCAAAGCGATCATCAACTCGATTAATTTAGAAGACGGGGAAGAACGTTTTGATGCGGTCATGCCGCTCGTGAAAAAATACGGCGCATCGGTCGTTGTCGGTACGATTGATGAAGTCGGCATGGCAGTGACGCGCGAGCGCAAGCTCGAAATTGCGGAACGCTCGTATCAATTGCTGACGGGAAAATGGGAAATCGCCCCGGAAGACATTATTTTCGATCCGCTCGTATTCCCAGTTGGAACAGGCGATGAGCAATACATTGGCTCGGCACTCGAAACAGTCGAAGGTATCCGTTTGATTAAGGAAAAACTGCCGCGCGCCTTAACAATTCTCGGCGTATCGAACGTATCATTCGGTTTGCCGCCGGTCGGCCGTGAAGTGCTAAATGCCGTTTATCTCTACCATTGCACGCAAGCGGGCTTGGATTACGCCATCGTTAATACCGAAAAGCTCGAGCGTTTTGCGTCGATTCCAAAAGAAGAAGTGAAGATGGCGGAAGAGTTATTGTTCGAGACGACCGATCAAAACTTGGCGGACTTCACGGATTTCTACCGCGACAAGAAAAAGGAGAAAACTGAGGACGATATTCCAGACACCGTGCCGGAGCGCCTCGCTTACTATATTTTAGAAGGCACAAAAGAAGGGCTCATCCCGGACCTCGACAAAGCACGGGAGCTGTACGAAGACCCGCTCGAGATTATCAACGGGCCGCTCATGGAAGGCATGGCTGAAGTCGGCAGGCTGTTCAACGACAATCAATTGATCGTTGCGGAAGTGCTGCAATCAGCGGGTGTCATGAAAGCAGCCGTGTCGTATCTCGAAGGCTTTATGGAAAAGAAAGCGGACGATAGCGGGAAAGGCAAAGTCATCCTTGCGACCGTCAAAGGCGATGTTCACGACATCGGCAAAAACTTGGTCGACATCATCTTGTCGAACAACGGCTTTAAAGTAATCGACATCGGCATCAAAGTGACACCCGCCGCACTCATCGAAGTGATTCGCAAAGAACAGCCGGATATCATTGGCTTGTCAGGATTGCTCGTAAAATCCGCTAAGCAGATGGTGCTGACGGCGCAGGATTTCCGTGAAGCTGATATTGATGTGCCGATTTTAGTCGGAGGTGCGGCTTTGTCCCGCCGCTTTACCGAAACGAAAATCGCCGCGGAATACAACGGACCGGTTATTTACGCAAAAGACGCCATGCAAGGGCTGGACCTCGCGAACCGACTGCAAAGCGGCGCTGGAAAAGCGGTACTGCTCGAAGAACTTGGCGCCCAACAGGAAAAACGCCAAGCGCAAGATGCGGCGCGTGCCGAAAAAGGCGCTGTCGCCATTTTGGAAAAGCCGGTCAAGACCGTGCGCGAAGATGCGCCTGTTTACGTGCCGAACGATTTGCGGCGCCATGTGCTGAAAGATTATTCGGTGGCGCATCTGTACCCGTACGTCAATATGCGCACATTGATCGGCCACCATCTCGGTTTGCGCGGCTATAGCGACAAACTCTTGCAGCAAGGCGACACGCGGGCTGTGGAACTGCATGAACTCGCGACGAAGTTTCTTCAGTCGGGAATATTGAAGCCAGCGGGGATGTATCAGTTTTTCCCGGCGCAATCAGACGGCGATGATGTCATTATCTACGACCCGAAAGACGCCAAAACGGAAATCGAACGTTTCACCTTCCCGCGCCAAACAAAAGCGCCGTTTTTATGTCTGGCTGATTATTTAAAATCAACCGCAAGCGGTGAGATGGATTATGTCGCATTCATGCAAGTAACGGCAGGGCACGGGGTACGTGCGGAAGCAACGCGTTTGAAAGAAGCGGGGAAATTCCTCGAGAGCCATGCGCTGCAAGCGACCGCTTTGGAACTGGCGGAAGGATTCGCCGAACGCCTGCACCAGGAAATTCGCGATCAATGGGGCTTTCCTGATTCCACCGATTTTTCAATGCGCGACCGGTTCGCAGCGAAATACCAAGGCCAGCGCTTTTCGTTCGGCTACCCGGCCTGTCCAAACCTGGAAGATCAGGCGAAATTGTTCGACCTCATCAAACCGGAAGACATTGGTGTCCACTTGACGGAAGAATTCATGATGGACCCGGAAGCATCGGTATCAGCCATCGTCTTCGCCCATCCAGATGCCCGTTATTTCAATGTAGAATAGTCGAAGCGGAGCAGGGAAGTTTAGTCCTTTTTAAAACTATTAAAGAAGCAATGACTGTCGAAACTCATTAAAAGAGTGGATATTGTTATTAGATAAATAACTCAAAGACGAAGCTAAGTGGTGTGGAGAAGTGTCTGCCCGTAAACCCTTCTGCTCAATAATGCTGCCCATTACTTCGCAAAGATAATGTCTCACGTAGTTCGACCTTATCTTTCCTGTGGATCAGCGAGACGACCGAGACCCCGCAAGAAGCGGAGCGGATGAGGAGGCTTGGGCGCGAGCCCACGGAAAGCTGGCAGTAAACTTCGGAAAACCATATTAACTTTAATTGTACGATATAGGCGAAAACGGACTGGCAGCCTCCAGTCCGTTTTTCTTTGTGTTCAAGTGGTATGATGAAGAATAGAGAGTTAAAGGAGGTGCGGACGGATGACCGTCTTGAATATATTAGATTACTCGCCGATTGATGAAGGCGAAACGGCAGCTTCCGCGCTCCGTTCAACGGCAGAACTTGCAAAACTCGCGGACCGCTCCGGCTTTAAACGCTACTGGGTTGCAGAACACCATCAAGTGTTTTCAGTCGCAGGCAGCTCGCCGGAAATGCTCATGATGCATTTAGCGACGCTCACTGAACGCATCCGCATTGGATCAGGCGGCGTCATGCTGCCGCATTACAGCGCCTATAAAGTGGCCGAGAACTTTCGCATGCTCGAAGCGCTGCACCCGAACCGGATCGACCTTGGCATCGGGCGCTCGCCGAGTTTCCGGCTCGTCAACCAAGCGCTCAATGAATCCAAAGGCAAGCGCGTTCCTTACGCCCAGCAATTGATCGATTTGGAGAAGTATTTCACCGATGAAGTCGACAACGAACACCGTTTCCAAAAGCTAACAGCGACGCCGATTACCGAAACAGCACCTGAACTATGGCTGCTCGGCACGGGCGAAGGCTCAGCGAAACTTGCGGCGGAACGGGGCATGTCTTATGCTTATGCCCATTTTGCGCGCCCGGAACAAGCAGGTATCGAGGCGATCAAACGCTACCGGAAAAGCTTCGTCCCGTCCCAGTTGCGTGAACAGCCGCATGTCGCTTTAGCTGTTTTCGCCATTGTCGGCGAGACGGAAGAGCGAGCGGAACAACTTGCCAAAGCATTTGACTTATGGCTCCTGTTTGTCGAATCGGATTTTCAGCCGCCGTATTACCCGTCGGTTGAAACCGCTGAGAAGCGGCGTCTCAGTTCAGCAGAACAAGAACGCGTCGAGCGCAACCGGAGCCGCATGCTCATCGGAACAGCCGAACAAGTTAAACAGCAGATCGAAGCGGTCGCCGATCAATTCGGAGCTGATGAAATCACCATCATCCCGAATATTGCGGGGCATCAAGCGCGCATGAACACCATCCGGCTATTAGCGGATGCATTTGAGTTGAATATGGGATAGGCTTTAAATAATATGGCCGTCCCAAAAGAAAGCCGCCAGGAATTCTCCTGGCGGCTTTTCTATCTTATTCTTGCGGCTTGGTCCACGTGGCTTTGCCGTCGTCTTCATCAAACTCGATAATGACATCTGTCACATTTTTTATATTTTCTTTTAGTTTTTCTTCGATATAATCCCGGATATCGTCCGCTTCTTCAATGGTCATCGCTGAATCGACTTCGACGCGAAGTTCGATGTGAAGGCTATCTCCTTCTTTAATGGCATGAAGATCCTGAATATCCTGAATATGTGGATGTTCCATGAGTTTCGTGCCAATGCGTGCCTGTAAATCAAGATCTGCTACACCGAGTACGCCGGCTGCATTATCCAGGAAAATCCGGCCCACAACGACTACAAGTGAGATCCCGATTAGGATAGAGGCATAGCCGGTAGCGCTATGGAACGGCGTATAAGTAGAGATGACAATCGCCACTAGCGCCAATAAAGCACCCCCAACCGCTACGTTATCTTCCAGGAACACCAGCTTAGTGGCCGGTTTTGCTTCTTTGGCGTGCTTATAGCTCATCGGAATAATCTTAAAGCCGCTGATCTGTTCTTTCGGCAAATGTTCCGTGATTTCTTTCATCGCTTTGTAAAGGACGAATGCTTCCAGAATGGCGGCTGTGCCGAGTACGCCAATATTTAGCCAGAACCAATCCTCGGAATGGGTGGCATTGGATATGTGATGAATCCCTTCTACAATCGTTTCATAGGCCAGTACCCCAACGACCAGAACAGCCCCCAGCAATACGAGGTTCACCAAACGTCCGAATCCACCAGGAAATCGTTCTGTCGGTTCTTTTTTGCTGAGCGCGGAACCGATGAATACGAAGAATTGGTTAGCGGCATCGCCGAAACTATGCATCATTTCAGCAAACATCGCGACGTTTCCCGTGATAAGATAGGCAGCCGTTTTAATGATGGCAACAACGGTATTGATAATAGCGGCCCATAAAGCGGATTGGGATCCAAATTTCAGCAATCCGATCAGTTCTCTCATAAAGATCCAGCTCCTTTCATGAAATTATTTTTACCCAATTGTATTCCCTGTATCGCTGTCTTGAAACGTAAAGACAAATGTGGATGTTAAGAGAACCGGTGCTAAACGATGTATTGGCGATAGACAATGGGCGTCAGGAATCGGCGGTGAAGTTGTGACACTACTGCATCATTCTGCTCAATTAGTTGACCTTTTATTCGTGCAGTGAAACGATAGAAACAATATAGTAGAGAGGAAGATCGAGCGATGAAAAAAACTTGGATATGGCCGGTCATGGCAGCTGGGCTACTCATTTCAGCTTGTGGTGCAGAAACGAGCCAAGAGGCATCTGAAGAGACACCAGAGTCAGCAGAATCCACTGAACAAACAGAAACAGCGCAAACGGCTGTGGACAGTGAAGCAATGGAGCTAGAAGTGCCGTTCGAGGGTACCATGGATCATGTGCATGGCATGGGCTATATCGAAGAAAACGGCGGCTTGTATTTCGCTTCACATGAAGGCTTAAAAGTATACCGCGGTGGTGAATGGACAGAAATCGAAGACCAATACCATGATTTTATGGGCTTTAACGCGACCTCGACCGGTTTTGTTTCGTCAGGACATCCTGACATGCAATCCGGCATGAAAAACCCGCTCGGCATCAAACGCAGTGACGACGGAGGCGAAACTTTCGAAGATCTTGGATTTGAAGGAGAAACAGATTTTCATGAAATGGCCGTTTCTTACAACAATAACAATTTGTTCGTTTTCAATCCGCAGCCGAATTCCAAACTCGCTGCCGGCTTCCATCGGAGCGACGATGCCGGAAAAACCTGGCAACAGACAGCGGCAGAAGGTTTGGACGGGAAAGTAGCCTATCTCGCGATGCATCCCGATGATTCGATGATGATCGCGGCGGCATCGAACCAGGGAATTTTTTGGTCGGAAGACGGCGGCGAGAGTTTTTCGCGCATCACAGAAGACGAACTCGGGACCGCCGCATTTTTCAGTGAAGCCGCGCTTTATTACGGCACATATAGTGAAGACGCGAAACTCGTGAAACGTGACCTGTCAGGGGATGAGCAGGAAATTTCCTTGCCGGACATGACTGAAGACGGCGTTGTTTACATCGCGCAGTATCCAAAAAAGCCGGAGCAGCTGGCGATTTATACAGCCAAAGGCCATGCTTGGATGACACAGGACGCTGGTGACAACTGGACACAAATGTTAAATGCGGGGCAAGTTCAGCAATAATGCCCAAACCGGAAGGCGTGCCTTCCGGTTTTTTACTGTCTACAGGGTGGATTTCAAATGGATTTCACAATTTCGGTGTATACTTTCATCAGCAATTGAAAAAAGGGTGAGGGATTATGAAGCGTTGGATCGCCGGGTTGTTGCTGGTGGCATTGCTTGCGGGCTGTACGGAGAAAGAATTATATGTATTTCCGGATGACGGGGGAGAGCTGATTGTCGTGGCACATTTAAAGCAGCCGCTGTTAACGATTATTGATGCAGATTCTGAAGACATTATCGGGGAATTGGAATTGCCGTTTATCGCATCAGACATGGCGATGGTCAGCGGCCGGCTCGTGTTGTCGTCAGTAGAAGAAGAGCAATTGTACGCATTCGATTTCGAGACGCAAACGCTTGAAGCCATAGGTGAAGTCGGCATGGGCATTTCGAAACTTTTGGAAGTGGACGGCGAGTTGTACGCGGCGCACGCGACAGAAGATCGCGTGTCGAGAATTTCAGTTGAGCCATTTGCGGTCGAAGCAATAGCCGAAACGGATGAACATCCTCAAAGCTTGGCGTACGGAGATGGCCAAATCTTCGTCGCGAATGTCTACGGCCACAGCGTGCAAGCATTGGATCCGAAAACATTGGACATCATGGAGAGCTACCACATCATTGACCGGCCGAACGGGATTGCCTATACGGGTGGCCAATTATTGGTTGGCGGCCACGGTCCGAACGGTGAATTGAACCGGGAAGTGGTCCGTTATTCGCTGGCAGATGAGAAAATAACGGAGCGCATCGAAGTGGGCTTGATGCCGATTGACGTGCTGTCAGGCGACGATGCCTTTTACGTTTTGAATCACGGTTCGCACGAAGTCGTCGCGCTCGATGAGGATCTTGAAGAACAAGGCAGGCTTTCTGTCGCGGACAATCCTTATTATGGCGGGCTCTCCGACAGCCGCTTATACATCAGCAGTCTTGACGGCGACACCATCACGGTCATCGATACGGATGAATTTGAAAAGCTATCCGAAATCCCTGTATCCTCCGGTCCGCACGCACTAGCCGTAAGGGAGGCGCAGCGATGAACATTCTCGTAATCGACGATGAACAGACGATGCGCGATTTGCTTACACGGACATTAAAGGATGCCGGTTATTCGGTCTTACAGGCGCCGACTGGCGAATCCGGCATCGAGAAAATCCAATCAGAGACTGTCAACTTTGTCATTTTGGATATCATGATGGCCGGGCAGGACGGCTTTACGGTATGCCGGCAGGTGAGAGAGTTTTCGGAGGTGCCGATTTTGATGCTGACGGCGATTGCCGGCAGCGAGGCCGATAAAATTCGGGGGCTCAGAGCAGGCGCCGATGATTATTTGATCAAGCCGTTCAGCCGTGGCGAATTGCTGGCGCGCATCGAAGCGATTTTGAGGCGCACAAAAGGGGCGTCTTTCAAACCGGAACCGGTTCTGAGCAATGGCCGCATCGAATTGAATGAAGCCATGCGCCAAGTGACGGCGGATGGCAAGGGGATCACGCTCACCCGCAAGGAATTTGATTTATTGGCCTTGTTTTTGGCGCATCCCGGGCAAGTATTCTCACGCGAGCAATTGATGGAAAAGTTATGGGGCGAGCAAGCCTTGAATGTGACGACACGTACCGTGGACACTCACATCAAGACTTTGCGCATTAAGCTCGGCGATGCCGGTTCTGCGATCGAGACGGTGTGGGGCCTCGGCTACAAGGTGGTGGCGGAATGACGGGAATCAATGCGAAACTATGGTGGCTGTTCGCCGGCATTAGTGCTGCGGGTCTTGCACTCTTGGCCTTTGCGGCGATTTCGGTGTACGAGGCAGTCTATGTCGATAGCGAACGCACACAGCTCGTGGAGATGGCGGAGGCATTGGCAAATACCTATCAAAACGATGGGCAATCGCTTGATACAATCCATTCGTTTTTGGATGAAGCGGGTCTTGATGCGGTGACCGTTGACGATCCGATGGTGCTCGGCTCGGCGTTGCCGCTGCAGGCGCCTGAAGAAGACGTCGTCATCACTTTCAGAGAGCGTGAGCGTTTGTCCCAAGGCGAGACGGTTATCATCGAACGCCAGAATGCCTATCTCGGTTCGGATTTGATCGGTGCTGCGGTGCCAGTGCTCACTGGCAGTGAATTAACAGCCGTCGCGCTCGTCTACCGGCCAGTGTCCGATTTATTGCAGGCGTTCCTCAATGTCCTGCCAGTGCTCCTAACAGCAGGGGTCTTGGCGCTCGCTGCGTTATTGCTGATCCGTCGGCAAATTCAAATCGACTACACTGCGCCTCTTGAAGCACTCGAAGCTTCTGCCGAACGCATGGCTGCGGGGCATTTTGAAGGGAACACAGGCGTCACGGCCGACAATGAAGTCGGGGAGCTGGCGCGTTCATTTGAGAAGATGGCCGCTTCAATCCAAGCGCAAGACGACGATAAACGCGAATTTCTGCAAAACGTCTCTCACGAATTGAGGACACCGCTCAGCTATATCAAAGGCTATAGCGAACTGCTCCAACAGCCTGCTGATGACCAAGCGGAAATCGCCGCGATTGTATACAGCGAATCGGAACGCATGGAGCGCCTCGTCAATCAATTGCTCGATTTAACGAGGCTTGAAGGCGGCACCGGGCAATTGAAGAGCGAATTGCTCGCTTTGGCTGAAATCGTCCGGGAAGCGGTTGGAAAAACCGAAGTGAAATGGCGAAAAAAACAGCTCCGCGTCCGCGCGGAATTGGATGAAGAATTATTGGTCAAAGGAGATGGCGACCGGCTCCTGCAAGTGCTCATCAACTTGCTCGATAATGCGATCGCCTATACCGATCCAGCAGGCGTGATTTTAGTTCGGCTGTCGGATGCCAACGGAGAAGCGTTGCTTGAAGTCATCGATTCAGGAATCGGCATTGCGCAAGAACATTTGCCGCATGTAGCCGAACGCTTTTATCGTGCCGATAAAGGACGTACCCGGACAGGCGGCGGGGCTGGCATTGGCCTGTCGATTGTCCGCGAAATTATCGAATTGCACGGCGGTACGCTAGCAATCGATTCTACCGTCGGCCAGGGCACGAACGTCAGCATCCGCCTGCCGAAACAGGATATATAACGCACAACACCCGCCTCCGAATTGGAAGGCGGGTGTTTTTTACGTTAGCAAAGCTTTTCCGGAAATCGAACGCGCACAATGAATGCCGCTCGCAGCGACACCAATCGTGCCGCCACCAGGAAAGATATGGTCGCCGGTCAAATACAGTCTCGGCAAGCCGCTATGATGCGAGATGGATTTGAATAAGGCGGCATCCAAAGTTTGCGCGAAGCCGCCGACATAGCCGTTCGGCCGTCCGGTGTAATGCTGCCAGGCAAAAGGCGCACCGCTTTCGAAATGGACGATCGCTGAGCGGAAGCCTGGGATATGTTGTTCGATCAACTCGAGCATGCGCTCTGAAAGCTCGGTGCGCATCGCTTCGTAATCTTCTTGCGACTGCCAATGATGAGGTCTGGAATGCGTCGAGATGGTTACGGTCTGGAAACCTTCAGGCGCGCGCAACCGGTCATCAGGGCGCGAAGCGGACATGAAGAAATGATGTCCTTCGTCCATAGCCGCTCCACTTGAGAGCTGGCGGAATTCCGGAAGCGGCTCGGTGAGTTTTCCCGCATCGATTGCCAAGTACAACGTCAAAGTCGTCCAGGTTTCGGTTTCGATGCCATCTTGCAGCGGGCGTTTTAACCGGTGGTGGTGATCGACTGGCAAGAGCTCAGTCAATAACTGAATCGGTGCATTGAAGACAACGGCATCTGCTTCATAGGTATTGCCCCGCTGGTCGCTGGCATGCCAGACGCCATTTTGGTGTTCAAGCGTCTGTACGGTGCGCGGCTTTTTTACCTGGCCGCCGTTTTCTTTAATGCTGTCGGCCATCACTTCTGCGAAACGGAACAAGCCGCCTGGAACGTAATACGCACCTTCGTGGTAAATATCGAGCGCTACCGCCGCCAGCAAATAGGAGACCTCTTCTGTCGTCGTCTGCATGCTGTCGATCAACAATCCATCGAGCACATGGCGAAACGCATCGAGTTCGTGGAGGCCGTGCTTTTTCAACACTTGCCCGAGCGTTAGTTGAAATTTCGGCAATAGACGCATATGAACAGGGCGCAAAGCTTTCGTAAGCGCCGCCCATTCTCGCGCATTCGCTGGTGGCAACGCAGGAAGCGGTCCCATCAAGGTTCGTGTGATGCGCGCTGTTTGGTACAGTTCTGCGTAAAACTTCAGAATCGCGGTTTGATGCTCAGGGAACTGCGCAGCGAGTTCCCGCACATGCCTTCTGCGGTCTTTATGAAAAACGAACGTTCCCGACGGATGAACCATTTCCATCACGCGTTCGAGCGGTTCGAGTTGCATCGGCTTCCCAAGATGGCGGAAGACACGTTCATGAATACCACCTGCCTCAAGCCCCATGCCGAGTGTCGCCCCGACTGGAAACAAATACGGCTTGCGCTGGTATTTTCCGGCGCAGCCACCGAGTTCTGCCGCAGCTTCGAGCACGGTTACGTCATAGCCTTCTTTGGCTAGTAAGGATCCGGCCGTCAATCCGCCGATACCGGCGCCGACGACCAATACACGTTTTGTCATCTTGTCTCCTCATTTCTTCCATGAAAAAGCGCCCGGGAATTCAACCGGACGCGTTTTTTTATGCTACTTGTCTGCACGCTTCTGCGCATTTCAGGCAAGCTTCCGCGCATTTTTGGCAATGATCATGGTCGTGTTTTTTGCACTCGTTGCCGCACGCTTCGCAAATCTCCGCGCACACTTTCGCAAGTTGCGAAACGAATGGCGAGTTGCGTTCGATAGCTTGTGCCAAGTATGCACACATGTCAGCGCATTCACGGTCGAGCCGGATGCACTCGGCCATCATTTTTACGTCGTCTTCCTTCAGGCAAGCATCAAAGCAATGATTGCACGCCACCATGCAGTCATGGAGCGTCTTCGATAGTTCTGCGTGTTTTGCATGTTCTACCATTGTGTAAAACCTCCCATAAGAAATATGTTCGTTCGCTTATTCCTTGGATTTCCCGACTGGCAGGAAACTAAACAATGGTTTGCAGCTACTAAGCGGATTTGTCTTGTTGCGGCTTTTGTTCGAGCTCCTTCATGCGTTTGCGGAAGGCGTCTTCCGTCAGTTCCCCGCGCGAAAAACGTTCTCTCAGCAATTGCGCCTCATGATGTAGAGCGGGCAATGTATGCGGTTTATGGCGAATGAAAAACAACAACAGACATAGGATGATCAGCACGGCCATCAAAGCGACGAGGACGATAAAGAGCCCAAACATGATCCTTCACTCCGTTCGCTCTAGTTTCTTCTAGTTTACTCTTTTAAACTGAAAATTGCGTCTTTTAAAGACCTCAAAATTTCTTTTTGTCAGATACAGAATGTGCTACGCTTATGGATAATTCAGGAAAAGGGGAGAATGCCATGTTTATTCATAAAATCGATGAGGAGTTATCATTAAAGCTGGTCGAGCTGACCGATGCAGAGCGGATTTTTGAACTGACCGATCGCTCCAGAAACGCATTGAGAGAATGGCTTCCGTGGCTCGATCATACGACCAGTGCCCAAGATACGAAAAACTTCATCCAGTCTGGCGCTGAGAACTTTGCGCTCGGCAACAGCTTGAATTGTGCGATCGTCTACCGCGGCGAAATAGCAGGAATCGCCGGTTTCAACGAAATCAATGAAGCGAAAAAAACGGCCTATATCGGCTATTGGCTCGACACCGAGTTCCAGGGCAAAGGCATCATGACAAGGGTGGCGGGAGCATTGACGGACTATGCGCTAACAGAGCGAGGCCTCAACAAAGTCGAAATCCGTGCAGCGGCCGGCAATCACAAAAGCCGCAATATCCCGGTGCGCCTCGGCTTTACAGAAGAAGGCACAATTCGGCATGGCGAATGGCTGTACGATCATTTCGTCGACAGTGTCGTCTACGGCATGCTGAATTCGGAATGGCGTGCTGAAAACGGCAACTAAAGTTCCCATATCTTTTTTTGCGCAATGTTTCCCACAGCCCTGCTCATTTAGTAAAATAAAGAGGAAACTAGAAATACAGGAGGAATACTATTATGAAGCATTTTCTACTCGGCCTTGCCGTCTCAGGCCTTGTCGCACTCATCGCTTTTTTGGCTGATGACTGGTCGCTATTGTTCCCAATTGCGGGTGCTGTCGCTGTCATCGCACTCGTTTGGGCGGTCGTTTCGTCCATCACAGCGGGTAAACAAGTGAAATCATCATTCAACACGAGCTCTGAACGCCGCCGGGCACAGCAGGCGCGCAACGCTAAAGTGAAAAACCTTGTGCTGTTCGCTCTGCCAAACTTGGTGTTGGCGCTTTACGGATTGTTCATACTTTCTTAGGAAAAGAGGGGTGTCATGCTTAGCTATTATAGTTCCTTGTCTGCGGAAGTGTACGACCTCGATAAGCCGATTGGCAAATCGTTTGGCGATGTCGAATTTTACAGGGAGCGGCTCGCCTCAACTGAAGGGCGCATTTTAGAGCCCGCTGCCGGAACCGGGCGATTGCTCGTACCGCTCTTAGAAGACGGCCTGCACATCGACGGCTTCGACAGTTCATCTGAAATGCTCGATATTTGCCGCAGCCATTGCAAAGAACGCGGTTTGCATCCGAAATTATTTGAAGCGGATATGGAAACCTTCCGTATCGATGTCGAATACGATGCGGTCATCTTGCCCGCGGGAACGTTTCAGTTGCTTGCTGGACGCGAACAAGCGATCAAAGCCTTGAAAAACTTTCGCAAGCATCTCTCGCCAGGTGGGCGTTTGCTGATTGATTTGTATGTTCCGCAAGGTTTCGAGATCGATCGGCCGAAAACGCGGAGCTGGCAGACGAAAGCCGGCGAAGTGATCACGCTCGAGAGCAAGACCGTCGAAGTGGATTGGATCAAGCAATATTCCGTATCGCATAACCGCTACGAGAAATGGCAGGACGGCAAACTCGTCCAGACCGAACTCGAGCGCTTCCCGATGCGCTGGTACGGTGTCGAGGAGTTCAAGTTGTTACTTGGCAGCCAAGGCTTCGAGGACATTATCGTGTCGTCCAATTACGAGTACGGGCAATATCCGAAAAACGCAAAGCATGCCGTCACCTTTGAAGCCATTGCACATATGTGAAGAGAAAAAGCTGTTTGGGAAAACCCCAAACAGCTTTTTTTGTCACTAGCTATGTTTTTTCGGCTCATCGGAAACTCCTGAATGGCAGGCGTTGGTTAGAATTGAAGCCATTTTGGGTAAAGTGGTAAGGGACTAGAAGACCATCGCCATAACAGGCACAATTACGGAAATGCCTAAATAGCTAAGGCATTCAAAGACGAAACGAAAGGGGATCGCGCATGATTACTATTTACAAATCCTCTGCTAGCGGGGCTTTACAAAAAATTGAGGCGTTTGAGAAAAAATGCTGGGTCAATATGGTGGCACCGTCAAAAGAAGAAATCCAAGATATAGCGGAGCGATGCACGATTCCGATTGAATTTTTGGAAGATCCACTAGACTTGGAAGAAAGTGCAAGGATCGAATACGACGAAGAGACGAATTGCACCTTGATCGTCAACGACCTCCCGATTGCGGATGAAAGCAATCCGCAACTCAACTCGTATATTACGATTCCAATCGGCATTATTTTAGGGGAAGACTTCATCGTCACCGTTTGCAGTCAAAAGACGAACACGATTGAAAACGTCATCAAAAAACAAGTGCACACGTCGATGAAAAACCGCTTCGCCCTCGAAGTGTTGTTGGCGATTTCCACACAATACATAATGAAGTTGAAGAATCTGAACAAGCAACGCCTCAAAATAGAAAGAAACTTGCAAGACTCGTTAACGAACAAACAACTCTACAACATCATGGAAATTGAAAAAAGTTTGGTTTACTTTCTCACCTCACTGAAAGCGAATGGGGATGTGATTACAAAATTATTCCGCAGCCATTCCATCAAATTATACGAAGAAGACGAAGACTTGTTAGAAGACGTGAAAATCGAAAACAATCAAGGAATTGAAACGACCGAGTTGTATACCCGAATCTTGGACAGCATTACGGGATCGTATTCTTCACTCATTTCGAATGAATTGAACAATACGATGAAAACCCTGACCCTTTTCACGGTTTTCCTGACTCTTCCGACTTTAATTTTCAGCTTTTTCGGCATGAATGTCGCTTTGCCGATTTCCGGCCAGGAGCCGGGTTCATGGATTACAACACTGGCCCTATCAGCCATTTTGATGATTGTGATCGCCGTCTCTCTATGGAAAAGAAGGATCTTTTAACAAATGCGCCCGGAGAACATCCGGGCGTTTTTTCGTGCGTTAAAATCGAAGTCATCACGAAAAAATAGAGGGTTAGTATTTGGGAGAGCGAATGTATAGGAGGAACCATCCATCAGGAATCTATGCATGCCGCTTGTCCTTTCTGCAGCCAATCCCACAGAAAATCATCGTCAAAAAAGGAGTGTAGAGCATGGAGAAAAAAGAAATGTTTCCGTTTCAATCGTCTCCGGTCCGCCCGATTTTTGAAAAGTTTTCAACTGCACGCGATGTGTCGCTCGTCTACGGCGACCCGATCGAGATGCAGGGCAAGACCATTATTCCCGTCGCAAGACTCAGGTATAGTGTCGGTGCAGGCGCAGGTGGTGGCTATGGACCGGTGTCGGGGGAGGAAGGACACAGCAATCCAGAGGAAGCAGCTGGCGGTCACGGGGAAGGGGCAGGAGGTTCCTTTTCAGTCAAACCGCTCGGCGTTTACGAAGTGACAGAAGACAAAACCGTTTACCGTCCACTCGTTCCAATTGAACTCATCGTGCTGCTTCCACTTATGATGACGGGGCTCGGGTTTTTGATGGCTGCGAGCCAAAATAAGGGAACAGGCGGCAAACACAAGAAACGCACGCATGCGAGAAAGCATTGCAACAATAAAGGCAAGAAAATGAAAAAAATGGGGTAGCCACTAAGAAAAAGCCCTTTAGGTGATAGACAAAAACCCCTGCGGAAATCAACTAGATTTCCACAGGGGTTTTAAAATGGAATAGAGGGCTCTAGTTCACTTTTTGCGCACCAGCAGAAAAGCCGTAATCCAAGAAGCGACTGGAATGACCAAGGCAATCCCGATGCCGGCACAAAGAATGGTCAGCATTTCGGCGGCGAAAATTTTCGAATTGACGATGTCGCCGAGTGAATAAGACAAATCTTTAAACCAAATCAACAATCCGAGATAGCTGCCGAAAAACGCGAAAAACAAAGTGTTGGTACTCGTGCCGAGCAAATCCCGGCCAATGGCAAACCCAGCCTGCACAAGCTCGCGGCGGCTCATGCCAGGATTATGGAGATACACTTCGCGCATGGGCGAAGTAATCGAGATGGAAATATCGGTGATTGCCCCGATTGTGCTAATGATGATGACAACTGCCGCGAGTTCGGCAAAACTAATGCCGATATAAAGCGAAAGCAAGCTCAGTTCATCGACTTCCTCTTCGCCAAACCCATTGATCATCGTCACATCACTCATGAACAAGATAAACAGCAAGAGCCCGACCATCGTGATGACGGTCGACAGGAAAGCTGCGAGTGTCGTCGTGTTGATGCCGTTGATAAAAAACAAATTGATGCAGCTGATGATGACGCAAGCGATAATCACCCATAAAATCGGGTCATTGGCGGGATCGTTCATCATATAAACCGTGCCGAGTAGGACCAGGAAATTAAGAAATAGGCTAAGAAACGAAATCGCGCCTTTTTTCCCGCCAATCATCACCATCGCCATGCACAGCATGACCGCTAAAATAACCAGTACATTCATTGGGCAGCCCTCTTTCTCTTAATGAAAAAAATGGACGTGAAGATGCCGATCGGAATGGTCAAGACGATGCCCAGTCCCCCCGCAAGCGCACGGGCAATTTCGAGCGACAAAGTGATCGAGAAAGAAAACGGCCACGTCGCCCCGTTCGACAAGTACAGCAGCAGCATCGGAATCGACCCGCTAATATAGACGAAAAACAAAATATTCGCCATCGTGCCCATGATGTCTTTGCCGATCTCGATACCGGATGTTTTCATCGCTTCGAGGGAGATGTCCGGATTTTTCTCATAAAGCGTAAAAATCGACGCCGACATCGTGATGCCGACATCCATCACCGCACCAAGCGAACCGATGAACAAGCCAGCCATGAAGACGACTTCATAAGGCCGCGAAAGAAATTGCATTTCCTCGTAATTCAAGCCATTGCCGCCGGATGTCCAAATGGCAAAAGCCGCAAGCAATAAGGCAGCAAAAACACCGAGCATCGTCGAAACAATCGCCGCGTAAGTTTTTTCATTCAAGCCATTGACGAGCAGGAGCGAAGTGACCGTGAACAAGAACACACTGACGCTCGCGATCAACAGCAAATTGGCGTTCTCTGTGCGGATGTAAATGTCCAGTGCATAGGACAAAATTACGGCGTTGAGCGCCAAACTGACGATCGAGTAAAAGCCTTGTTTTTTCCCGATGGCCAATAGCACCAAGATAAAAATCCAAGTAATGGCCAGAACGTATTGATCGCGTTTCACGTTATCAATCGTGCCTGACAATGCTGCTTCGTCTGCGGACGCACTGTCGATAAAGACGAACAAGTCCTGTCCAGTCTTATACTCGTGATCGTTACCGCCGGATAAAGAGAATTCATTGTCGAGCTCGAGCGTCCGTCCTTTGTATTCGCCGTTCTGGACCGTAGCTTCAAGATGCTGGGTATACAGCACATCGTCATTGCCGTAAATATCCGACAGTTCCTGCGTTTCTTCAACAGTTGCTTTGGTGATCTTCGCAATCGGCTGGTCGTAAAATCCATGGTTGTGCTGAATAAAATAGACCGAGGCCAAAAAGCTGAGCAGCAAAACGGCGTACAAAAATAAGGTCAGAGGAGAGGCGTTTGCAAGCCTTTTTTTCATATCGTATTCTCCAATCGGTTTCGGTTTACACACGTATTCGTCGATTGTAGCAGAATTTCTGGTTTTTTTGTGATGGCACATTTTTCGCACGATTTTATTGGATGGCGAATAATGACAAAAAGCCCGGCTGAGTACCGGACGCTAGTTGTTAATGGGAAGTCAACGAACGTTCTTTTTTGGTTCGAGCAACTGAATGGAAGGGGGATTTGTGGAGATGACCTCTACTTGGTGCTCCATGCAGGCAAACATGAAATGCCGATAGCTGACCTTACGTGCCTGTTCTTGCGATGCCAAATGGGTGTGTTGCTTCAAATAGCGGAGCAAAGGGGAATTTTCATATATGCGATAGGCAGTGTCTGCATAAAATTCAGCGTCTGGAACAATGCTGAAATCTTCAGCCACCGCCGAATAGTAAGCGTACGAGTGGAAATCGATCTGCCAGCGGTCCACCGTTCCGTCCAGGTTCAGCAATAGATCTGTCTCGTTCTCGCTGCCGCGGCAAACAATACGTAGCGCAAGTCCAGGGGCGGGGGCTTCAATGAAATTCTCGAAAGCCAAAAAATAATCATTTCGTAAAAGTAGTTCTGTGTCGTTCATGATCACGGTCCTCCTATTCGTTCTATCGTTTAGTTCTAGAAAAATCCAGAGAATGCCTTCTTCGATTCCAAATGGCACCGGGCGACCGGCTAAAAATGGAGACGCCGATTTTTCAATGGTCATGAAAAAACTGCCCAAGGATCAATCCCCTGGGCAGTTTTAAATGTTTTATTCAGCCGGCGTACCGGGTTTGATATCATACGATTTCTGGACGGTTTCGTTACGCTCGCCCAGTCCTTCGTTGGTCGTTTTGTTCCACATGTTTTCCATGCGTTCTTTCACTTGTGGAATCATTTTTTCCGGAATGACGTTGCGGTATTGATTCGTTTCGCCGAGAATCACTTTGATCGACGGTTCCGTGACTTCTTTCGGGTCGAATTGTTCGTACGGGAAAGCGGCTTTTTCGTAATCAAAGACTGTATCGTCTGCGTCGGATTGCCAGTTTTTCCACGTTTCAAATTCGCGGTCGTTGAATCCTGTGAGGTAAGGTCCTGGATTGATGGTCGCCACTTCCACATTGAATTCCTGCAGCTCTTTGCTTAAAGCATCCGCGAAAGCTTCAGTCGCGTGTTTTGTGCCGCAATAAGGCCCCATCAATGGATCTGCCATCAAGCCAGAAACAGAAGAGACGAAAACGATGCGGCCAGAGCGTTTTTCGACCATTTGACGCGCAAAACCTTTCGTCAATAAAGTCGGCCCAAAGAGATTGACCTCAAATTGGCGGCGCAAGTTTTCTTCAGGGATGTCGACAAGCGATCCGCCCTCAGACACTGCGGCGTTGTTGACCAGTACATCGATGTCCCAGCCCCACGCTTTTTCACGGTCTTTTGAATTGGTGACGTCCAATTTCTCGATTTGCATCGACACGCCGCGTTCTTTCGCTTCTTGTTCGAGTGCGGATACTTGGGAAATGATTTCAACGCCCGCGATGACAGATTTGCCTTGTTCCGCCAAGCTGAACGCGATGTTTTTGCCGAATCCGGTGCCAGCACCAGTAATAAGTATTTTTTCGTTTGCCATGGTGAATTCCTCCTTAGAATCTTGGGTTCTATTTATATACACTCTCCTTTCATACCCGACTACCCCGCTGAAGTAAACGGATGAACCAAAAAAATGGCACCGGGAGGGAATCCGGCGCCATTTTTGATTAGCTGCAAAATACTTTTATCGATCCATCGTTGCGTCATGCATCGCCATTAAGAACCCATTGGTCCTTTCTTGCCATGGCCGCGATCTTTGCCATGATGTTGGTTTCCGAAGAGCGAGCGGTCGACCCCAAGTTCAGCGAGTTCCACTTCGGCTTCATCGACAATGGCTTGTGCTTGTTCCGCTGTGGCTTCGTCTAAATCAGCGAACAAATCGCGCTCTCCTGATCGTTCAGGCAAGCTAACGCCTAGTGCTTCCAAAGCGGTTTGCGCTTCTTCACGAGTAAGCGTTTCGTCTTTCACTTGCTCAAGGATGTCTTTCGCTTCAGCTTGAGTGGCTTCGTCCAAGCCATCGAACTGCGCATGGCGTTGTTGTTTCTCAGGAGCTTCGATACCAAGCGCGCTCAATTGTTCCTGCGCTTCTTCCTTAGTCAAAGAGCCGTCTTTTAATTGGCTGAAAATAGCTTCAGCTTCCGTTTTAGTTGCTTCATCAAGTTCGTCGAGCGGGTTTTGTCGCTGCAATTTTTCAGGGAATTCGACGCCCAGTTCCTCAAGCTCGCTCTTGACGCGGTCCTGAATGGCTTGCACTTCAGCTTGAGTCGCTTCGTCGAGTTGGCTGAGCCCATGGCTGCGTGTTTCGGCTGCGTTTTCAGTCGTCGTTTCTGTAGACTCAGTAGTCGAGGAGTCGGATGCGTAGGCCATCGTGCCACCAACCGCTCCTAAAGTCAGAGCTCCGGATAGAGCATAGGCAAATAATTTTTTCTTCATGTTTTATTCCTCCTAAGATAGATTCATTGCTGCATGAGCCGCAAGATTGTTTATCGGCCAGTCGGCAATGTTGGTACAAGGCCAGTATGCAACGCGAAGCTTAAACGAACCTTAAAAGGAAAAAGACTTTTTAAGAAATTTCAAAAAGACGCACCGAAATAGGTACGTCTCATCACTTAGCTGAAATTCACGATACGGAATGCTTTTTCGTCTCGGTTGTCGGCAACAGGCGGGCAGAGGATAGACGCTGCCGCACGGAAATGCCGATCCAGGCAGCGAGCGCCGCTTTGATGACACCGACGAGGATGAATGGCGCAAATCCGCCAACAAAAGCACCAGTCCAGGAAAGTTCGGCGAACACTTTTAGCCAGACGGTTCCGAAGCTCAAGGCGACGAACATGCCAAGGATGTTCGCAATGACCGCGTTCAGGAGCGTAAAGCCCCTTTTCTCCAGGTAATAGCCGATAACAAAAGCCGTCGGAATAAAGCCGAATAAATAGCCGCCCGTCGGCCCGAACAAACTGCCCAAACCACCGGATAGTTGCGCGAATACCGGAATTCCAGCAGCGCCGATTGCGAGATAAACCAAAATCGATAAGGTGCCGTAACGTGCCCCTAAAATCGTGGCGGCGAGCCCAATTGCCAAAGTTTGCCCGGTGATCGGCACGAGCGGCAACGGAATGGTAACTTGAGCGAGAATGCCGATAATGGCTGCGAACAAAGCGGTGACAATCATCATTCTTAGTTTGCTATTAGACTGTGTCATGTGAAATAATTCCCTTCTTTTTGAGTTAACCAATATATAAAATAAGTTAACTCAATGGTATAGTATGGCAAGAGCAGCTGTCAATAAGCTTTTAAAGAGAGCCAGGCGCGACCATAAGTGCAAAAACGAGGACGAATACGGCAAAGTGTAATGATAAAATGAAAAGAGATACAATAAAGAGAAGAGAGGGGGCGGCGGCGATGGAAACAAAAACGAAGTTTACGTTCGATGAAATGTGGGAGAAGATCCTTGATTGCGACCGGAAATACGACGGCTTGTTTTATACTTGCGTGAAGACGACGAAGATCTATTGCCGGCCGTCCTGCCGCTCGCGCAAACCGAAAAAGCGTAACGTGGAATTTTGTGTTTCGACTGAAGAGGCAGAGCATCGCGGATTTCGGGCATGCAAAAGATGCCAACCGGCAGTCAATCACTCGCCTTATGTCGAATTTAACCAGCAAGTCATCAGCTTTTTAACAGACCATTACCAGCAAAAAATCGGCTTAGAAGAAGTAGCTGCGCACATCGGCATGAGCCCGTCGTATGTCGACCGGCTGTTCAAGCAGGAGACAGGTGACACGCCACGCTCTTATTTGGAGAAAATCCGCATCGACAAAGCGGCTCATTTACTGGCGAGCACCGATCAAACGAATTTGGAGATTTGCCTCGAGACCGGCTTTCACAGTACGTCTCATTTCTATAAAGTATTCCGGAAGCACAAACAGCAATCCCCGGGCGAGTACCGGAAAGAGAAAGGAGTGCCGCGGCATGGGTAGACGGCTGAGAGTGGCCACGCCGCCAGATTTTAATTTTGCGGAATGCCTGGCGATACTGGGGCGTTCCGATCAGGAGTTGCTTCATACGATTCTAGATGAGCGCATCAGCAAATTACTGGCTGTAGAAGACGAGTCCATTTTGTTTAACGTGAGCTATTCAGAAGGTGCACTGCATATCGACTTTCCGCATCACACGCCGTCGGAACAAGGAAAGCAGGCAGTCCGGCGTTATGTGGCTGACTGGTTTGATTTGGACACGGATTTGCAGCCGTTCTACGCAATGGCCGCAAGCGACCCGGTACTGCAGGAAGTCGTCCAGCAACATGCCGGGCTCAGGGTGATGGGCTTGCCCGATTTATTTGAAGCTTTGTCGTGGGCAGTCATTGGTCAGCAAATCAATTTGACGTTTGCCTATACTTTGAAACGGCGCTTGATTGAGAACTTCGGGTCGTCGCTCACGGTGGGTGACGTCGATTATTGGGCTTTTCCTTCCGCTGAAACCATTGCTTCGCTGCAAGTAGAGCAATTAAGAACGCTGCAATTTTCGGGAAGAAAAGCAGAATACCTGATCCAGATTGCGCAGAAACTGGCGTCGGGCCGCCTGGTAAAAGACGAGCTCATCGGCCAAACCGAGCAGCAAGTGGAAAAACAATTGGTGGCGATCAGAGGCGTCGGGCCATGGTCGGCACATTACGTCATGATGAAATGCCTGCGTTTCAATTCTGCGTTTCCAATCACAGACGTGGGCTTGCACAATGCCTTAAAGCAGCAACTAGGAATGGAGCGGAAACCGACCGTCGCCGAGATTGAGGACTTGGCGAAACCTTGGACAGGCTGGCAAGCATATGCGACATTTTATTTATGGAGGGTGTTATTATGACTGAATTGCATCAAGTGGATTATCCATCGCCAATTGGCGTCGTCGAAATCACCGGAACTGAACAAGGCATCGTGTCGCTTTATTTCAGCGAGCGGGAACAGCCGTTGCATATGGTGCAATCAGACACGCCGCAAGTGCTGCAAACCGCTTTGCAGGAACTGGACGAATATTTCAAAGGGCAGCGCACGGAGTTCACAGTTCCATGCATTTCGTCCGGCACCGAATTTCAGCAAAAAGTATGGGCGGCGTTACCGAGCATTGCTTATGGCAAAACCGCTTCTTACCGCGACATCGCAGTAGCAGTCGGCAACGAGAAATCCGTCCGTGCAGTAGGGAATGCCAACAGTAAAAACAAAATCAGCATCATCATCCCGTGCCACCGTATTATCGGATCGAACGGCAAATTGACAGGATACGCGGGCAGCTTGAGCCGCAAAGAATGGCTACTCAAGCACGAGCAAGCAGTACAGAGCAATCAAATGAAGGCATGAAAAAAAGGGAAGCAAATCCAATCGATTTGCTTCCCTTTCCTATGGGCTTGCGATTACTGTTCTAGTGTCTTGATGACGATAGCTGGATTGCCGCCGACAACCGTATTCGCCGGTACGTCTTTGACAACAACGGCACCGGATGCGATAACGGCATTGTCGCCGATCGTGACACCCGGATTGATGACGGCACGGCCGCCGATCCATACATTATCGCCGATGCGCACCGCTTTGCCGCATTCGACTCCGCTCAGCCGCTGCTCGATATCGAGCGGGTGAGTCGCTGTATAGATATGGACGCCAGGGCCCACCAGGCAATTGTCGCCAATGCGAATGTCGCAGACGTCGAGGAACACGCAATCGAAATTGGCGAAGAAATTGTGGCCGACATGGATATTATAGCCATAGTCGCAGCGGAAGTTCGGCTCGATATACAAATGATCCCCACTCGAGCCCAGCAATTGGCTCATGAACCGCTTGCGTTCCTGGCCGTCAGTCTCCATCGATTTATTGAACAAGCGCAAGAGCCGTTTCGCGTTGACGCGCTCGCGTACCAATACCGGATCATCCGCCCGGTAAAGCGCGCCGGCGAGCATTTTATCTTTTTCTGTATGCATCCAATCCCTCTTTCCCGATCAAATTAAAATCCGAACAAGCGCCTCGCGATAAAGGCAAAGGCGGCGACTGCCGTGATGAATGCCGCTACAAAAAACGCCACGGCGTAAGACACTAAATTGCCCGGCAGCACCGCTTCGCCGATTTCAAAGAAATAAAACTGGATCGCGACCGGTTCTGTGGCATGGCGCATGAGCCACACCTGGACGCCTTTGACGGCAAACAAGACGCTGATAGCCAAAAGCACCGAAAACGCTGTCCAGCGAATGCCTTTCCACACGACAACCGCCTCCTTATTCATATTAAGGATATTATAACAGAATAGAAAAACGAGCCGGCATGAAGTTTTCGAATTCTTTGAAATATTTACATGCATTTTACATAAAACCCTTTATAATACTAGGAAAGGAGTGGAACCAATGAAAACGATCAACCGAACGATTCAAAGCGACCAGGGCCAGCCGATTCAATATAGCTTGGTCTTTAATCAAGACCAGACCAAAAAACTAGCGATTTTCCTGCCGGGCATCGGCTATACAGCCAAAAGCCCGTTATTTCATTACACGGAGCGACTGCTTGCTGAACAGGAATACGACATCTTGCGCATCAATTACGATTACAATCATCCTTTTTATGACACCTACACGATGGCAGAAATCGAACAAGCCATCAAACACGACGTCAAACAAGTGATCGATCAAGTGCTAAAGGGCAGCATTTACGAAAAATTCTTCCTCGTGGCGAAGTCGCTTGGTACGATCGCACTCGCGAATGAGCTCGAGCGCCCAAGATTTTCAGGCGCGAAAACGGTCTGGCTGACGCCGCTGCTCAAACATACAGAGGTCTTCGAAGCGATGAAGCAATGCCCGAACCCGGCACTCAGCTTTATTGGGGATAAAGACCATTATTACGACCGGACGCGAATGGACGATCTGCAAGCCAATCAACAATTGGACGCGCACGTGCTAAAAGACGTGAACCACGGCATGGATTTTGTCGGCGATCCACTGAAGTCGATTGATACGTTGAAAGACATCATCACCGATATTCACGCCTTCTCGAAAAAGAGCATTCATCACGCTTAAGGCACCACCGCCCCTAGAGGCGGTTTTTTTATGCCGTTTTTCAAGTTGTCTAAAGGGGTATAGTTTCTGCAAAAGGAGGGTGCACGATGGCATTCGATTACGATTTGGACTATAAAAATTTAGATTTGCGGAAAAACCCCGAATTGTATCGCGTCGGCAAAGGCGAGCAAGGGGTGTTGATGGTGGAGCCGTATAAAGGTGAAATCCTGCCGCATTGGCGTTTCAAAACGCCGGACATCGCCCAGGAGTCGTGCGATAAGATTTCCGAGCTGTTCGAGGAATACCGTAAGAAGGACGATTTTGTCGGCATGGACATGGCCCGCAAATTCATCCAGATGGGCTACACCCGCGCACGACGCTATACGAATTACAAAGGCGGCCGCAAATACAACGAAGACGGTTCGATCAAAGACCGCGAGATTGATGAAGAGAAAGCGGAGTCGGCAGCGATTTTCAAGAAGCGCTGGGACGAGATTCGTGAAGATGAGGATTATTTGAAGCGAAAAAAAGAGCATCAGAAGAAATATGGTTGAAACTGCATCCAAGAGGTGCAGTTTTTTTGTGGAAAGAATGAGGTTGTTTGTGGAATGAGGGGGTTTGTTTGTGGAATGAAGTGGTTTTTGTGGAACCAAGCAGTTTGTTTGTGGAATAAAGCGAGTCTTTTGTAGAATTAAGCGATTTGTTTGTGGAATGAAGGGGTTTGTTTGTGGGACCAAGAGGTTTATTTGCGGAATGAAGATGATGTGATATTTTATCGCTTGCGTATTCGCTCCCACTGCTTTTTCGGTGGTGTGTAGATAAGGATAGTGGGAAAATCGCATTATGGCGCAATTTATGAGTAGATAGTGAGAATTTGGGGGTCGTCCGTCTTACTATTCGCTGCCTTGCTTTGGGTTGAGCTTCCGCAGTGAGCCAAGAAGAACACTTGTCTCACTGCTTCGCTTCACCCTTTGCGCTCGGCGGCTTTGTGATTTCATTGAGATGAATTTTGGACACTTGTTTGTGCTTTTATTGTTTCCATCGGCTGGAGGGGGAATCGCTTCCTGCTTTTTGGAAGGAGTGTATATGAGATAGTGAGGGTTTGTTTGTGGAGACGTTGTTGGATTTATCGACGCTTCAGTGAAGTAGTCGCCGCCCGGCTTTGGGTTGAGCTCCCACAGTAAGCCAAGAAGAGCGCTTGTCTCACTGCTTCGCTTCACCCTTGGCGCTGGGCGGCTTAGAGATTTCGTTGAATGTTGCTTGTATAAGTAAATCTGCTTCTGTAGTCAGTTGCCGGCTAGTGGGGGAATCGCTTCCCCATACTAGTATCTAGTTCGCCGATGCTTAAGTAGAAAAGCTTGTAGATGGTTCAGAACTAATTTCCTTCCACAAAAAAAGCCTCCCGACACCGCCGGGAGGCTTACTTCTATTTTATGCTTCTTGCGGGTTCATGGCTTCTTCTGTTTCCAAGCCGTGCTTTTTCTCGGTTTCTGCAACCATCAAGGCACAAGCTGCGTCACCTGAGATATTGATCGCTGTGCGGGACATATCGAGCAAGCGGTCGATCCCGAGCACGAGGCCGATGCCTTCGACCGGAAGACCGACACTCGACAAGACCATGGCGAGCATGATCAAGCCGACACCTGGAACTCCGGCTGTCCCGATACTGGCAAGAACCGCAGTCAAGACGACAGTCAATATCTGGCCAATCGTCAAGTCGACCATGAAGGCCTGGGCGATGAACATGGTCGCTGCCCCTTGCATGATCGCTGTGCCGTCCATGTTAATCGTCGCACCGAGCGGTTGGACAAAGGAACTGATCGACTTCGGAATTTTCAAGTCACGCTGTGCGACTTCCATCGACACCGGAAGCGTCCCGGTGCTGCTGGAAGTACTGAAGGCGACCGTCATGGCGGGCATGAAAGTTTTGAAAAACCACACCGGGCTTTTCTTCGCCATGAAGTAGACCGTACCGCCATACGTAAAGGCGGCGTGGATTAATAGCGCGCCGATGACGACGAGCATATACGAGCCCATCGCCTGGATAGCGGCAAGACCTTGCGAACCGATCGCCGTGGCAATCAAGCCGAATGTGCCGTACGGGGCAAAACGCATGACGATGCCGACCAAATACATCATGATCTCATTGCCCTGTTCGACGAGAGTTAAAATGCCTTTTGTCTTGTCGCCAAGAGCGGTGAGGGCGAGGCCGACAAAGACCGCGAAAACGATGATTTGAAGCATATTGCCTTCAGTCATTGCTTCAAGCGGATTTTTCGGGATGATGTTGAGCAAGGTATCAGCGATCGATGGGGCTTCGTCCGGGCTATACGTCGCAGCGCCGATATCGAAATCACCCGCAGCGCCTGGTTGGACGAGTGCGGATAAGCCGAGTCCGATCGTGATGGCGATGGTCGTCGTCACCAAGAAATATGAAATGGTCTTGATGCCGATGCGGCCGAGTTTCGCCGGATCGCCAAGCCCTGCGGTACCGAGGACGATGGATAAGAACACGAGTGGAACGACGAGCATGCTGATGAGCGCGAGGAAGATTTGCCCAATCGGCACGAATATGTAAGGATTGAGTATTGCGAAAACTTCCGGCGCAAAAAGATTTAACAGCAATCCGGTGAGTGCACCTAAGATCAAGGCACTGATGACTTTAAAGGTTAAGCCTTTCTTTTTCTTCAATAGATCCACCAACTTTCTTTATTTAAGGAAACGCATAAAAATAAGTGTAACCGAATTCAATAAAAATCAACAGTTTCAACAGTCTGCTTTGCTTGGCAAGCGATTTCCTAAAAACCTGCAACTATTCCCATGGGTCCGTCGTCTAACATGATAGAATTACGGCGAAAAGAGGTAAGAATATGGTGAAAAAAGCAGTCATCGCAGGCGGAACAGGGTTTATCGGATCGTATTTAAAAGAAAAATACGAACGTCTTGGCTATCGGGTTTATATCATTTCACGGCAATCGGGGCACATTCAATGGGACGACGCCCAGGGGATGGTGGATGCGCTTGACGGGGCGAAGCTGGTGATTAACCTTGCTGGGAAATCCGTCAATTGCCGTTACACGGAAGCGAATAAACGCGAGATTTTCAATTCGCGCACCGAGACGACCGAAACGCTGGGCCACATGATCGAAGCGTGCAAAAAGGCTCCCGAAGTATGGGTCAACGCCAGCACCGCGACGATTTACCGTCATGCAGAAGACCGCCCGATGACTGAAGGCGGCGGTGAATTTGGCCGCGGCTTTTCAGTCGAAGTCGCAAAAGCCTGGGAAGACCGCTTTTTTTCATTTCAACTCTCGAAAACGCGCCAAGTCGCCTTGCGCATCGCGATCGTGCTTGGTGACGGAGGCGTCATGGAACCTTATCGCAAACTGGTGAAATATGGGCTCGGCGGAAAACAAGGCAATGGCCGCCAAATGTTTAGCTGGATTCATATTGAAGACTTATACCGAATGGTTCGATTTGTGCAGCACCGCGATGAACTCGCCGGTGTTTTTAATGCCGCTGCCCCGAACCCGGTAACGAATAAAGAATGGATGAAAATCTTGCGGCAATCGATGAACCGCCGGACGGGACTTCCGGCATCGAAGTGGATGCTTGAAACAGGGGCAGCTGCGCTTCGGACCGAAACTGAGCTGATCCTGAAAAGCCGCTGGGTCGTGCCGGAGCGGCTGGTGCGAGAAGGATTTCGCTTCCGCTATCCGGCGCTTGGAAACGCGCTAGCTGATTTGAATGAGTAACAGACATGCAGGCATTCACAGGAATGTCTGTATTTTTGTGCGCACAGCTGGACCATCTAGGGTATGCTAGGAAAAGATTAAGAGAAAGAGAATGCGGGGGACAGTAATGAGACGACGTTGGGAACCGATGCACACAGCTAAAGTATTTGTCGAAACGAATTTCCGTCACTGCCGCGGGGCACTGCTGGCAGGAAGTGTAGTGCGCGGGCAAGAGACAGCGACGTCAGATTTGGATATTGTCGTATTTGATGAAACGCTCATGAGTTCATATCGGGAGTCCATCATGTTTTATGGCTGGCCGGTTGAAGTATTTGTTTATAATTTGCGTTCGTACAAGGAGTTTTTTGAAAAAGACCGGAAAGCGGCCAAGCCGAGCATGCCGCGCATGGTCAGCGAAGGCATCATCTTGAAAGATTCAGGGATCATGGAAAGCATCCAGCAAGAAGCGAAAGCGTTGCTTGAAGCAGGGCCAGAAGCGTGGAGTGCGGATACGATCCGCACGAAACGCTATTTCATCACCGACGTGCTGGACGACTTACGGGGCAGTGACGACCGCAAAGAACGATTGTTTTGTGTTAACACGCTGTCGGATTTGGTGAGCGAATTCATTTTGCGCACGGAGCAAAAATGGATCGGCTCATCCAAATGGGTCATCCGTTCACTTGAAGCGCATGACCACGAACTCGCCGTTCGTTTCGTTGAAGCGTTCGAGCATTTTTACCGCACCGACGAAACGGCCTACATTATCGCATTTGTCGAAAGCGTGCTGGAACCTTATGGTGGACGCCTTTTTGACGGCTTTTCGATTGGGAAAGCGGAAGCAAAGAGAGATACTGAGAAGTTTTGAAAATACTCTTGGATGCCAGATTTATAACTAAGAAAATCGAGTGTTTTACTGCTACACAGTAGTGAAAGAAGTATATGACATTATAAAATTTCAATATAATGAAATAAAATTCGCCATCCAGTGAGCAACAGGATGGCGAATTTTTATAGAAAATAAGTCAAAGCTATCTATATTAATCGGTAGCTTTAATAAAAAATACTGATATCCGTAATGTTATTTTTCCGTAGTTAATAGTAGATTTTCGGTTTTTCCATCCCATAAAATTTCTACTTCTATTTCCTCGTCTTCTTGAATAACAGCGCATCCTTCACACGAACCGTTAGCAATACTAGCAACGTTATCGGATAAAGTTACGCCTGTGCCTTCCGAACCTCCTGAAGTAGTCTCGAATTTATACTCGATTGTTTCAGGGGCTTGGCCGTCGCCGGTAAATTTAACTGTTCCATCTTTTACTTGATTTTTCCCATTAGAAACATTCACAACATAAAACACATCCCAGTTTTCACTGCTGCCCGAGAAGTCATATCTATCACCATCTACACATCCGCTTAAAACAAATAGAAGCAACAATAGTCCACATATCTTTTTCACTAATCTTCCCCCCCGCTTAGTAGTTGAATTTTGTTTAGTGGTATCAATTTACTTTGTTTCATTATTATACCTTAAAATTCAGAAAATATTTACTATTTTTCAAGAGAAAAAGTTCTCTACCGAAAATTACTCTTTTAATGACGGACCTATCAACAAAACCGCCCAGACAGATCTGGGCGGTTCTTTTAATACATATCCAATCGCTGCAATTCTTGTCCGTCCGCATCCAGCAATTGGAGCGGAAGGGGGCGGTCTTCTGGGGCGTTTTCGGTAAACCAGACCGCTTTTTTAGACAGGCCGGTTTCCTCGAGCAACTCAGCCGGGAAGCGTTCGCCCAGCAAAAGCTGGTCAGCGGGCATTTCGCCGATCTGTACATGGCGGCCGTCTGTAGGATCAAACAGCCCGTAGACGAACCCATCTTCATGGCTCGCATAATTATTGATCCGGTCCGGGTCGTCGAGAGTGGGGATCGTGCTTTCCGTTCGGGTCTCAAGACGCCAGCCGAACCAGGATTCTATCGCCGTTGCCGCGCCGAACTGGTCATCGTCGCGGATGAAAAAGAACAGCGCACGGCCGTTCAGTTCGTAGACAGGCGTCAAGACGAGGTCATTGTCGCCATCTCGCACCGCTTGTTCTGCCGTTTCGACCGTATTCGAACTCCAGACGAGCGCGATGATCAACGCTGCGGCGAGTACCAAGCCGATCAATACGAGCATGCGTTTTTTGATTAAATTTTGCAGGGCCATCCGCCATCTCCCCTTCCGTTTCTCGTTGCTTCCATTATACGGTATTTCATGGATTGGAGGGAAACGAAAAACCGCCCGTATGCGCACGGGCGGTTTCATCAGTCTTTTTCCGTCAAGAAGGTCATGACCGCAAACAATAAGAACGCAAGCAGCAATAGCGTGCCGCCTACGATAAAGAAGACCAAGACGAAGGTGTCGTTCATATTGAATGGGTTCAAATTGTAGAACCACATGCCGGCCGTCAAGCCGACTGCACCGATCATCGCGAGAAATCCGTGAATGGTGACGAGCTTTTTGTACTTGACCGTGTACAAGCGGTAGAACACGCCCCAGGCAAAGACCGATAGCCAGCCGACGAGCAGGATATGGGCGTGAATCGGGCGCAGTGCGTAATCCATCTGGCCGGCCATATGGGATCCGAGATAAGTCCCGAGAAAGCCAAAAATCGCCGAAAACTGGATCAAGCGCAGGCTCCATTTTTTCTCTAAGCTGTTGTTGCGCGGTGTAGCTGTGTTGTTCATGAAAATCCTCCTATAGCTTTTGGGAACGGCGGCAAATGCCTCGCTGGTCCCTGAGTTTCTATGACTGTATCATACCGCACGAAGATAAACGCTATATGAACGGGGCGTGACAGATCATCGACAATTTTTCAAGGTGCTTCGCTTTCTGTCAAGGGTTCGGTGATTTTCTGCTGGTCCTTATCAGCCTTCAAGCCTTTGGCAAGTCGGTAGATGATCCAGGCTGTCAATAGCGCACTCACGACCATAATAACGATATTCGCTAAGGCCTTCGACTCGATATCCGCCATGGTCGTTACCACGAACCAGTCGACAACGAAAAACTTGTCGATCGGCACGTACATCGAGAACGCGGCGAGGGCGTTATTGAGCATGTGGAACAGGATCGGCAACAGCAAATTACCGGTACGCAAATACAGAAGCGACGCGATGATGCCGAATAAAAATGCGCCGATGAAATCGAGATGCAGCACGCCGAACAATAAACTCGAAATCAGGATGCCACCCCACATCGAGGTTTTCGCCGTAAAACGAGTCAAGAACACGCCGCGAAAGACGAATTCTTCGACGATTGGCGCGAGTATGACGAGCGTCAGCAGCATAAAGTATTCATATCCGACACCGCCTGGCGTTTCAACCGGTGCCAGAAATAATTCCGCAAGCCACGGGAAGGCGGGGGAGATTATGGCGAGCTGCAGCCAAAACATGGCGAGTGAAAAGGCGATCGACACGAATACCATGCCGACAATGCCCGGAAGCCAAGGCTTGATGCCTTTCGTCGTCAACACTTCACTGAACGACCAATCGGGGTTTTTGCTCCAATAATAATGAAAGAAAAAATACGGGACAACAATATAAAAAGCAATCTGCACCGCGATTTCGGTCGTGACAAGATCCGCGCCAATGAGCATAAAGACGATCAAAGTCGCGATGACGCCGAGGATGGTGAAGAGAATCAAATAACGTGATTTCATTTCAGCGAACATAAATGGCCTCCTTTTCTTCCTTAATTATACGGAAGTTAAGGTGATTTGTTTCATAATCAATGAGATTCTTCGTTTTAAAAAGGCTGATTTTTCGTTTTCGCGCCTCGAATCCAGAAATTACCGTATTGAAGCAAGCGGTTTCAGGGTAAAATGGTAGAAAGAACTCAAGAGACGGAGGGATCGCTATGGGGAAGAGCAAGCTGTGGATGATCGGAATGGGCGCAGCGCTTACGCTTGCAGCATGTGCAGACGAAGAAGCGGAAACGCCGACACCGGAAGAGGCTGAGCCGGAGACGGTGGCATCGCCAGAACCGCGTGCGCAAAAGTTCATGGATTTGTGGCAAGCGGGCGAATACGATACGCTGTACGATGAATTTTTGACAGAGCGAACGAAGTCGGCATTTGGCGAAGAGATTTTCATCGATTGGCAAGAAGAGTTGGATGAGCAATTGTCGCTATCCGAACGTGACATCGATTGGCAACTCGGCGAAGAGCCGTGGCTGAAAAACGAGCCGGCGGATATTCCGCTGACGATTGCGATGGAAAGCGTCGTTGGCGAAATCGAATTTGCCAAAACCTTGAGCTTTGTTTATGAAGAGACAGAAGAAGGGGCAGAGGGCGAATGGTTCGCAGAATGGGACCCGTCGTTTATCCTGCCGAATCTTTCAAAGAACGATAATGTTTTCGTGCAAGTGAGCGAGACCGAGCGCGGTGAGATTGTCGACCGCAACGGCAAAGTCGTCGCCGGCAACACGGATGCCTATGAAATCGGCGTCGTGCCGGGCAATTTCGACCGCGATGATTACACGGAACGGCTCGCGGAACTGCTGGATATGTCTGCGGCAGACATCGACGCAGAACTCGACAAACCGTGGGTAGAGCCGCATCATTACGTGCCGCTTGGAACCGTTGGGCCTGACCGCGAAACCTTGAACCGGCTGTTTGCGATTCCCGGAACGAAGCGCACAAAAGTGACGATGCGCGATTATCCGTACGGTGAATCGCTGGCGCATTTGACGGGTTATATCGCGCCGATTACCGCTGAACAATTAGAAGAGCGGGGCGACCAAGGCTACGGCCAGGGCGATGTCATCGGACGCGAAGGATTGGAAGAAATTTTCGAGAACGAGCTGCGCGGAAAACGCGGCGGCAAGATCTTGATTGAAAAAACCGCCCAAAACGAAACGATTACCGCAATCGACAACTCAACAGCAGCGGGCAATACGGTGAAACTGACGATTGACGCCGATTTGCAGCGGAAAGTCTACCGGGAAATGGATGATGCGCCAGGCACTGCCGCGGCGGTCGATCCGTATACAGGCGAAACGCATGTACTTGTCAGTTCGCCGGCTTATGATCCGAATGATTTTATTCCTGGGATCAAGCAAAGTCGTTTCCAACAGCTCGTCGATGACCCAGGTCAGCCGTTCTTTAACCGGTCCGCGGCGACCTATCCACCGTCTTATGTCATGCAGCCAGTCACTGCAGCTGTGGCAATGAAACAAGGAACGCTCGATCCAGCAGAAGGCATCGATATCAACGGAGAAACGTGGCAGAAATACGCTTCGTGGAACGATTTTCGCATTACCCGGCCGAATCCTGGCGTCACCAATCCAATCGATTTGGAACAAGCGCTCATTCACTCCGACAGCATTTATTTTGCCATCCAAGCGACCAATATGCCGGACGATAGTTTCTTGAACGGCTTGAGTGAATTTGGCTTTGGTACGGCGCTTGATTACCCGGTGCCGCTCAGCGCTTCACAAATCTCGGAAAGCGGCGCGTTCGGCTCAGAAGGCCAGCTCGCGAGTTCCGCATCCGGCGGGAGCCAAGTGCGCTTGAATATCCTTCATACAGCCGCCATGTACGGTACCTTTTTAGCAGACGGCGAAATGAAAAAGCCAATTTTGACTAGCGAGACTGAAGAAGAAAGCCTAAAACAAGAGCTCTTCAGCGCAGAGCAAGCGGAATTAATTCGCACGGCGCTCGTCGAAGCAGGTGAAGAAGACGGCCACGAGCTTGTCGGGAAAACCGCCGTTCTCAAAACCGATAAAGGCGACATGGGCTGGTTTGCCGGCTACGACCCGAAAGTCGGCAATTTGTCGGTTGCGGTCATGATGGAAGACGAGGAAGACGCAGCGGCGATTGCCGAAGCCTTGTTCAGCGATGACTAAGCGAGGTGAGGTGGACATGAAAAGCTTTGCGACGCACGATGAACAGCTCGCGATTCTCAAAAGCCGTGGACTCATTATTGAAGATGAAGCGGCCGCAAGACGCGTGTTGTCGCGTGATAATTATTACGCGCTGATTGATGGTTACAAAGAGCCGTTCCTCGAGCGCGATGAAACGAAAAATCCGTACGGCGAGGAACTGTACGAAGCGGGCACGACGTTCGACCACATTCTCGCGCTGTATCAATTCGACCGCAAACTGCGCTTGTTGCTGCTCGGGGAATTGTTGAAATTCGAACGCAGCATCAAATCCAAGCTCGCGTACCGGTTTTCCGAACGCTTTCCGGCAGTCGACAGTTTTCTCGACAACGCGAATTACAGCCCGGATGAAGTTCATTTTCACGAGCGCGACCGCATCACGGCAACGCTCAATAACCTCATCGAAAGCCATAAAAAGCGCCACCGAGTGCGTTACCCAGAGCTTCGCGAATTCTACGAAAAGCATAAGAACTTGCCGCTGTGGGTGCTCGTCAATTATTTATCGCTCGGCCAGACCACCAATTTTTACACAGTCAGCGATCAAGACTTGCGCACGCGCATCGCCCAGGATTTCGCGGAAGAGGCAGGAGACAGTGGCATCACACTGAGTGCTGCGGAACTCGACGAAATCTTGTCGATCGCGTTTCCGTTTCGCAACAAAGCGGCGCACGAAGAAGTGCTGTACTCCTTCCGGCTCAGGTCGCCGCTGGAACTCGGGCAACTCGAAGCGCAACTAGATCAGGAAAAAGGCCGAATCACACAGGGCACAACAGCTTCGCTCGTAAAATTGCTGAAAGTGGTGTCGCCTCCGGATGAATATGAAGTGTTCACGAGGGAGCTATTGGAATTGATTCGGAGCTTGGAAGAAGCTTTGCCGGAAGGGCCGTATGTGAAAGTGATGAAAGAAGCTGGATTTCGGGGGTAGTTAAACCGAAAAGAGCTTACTAAAAAACGCCATTCCAGTGGGAGTGGCGTTTTTTAGTGAGCCTTCGTTTTCTGTACTAACACTTTGGCTATTTTTGCTTTGGATTTATCGTGGTAGGCAGTCTTGTTCATTTTTTCCATATTTAATTTGCCTATCACAAAGCGTACATCAGTATCTTCAGTGATTAATTTTTCGTAGCTTTCATTTTTAAGCATTACTTGAAACCATTCGAATTCTTTTAATGAGTAGACATTCTTGTCGATTTCTTCCTCGGTAACGTCTTTCAAGAAAGAAAAAACAATCAATCCAAGGGAGTTGAAAAGCTCAATGATAGTCCACAAAAGAATGCTCCTTTCTTGAACCAAAGGCTTCTTTTTCTTTTTAAATGAGGAAATTCACAAAATGACTAGCAGCTTAGTTCTTCCTGATCGACAGAACGATGAAAAACAAACCGATGATTCCTGATAGGACCGATAAAGTGGTGGGAAGCGTCCCGACTTCTCGTAAAGCCGTTCCATAAACGCCGTACCGAGTGTCCCACCCCTGACTCCCTTCTAATAACACGTGAGTATAGATCGAGGCTGCAATCAATGTCGCACCGTAGATGACAGCACTCGTCACTAAAAAGGCGAGACCGATGATGGCCGTTTTCATTTTTATTCCCCCTTAATCAATTTGCTTTCTCCAATGAAGACTTCAACAGGCTATATAAAGTAAAAATGGTAATTTTAGTTTATCACGATTGATGCTGTGTGGTGGATGAAAATTTACGTCGAGATAACAAATATAAAAAAGCCCCCATCGATTGATGAGGGCTTTCATAATTTATGAATTTTGAGGCTTGCTGTAATCGCGTTCCTTGCGTTCAATCTCAGGACGCGTAATCGAGAATACCGCACAGCCAAGCGCAATAAGGACAATTACGGCGCCGACCCAGGCAGTGCTCGTGACCGAGTCGGTTTGCGTCAAGGTGAGGCCGCCGACTGCGGAGCCGAGCGCGATGCCGACTTGCAGCGCGGAGTTATTGAAGCTCTGCTGGATGTCGGAAGTGGCCGGATCGGTTTCGATCAAATAGCTTTGCTGCGGCGGAGCGAGTGCCCAGCTGAGCGCGGCCCAAATGACCATCACCGGCAAGAAAATGACGAGCGAAAACGTCGTGAACGGAAGCACGAACAAAGAGACAGCGAACGCCGAAATGACAATCACGATGCTTTTTTTCGAGCCGATGGAATCGGACAAAGTGCCACCAACTGCACCGCCGCTCACTGCTGCGATGCCGAAGATCAAATAACAGGCGCTGACCCAGAACGGGCTGAGCTGCATCGTCGTCTCCAGAAACGGCGTGAAGTACGCATAGACCGTGTAGTGGCCTGCGAGCATGAACAGGGTTGCAAGGTGGGCAGTGCCGATTTTCGCACTCGCCACAGCTTTTAATTGCTGCTTCAGCGGAATCGCCGTGCCTCCAGGGATCGGCTGGATATACAACGCGATCAAGGCCATCGAGCCGAGTGACAAGGCAGCAATCGCCAGAAAGACGACGCGCCAGCCGAATGCATCGGCAATCAAGATGCCGAGTGGAACGCCGAGCACGAGCGAGGAGCTAATCCCCATAAAGATCAAGCCGATCGCTTTCGCGCGGTAAGGCGGCTCAACAATTTTCGCAGCAATCGTTAGTGATAAGACGACAATGAGCGCGGTACTCGCTGCGGTAATGACGCGCGCGATGACCATCCACGTGAAGTCCGGGCTGAAGAAGGTCATGAGATTCCCGAGGAAAAAGATAAACAGGGAAATCAAATACACTTTCTTGCGCTCAAAGCGGCTCGTCGCAATGAGCAACACCGGTCCGGCAATCGCGTAAATCAACGCGAACAAGGTGATCAATTGGCCGGCAGCGCCCAAGGACACATTGAACTCTTCGGCGATGGTCGGCAAAATGCCGCCGACAATCAGTTCCACAAGCCCAACCGCCACAGTGGCCAAGGCTAAAATATACACTTTCAAATTCATAACAAACGCTTCCTTTCGTTTATACAAGTTTTGCGAGAGAACATATTGCCTTACTAGTGGGTTTAACAGATATTCCGCAAAACAGCTGGCTTTCCGGGGGGCTCGCGCTGAACTAATTCGGGCTTAGCGCCCGAATGGATTTCAGCACTTCGCTAATCCCCCAGGAGTCTGCGCTGTTTTGCTCCATATCTCTTATTTGTAAACAGCGTGGTCCCAACATTTCTAGGCTCTATACGTCTAGGGTGTAGAAGTATCTTCAGAAAATAAAAAAATCCTGATTACAGAAAACGAATGATCGCTTTCTGTAATCAGGATTTTTCGGTTCCTGGTAGAGACCCTTAAGCCGTATTCTTAAGGTTATACAGATAGATTATGGGGTTACTTACTTTAGCTAGCTTACTATATGGAACGGATTAGTGCAAGAACATTTGCTGTAGATGTCAGACCTCTAGTGGAGAAATGAAACTTAATTCCAATTGAGCCGTAGAATATACTACCGCAAAATAATCGGTCCACACGAAAGGAATGAGTCGATGAAAACGATCGGTTATACGTTTCTCATGCTGGGCCTCGTATTCTCTATCCTCAGCTTCACGGGCGACCAGTCGCCGGCACTCGGCCTGATTTTTATATCAGTCGGTATCACCTATTTCTTTTTGGAGGACGAGGACGAGCAAGATGAGAAGGACGAAAGTAATTCTTAAGATTTTCCACTATTTCCAACCAACAGCTAGTCACTTTCAGCGAAAGCCTGTATCGTAGATGATAACAAATCTACCGGTACCGGCTTTTTTCATTTCAACAGGAATAGGGGAATACAGATGAACATACTCGTAGTCGAAGACGACCGGACGATCGCTTCCGGCCTGACATATTCGCTCGAACAAGAAGGCTTCACCACGGTGTTATGCCACACGGCAAAAGACGCCACCGCAGCGATCGAAGGGCAACTCTCGGCAATCGATTTATGCCTCTTCGATTTGTCCTTGCCCGATGGCAACGGCTATGACTTATGCGCGCTCGTCAAAAAGAAAAGCGACATCCCGGTCATTTTCCTGACGGCGTTCGACGATGAAGTGAACGTTGTCATGGGGCTCGATATGGGCGCGGACGATTACATCACCAAACCGTTCCGCGTGCGTGAACTCATGTCGCGCATCAATTCCGTATTGCGCCGCTACCAGCGCAATGCGCCGCCAAAGACCGTCGTTGAACTGGGCGACGTTCAGATCAACACATCAGATGGCAAAGTCCATAAAGCGGGCAATGAAGTTCTCCTCACTGCACTGGAATATCGCCTACTGCTCATTTTCGCGAATCACTTAGGCCAAGTGCTGACAAGAGCGCAATTGCTCGACCGCATCTGGGACGTCGGCGGCGATTTTGTCAACGACAATACGCTGACAGTCTACATCAAACGCTTGCGCGAAAAACTAGAAGACGACCCAGCTCGTCCCGAACTCATCAAAACAGTCCGCGGCATGGGCTATAAGGCGGGTGAGTAAAGATGCTGCGCAACCGTGAAATCCGTTTGCTGCTCGCCGCGCTCCTCACCATCAGTGCACTCGGCACGATTCTCTCAGCTATTTTTGTTTCCGCTATGTCTGCTTGGTTCGTGCTCGGCGTATCGCTATTGCTAAGTGCAACGGCGATCACTTTCACCTGGTGGCGCTACCGGGAAATCGAGCGCTTGTCTGGATTTCTCCAACAAATTAGCAGCGGCGATTTTCAGCTCGACGTACGCGATAACCGCGAAGGCGAGCTGAGCCTGCTCAAAACGCAAATTTACAAAGTAACGAAAATGCTGTCGGAACGCGGCGCACTTCTCACTGAAGACAAAGGCAAGCTGACCAACGCCATTTCGGATATTTCTCATCAATTAAAAACGCCGCTCACCTCGATGATGGTCATGGCGGACCTTTTGCGCGACAGCAATTTGAGTGATGCCAAACGCACCGAATTCATCCGCAACCTCCACATTCAGCTCGAGCGCATGGACTGGCTCGTATCGTCACTATTGAAACTATCGAAGATCGATGCCGGCACGATTCATTTCAAGAAAGACCGGATCCCGGTATCAAAGCTCATCGAAAAAGCGATCGAACCTTTGCTTATCCCGATGGACATCAATATGCAGGAACTCGAAATCGAAGGCGACCCGGAAGCCAAATTCAATGGTGACCTTAATTGGACGACCGAAGCAGTCATCAATATTTTGAAAAACTGCGTCGAGCATACCGGAGAAGGCGGAACACTCACCATCCGCTACAGCGAAAACGCGCTGTATACGGGTATCCAAATTGAAGACAGCGGCAGTGGCATTTCCAAAAAAGATTTGCCCTATATCTTCAAGCGCTTCTATAAAGGCGAAAACGCGGGCGACGACTCGGTCGGCATCGGCCTCGCCATGGCCTATAGCATCATCACCAGCCAAAGCGGCGACATCGAAGTCGCCAGCACACCGGGCGAAGGCACCCGCTTTCATATCAAATTCTACAAGCAGGTGATCTAGCGCCTGCTTTTTTCTTTGGAATGAAAAAACAGAAACTCCGCATCCGTGGAATTTCTGTTCAGTATTTTATAGTTAAAATCAGCGGTCATCCCGAGGTGCTATTAAACCACCAAACGACCAGCGCTATACTGACAACGCCCCAAGCCGTCACGCTCCATACCCATAAAACTAAGTGCTTGGTATCTTTAGAAGTTTCCTCGGTGTCTGGATTTTCTTTAACATGCGCGAGCTTCGCCTCCATGCGTTTTTTCATCGAAAGGAATACAAGCAATCCGATGAGGATGAATCCAATCATGAACCACAACAAGAAATCCACGTTATCTCCTCCTCTATATGAGAGAGTTGTTTCAATTCAAATCTGTGAAAACAAACTAAGTCGAATAAGAGTATTGATAATTAAATTGTAACATGAAATCAATAACTGGAAATTACCTTCCATTTTTAAAAGAGCTAGAATAGATCCTTACCTAATTTTCCTTAAGTGACTAGATTGTCACTTGAAAGTCACCGGGCAGTCATGAATCCTCTCTATACTAAAGTTATGTAAGACGATCTGGTGTTGGGGAAAGAACATCTTATCTGATTGAAGTGAATTTATTTTACACATAACTTAGTTGCACAGCGGATTCAAAGAGAGTAGTGGAGCGACATTGAATCGCTTCAGGCATATTTTTAATTGGAAGGTTCAAAGAGATGTGGAGCAAAACGGCGCAGACTCCTTGGGGATTAGCGAAGTGCTGAAATCCATTCGGGCGCTAGTCCGAATTAGTTCAGCGCAAGCCCCCAGGAAAGCAAGCCGTTTTGCGGAATATCGTTTGCAATGAAATCTCCAAAATATGTTTAATTCATTCATAAACAGTAACCAAACGGAGGGTACACTCATGACAATCATGGAAGTAAAAAACTTATCAAAAGTATACGGCAAGGACGAAATGGCGGTCACCGCACTCGCCGACGTGTCGTTCACGGTCAACAAAGGCGAATTCATCTGCATCATCGGGCCATCGGGTTCCGGCAAATCGACATTGCTGCATTTGCTCGGCGGCGTCGACCGCCCGACCAGCGGCAATGTGTCGATCGACGGCACGGATATCTACAAGCTCGACGAAACGCAGCTCGCCATTTTCCGCCGCCGCCAAATCGGCTTGATCTACCAGTTCTATAACTTGATCCCGATTTTGACGGTCGAAGAAAACATCACCTTGCCAATGCTGCTCGACGAACAGCGCGTCGACAAACATCAATTCCGCAAAATCTCCGAAGCACTCGGGCTCGACCAACGACTCAACCATTTGCCGAACCAATTATCCGGCGGCCAACAGCAGCGCGTCTCAATCGGCCGTGCGCTCGTCAGCAATCCAGCGATTATGCTGGCGGACGAGCCGACCGGAAACTTAGATAGTAAAAACAGCGAGGAAATCATGGAACTTCTCAAGATGTTCAACAAAACCTTCAAGCAGACCTTGATTGTCATCACGCACGATGAGCGCATCGCCTTGCAAGCCGACCGCGTCATTTCTATTGAAGACGGCAAAATCGCCAAAGACGAGGTCATCCGCTCATGAACATCGTCAATAAAGTCACCGTCCGCCACTTGAAGGAAAACAAACGGCGCTCACTCGTCACGATCATCGGCGTCATTATTTCCGTCGCTATGATCACTGCAGTTGCAACGCTTGGGGTGTCGTTTCTCGATTTATTGATTCGTGAGGATATCGAGCGCAATGGCGAATGGCATGTCGAGTATCAAGAGGCAAACACCCAACAGCTCCAAGCGATCGAGCAAGACGCCAATACCGAACAGCTCATCGTCACAAAGGACGGCTTCGCTGACCTTGAAAACCCGACAACCGACTCCAAGCACTACTTTTATTTTCGCCAGTTCGAAGCACAAGGAATGGAACATTTTCCGATTGCGCTCACAGAAGGGCGCTTGCCTGAAAACGCCAATGAAGTCGTCATCTCAGAAACTGTGAACAATAGCTCTGAAGAGTCCTATGAAATTGGCGACAGCTTGACTGCCGGTGTTGGCGAACGCATGCACAGCTTGGAAGACCGCAAGCTGTCAGAGTTTGACTCCTTGCAGTTCGGGGAAGGCGACACAATTAACGAAGAAATAGTCAACGCAACCGAGCAAACTTTCGACATCGTCGGCATCATCGAGCAACCGGGCTGGGAAGCATCCTGGCTGCCGGTAGTGAGCGTTATCGGATTGACCGATACAACGAATGCCGCAGCGGATGAGACATTCAACGGCTATGTCGTCGCTTCTAAAATCAATACCGACTTATTTGACGACGCTAAGGCATTTGCCAAAGAACAAGGCATTCCGTCAGTCGATTTCAATTCGGATCTTCTGCGCTATTATGGCGCGACACAAAACGATAATTTGCGGGCGACCTTGTTCTCGCTCGCCGGTATCATTATGGGGATTGTTGTCATTGGCTCGGTCGCACTCATTTACAACGCATTCGCCATCAGCGTCTCCGAACGCGCTCGTCATCTCGGCATGCTCGCAAGCGTCGGGGCGACGAAACGGCAGAAACGCAACTCGGTGTTTTTCGAAGGGGCTATCATCGGAGCCATCAGCATCCCACTCGGCATTCTCGCAGGGATCGCTGGTATTTGGCTGACCTTCCAGTTTATCAATGCCTTCTTGCAAGACGCGCTCAATGTCGAGCAACAGCTAGAAGTCGTTGTCACCCCGATGATGCTCGTTGTCGCGATCGGCGTCTCGGCACTAACGATTTTGATTTCGACTTATATGCCGGCGCAAAAAGCGTCGAAGATTTCTGCGATCGACGCCATCCGCCAAACGCAAGATATTAAACTGACCGGGAAAGCCGTCAAGACTTCGAAATGGGTGCGCAAGCTGTTCGGTTTGGAAGCAGAAATCGGCTTGAAAAATTTGAAGCGCAATCGCAAGCGCTATTTGGCGACCGTGTTCTCCCTGGTCATTTCGATTGTCTTGTTCCTGTCGGTAACGTATTTCACCAACAACTTGAAAACTTCGCTTGAAATGACCCAAAGCGATTTGCAATACGATATTCAATTGTATGGCGGGGAGTTGGATGAAGAGAGTTTCGCGCAATATGAAAACCTTCCTGAAGTAACCGAAGCAGGCTTTATTCGGCAAGCACAAGTTGAGATAATGGTCGCTCAAGACGGGCTGCCGGATGTCTTAAACGAGCAAGTCGAACGGGGAGAGATTTTACTAGAAGACGATAAACTGCGCTACTATGCTTCGGTCTATGCAATGGATCAGGAAAACTTTGAACAGTATGCAGAACAAGTCGGCGTGGATGCGTCGAGCTTCGGACAGGAAACACCACGCGCCATCGTCATCGACGAAGTGGTCTACCAGAACGGGATAACGGGTACCATCGATGAGACGAAGACCATCAAAGCAGAAGCAGGTGAGACTTTGGAGCTGCTCAGCAGTTCCATCAGCGAGACCGGTCAGGAAATCGAACCGGAAGTGCTCGCAAATGTCGAAATTGCTGCATTGACCGACCAAGTACCAACCGGTGTTTCAACTGCCTACCCGGGCGGTGTCGATCTGATTGTTCCGATGGATGCACTAGATGAACTCGGCTTTATTGCTGAAGAGACTTCACCAGTCATTTCGCTTACGACGAGCGACCCGATGAAAACAGAAGCGGAAATCCTGGAAGTGGACGAAGCGGGCGTCAGCATCATGAATGTCTTCCAGCAGCGCCAGCAGCAGGAACAATTGATTTTGCTTATGTCGGTATTCACTTACGGATTCATCACGCTCATCTCGCTGATTTCCGTTGCGAACATCTTCAACACCATCTCGACAAGCATTCAATTGCGCAAACGGGAATTCGCCATGCTGCGCTCTGTCGGCATGACACCGAAAGGCTTCAACAAGATGATCCGCTACGAAAGCTTGTTTTATGGCGTCAAAGCGCTTGTCTACGGTCTGCCGATCAGTTTTGCCGCGATGCTTGCGATGCACTTTGCACTGGGCCAGACCTTGAGTTACGGCTTTGCGGTGCCATGGGGCAGTGTCGCCTTTGTCATCGTCGTCATTTTCTTGATCGTCGGCGCGGCGATGCTGTACTCGATTGCTAAGATTAAAAACGACAACATCATTGAAAGCTTGAAACAGGAAAATGCATAACGAAAAAGCGCTCTGCCAGCTGGCGGAGCGCTTTTTTTTGTATGGAGACTTAAATTCTGCGAACAGCGTCTTTCTTACGAAAAATGCCCATCAATAAAATGATCAAACCGACGATAAACGTGCTTGGATATAGTATGGCGAGCATCGCCACTGCAGCCCAGCCGCTTTGTTCATAATGCGCATAACCCATACTGACGAGCCAAGAAAACAGCGGGCAAATGACGAACATCGTTGTGACGCCCCAAATGATGTATTTGCCTTTGCGCGAATAGCCCTTGCCAAGCTGATAAGCGAGAAGCAGCGAGACAAGCAAGATGCCACTGGCGGCAAGATATTCCATATCGAATAGCCTCCTTATGGTGGATGCCAATCTGAGATGAGGTTCTGTTTAGTTGAATTCATTTTAACACAAATTCCCAATTGTTGAAATTCTGCTTGAATATCATTCCGCTATCTTATTGGAAAGGTTTCCAAGTATTCCCTGAGGGTAACAGGAGAATAGAGCTGGGAGGAGAAAAAATGAACAATCGATTAAAACATGCTTTATGGGTGATCCCCACTTATGGCGTAATTGCCTTTATTATTGGTTACATTGTAGAAGGAGAACCTGTTTGGAATCTGGTCATCAGTTCCGCCCTTGGTGGATTTCTTATTTCTGTATTTGTTTTACCTCGTACGGAAAAGAAACGCCTAGAGAAAGACAAGAAGTCACAAACCAGCTTGGAGGATAACCGGAATGATTAACCTTGCAGTAAAGGCGATTTCATGGGCAGTGGTATACGGCGCTATCGCGTTTTTTGTCAGCTACATACTCGGTGGCGATCCGGGCTGGGTCTTCTTTATCGGTTCTTTGATAGCCGGATTCATCGTGTACAGTGTGCTGCGCCCAACCGTCCAGAACAAGCGCCACAAGAAACAACAGAGAATGGGTGAACGAATTTGAGCTGGCCTGAAATTAAAGAACATCTGACAGAGCCGATCTTTTCAAAGAAAAAAGACCCGATGCTCTTTTTCCCCTTAGTATTTCTCTTCACTTGGCTCGGGACAGTCGTTTACCAAAGAACCGGCATTTCTTATGCTGAATACATATTGTGGCTAATTCCGATCGCCCTCTTTTTTTCTTTCTTATACATTTTATTGATTATCTGGCTGAAAAAGAAACGAGCGAAAAACAAATAATGATCTATCCGAAAAGCGTCGATCGCTACTAGATCGGCGTTTTCATTATGGATTCTAATTGAACAGGCAGGCTGATTGAACTGGCTTATGTCCATGATAAAAATAATTTATCCCACACCCCAAAAAACTATTCTCCAAATGAGCAGTAAGTGCTATTATATGTAAGATATTCCAAATGGAAAGGGAGAAAATGATGAGCAGGACGAACATTCAATCAGATAGAGAGAGTATTTATTTTATTTTAAGTGTGATATTTAGTGTGTTGATTTATGTATTAGCGGCCGTATCGATTATCGGAATCGGTATCGCCTTGACGGTTTTTGCGTTTTTACTATTTGCCAATGCGGTCATGCTTGGGTCGATCCGCGGCAACGGCGTGCGGATCCACGAACGCCAATTCCCGGATGTCTACGAACGCGTGCAAACCTTGTCTGCGCAAATGGAACTCAGCAAAGTCCCAGACGTTTTCGTTATTCAATCCGAAGGCGCACTCAACGCGTTTGCCACACGTTTCTTCGGACGCGATATGGTCGTCTTGTACTCGGAAGTGTTTGAACTGGCGCGCGAACAAGGTCAGGCAGAACTGGACTTTATCATCGCCCACGAACTGACTCACATAAAACGCCGCCACGTCTGGAAAAACTTATTGATCTTGCCGGCCGGGTTCATCCCGTTCCTCAGCACAGCATACAGCCGCTCTTGTGAATATACATGTGACCGCCAAGCCGCTTTTGAAATCCAAGATGCCGCTGCCGCGAAACGCGCATTGACGCTGCTCGGCATCGGCAAGAAAGCATACTTGGAAGTAAACGAAGACGCCTACCGCGAACAAATCGCAACAGAATCCAATGCCATCGTCTGGTTGAGCGAAGTGCTCTCGACGCACCCACGTCTGCCAAAACGCATCCAGTCGATTGATCATTTCAACAAGGCTGACGTCATCTTCTATCAGCCAAAACACGGGCGCATCGCTCTTGGTGCTATCGCTGTTGCTGTAGTCATGAGCTTGGCGTATGCCGGCGTCGTTGGCATATTCACCACCACCGCAGCACTCGCTGTACCAACGTTTATGGCCATGGATGATGCGTTTTACGATGAAATGTATACCGTCGAAGGGGAGACGCCACTGATGGCCGCTGCCGCAGAGGGCGATTTAGCTGGAGTCGAGCAAGCACTCGCTGACGGCGAGGACGTTCACGCGAAAGACGCGGAAGGCTCTGACGCCTTGATGTACGCCATTTACTGGGGCGATCCGGACGTCATCCAAACATTGCTCGATGCAGGGGCTGATGTGAATACCTCCGATAACTACACGACACCTTTAGCCATTGCTGTCCTGTATGAAGACTATGAAAGCGCCAAACTGCTTATCGAAAACGGCGCAGACCCGACACTTGAAGGCCCCGACGGCTTGAGCGCTATTGATGAAATGGGCGCAGATTCCGAAGAAGAGTTCATGGAAAGGCTCGAACAAGGCTATTAATAAATCCCACAAAACAAGCGTCGATCGCTAACAGATCGACGCTTGTTTCATTGTTACGCTACCATCATCCCCATCAACATGATAGATGCCCCATTCGCAATTCCCCTCGTTTTCCCACTCCACCGCGTAACGCCCAAAACGATAGTCGATGGAAATCACTTCAGCTGTCCCGAAGGAATTGGTATGCAGCTGTTCAATGATCGCGACGGCTTCGGCTTCAGTAATTTCAGGTGCTTCTATACAGCCAACTAGCAACACACTTAAAAGCATGATGAACAAACTCAAACGTTTCATAAAGCCACCCCTTTGAAAGCTAGACGGGTATTCTTAAACAAAAGTTACTGGAATTTCAGCTGAATAGGTTATGTGCCTTTGATGAGCGGGTAATCACCTTGTAACACCCATTTATTTGGTAATTAAAACAGCCACGGCGAACCAAAAATAAAACAGACCCTCAAAACCCAACAAGAAAGGACTGGTAGAAATGAAAAAATTCGCAGCCATCCTCTTCGCAAGCGGCTTGGCATTGTCCGCATGCTCAAGCGACAGCGAACCGGAAACAGAACCACTCGAAGAAAACGACGGCGCCGATGATACGATGACTGAGACAGAAGATGGTGAAGGGGAAGAAGAGGAAGATTAATAGAGTCCAAATATGAATATACGACATTCAAAAAAGCTCGCAGCAAATGCGAGCTTTTTTGCGTTCATAGAAATAAATTATTCCTCATCGAACAACCCGTTATCAGCTATCTCATCTGAATCGATAGCCAAAATCCGTGCATAAGCTTTTTCCCCAACAACTTCTCTTAACGGCACCAATATTTCAGGAGCGGCATCTAGCTCCGAAACGCGATTGGTGATTTCAAGCTTCAAACAAAGTTTCCGATAATACTCGAGCTCCTTGTGCAACCTTTCATATTCTTTGAAATCTAACAGCACAGAATCAATCCGATCATGAACGGAAAGGTACTGTGGCTTTTCTTTAGCTGCCTTTCTCAAGTCGGAAAAATTCTTCACAGCCTTAGAGACAGGTGTGATTTGGTCGGAAGTAATAAAAGGTTTGTGTCCCAATTCTGAAAGCACTCGAATCAACTCCTTATCATCCCTTTGTTTAAATATGATCTCAAGCTAATAATCTGTCAATAATTGTAGCAATATTGCAAAAAGTATCCTCAAATTAGCCATATAATGTTAAACTGAGATTTAATAAGATACAGGATTTTACAACTAGATTAGATAAGGATCAGCCGCAAAGTTAGCTATAACAAAAATCCCTCCAAGTGCATCAACGGTGAAATAGAACACAGCTATTATCGACTGGGCCGAAGTGCATAAGCCCTTACTTGTTCTTTCCGACGTTGGCTATCTAATCCCTACCCAGAATAAATTGAAACACATTAATCGCAGCAAAGAGAGGCTACATAATCATGGGGATAACAAAACTGAAAACCTGGGACTTTAATAAATCCACATTGGAAAGTATCAAGAACGATACTTACTTTGACTATCCAGTGGTTTACTTTCTCAACAACAATACAACGGTCTATATCGGCGAAACGGTAGCTTTTAAAAATCGCATGAAGGCTCATTTGAATAATATCGAGCGAAAGAAATTAGAGAAAATGACCCTCATCATCCATGAACAATTTCACCGGTCGGCTACATACAATATTGAAACGAAACTCATCAATTATTTCTTAGGCGACGATCGCTACAAGCTGCAGAACAAGAGCCAGACGGCGCAAAGCGTCACGCATAACTACCATAACAAGGAATTCTACGATAAAGAAATTTTCAATGACATATGGAATGAACTATTGAATAGGAGAATGGTAAATAACCCTGCTCACGTCATTGAAAACAGAGACATCTTCAAGCTTTCTCCTTTTAAAGAGCTGACGATGACGCAGCTCGAGCTTAAGACCAAAATTATAGAAGTGTGCGAAGAGCATATTCACGACGAGGAAACCTTTGTATTCATGGTGAAGGGCGAAGCCGGAGTAGGAAAGAGCGTAGTCCTCAGTTCCGTATTCAATAGCATCCAGGAGCTGGCGGCCGACAAAAATTCCAATCTCCATCAGACGAAGAATTACTTGCTCGTCAATCATTCAGAAATGCTGAAAACGTATAAAAACATCGCTGCCAATGTAAAGTTCCTTAAAAAGAATAACTTTGATAAGCCGACAAGTTTCATTAACAAACAAAAGAAAGCGGCAGAAAAGGCGGACATTGTGTTGGTCGATGAAGCGCATTTATTGCTGAGCAGAGTGGATGCTTTCAATGGATTCAATGAAGACAATCAATTGGAAGAAATCATTAAGCACAGCAAAGTCGTCATCGTCGTCTACGACGAAAAACAAGTCTTAAAGCTGAAAAGCTATTGGGACGAGGAGCGACTGAAGAGTGTCGTGCCAGACCATCAAACGGAAGCGCCTTATATTCTAAAAGAACAATTCCGCATGAATGCTGGAGACGACGTGATCGACTGGATCGATAATTTTGTAGAGAAGCGAATTCTGAAGTTACCAAGAGATAAACAATATGATTTTCAAATATTCGATTCTGCCAAAGAAATGCACGATGCCATAGTGGAGAAAGATAATATTTATGGACTCTCAAGAGTGGTCTCGACATTCGATTATGAACATAAGAAGGATGGCGAGCAGTACTACATTAGAGAAGATAGTCTCGAAATTCCCTGGAATTCAACCTATGCCAAAAAAACATGGGCAGAAGAGCGAGATACAATTAAAGAAGCGGGCTCCATCTATACGATTCAAGGCTTCGATCTGAATTATGTAGGAGTTATATTGGGGCCATCAGTTACTTATGACGAGCAAAATGATTGCCTGAAGATTGTTACAGAGAAATATAGTGACACTGAGGCATTCAGAGGAAAAGAAGGTATTGCGAATGTTGAAAAGGCGAAAGAACAGATCATATTGAATTCAATTAATGTGTTGATGAAAAGGGGAATAAAAGGGCTTTATGTTTTTGCGAGTGATGAAAAGTTAAGGGAGCGTTTTTTAAATATTATGATGTGAGAAATTTATATCGAATATATATTAAGAAGGAATCAAATGGCGAAAATTTATGACGCTTTATATAAAACTGCTATCCATGAACCAATAGTTGTGTTAATGAGCCTCATACAAAAAAATGTTGTGAAAAATATAGATGAAACTTTTATTCTTCAATACCTGGTAGTTTCGAAATAGTAACGTTATATAATATGTGCATGAATAAAATAACATTTTGGAGCATCCCATGGAGCAATACAAGGTAATAATTATATTTAGTAAGTATGAAAAAATATGTGAATTAGTAGGAGGAATTTAATTGTCTAGAGATTTAGTTGAGGTAGAATATAATAATTATCCGAAGATAGATATAATAAAAGAGGGAGCCTCAGTTCAATCAATTGACACTTCTGTAGCAGCACTAAATCAACCTTTAGCAGATATGTTGAATTATATTGGTCTGCCTACTGAGAATGTTCTTGTTCCAATCGAAGAAAGAAGAAAGGTTATTTATTCTTTACAATCAACTTTAGAAATTTTACCGATAGATAATAGAGATAAAGCATTTTATCTTTCAAAGTTTACAGTAGCAGTGACTGTTGGTTTATTTGATGGAGCTCTGAACTTTCTATGGAATGAGACTGTAAAAGCTATTAGAGAAATGGTTTCTAAATTTGATTTACAACACTTTTTTATGATTGCCGGGACAATATCTAATAAATACAAAGGACTACATTCTCAAGAAGATTTTGAAGCGGTTTCTGAACACGATCTATTAGAAATATGTAGACGTATTGGATTATTAAATGATATTAATTTTAAGCGGTTGGAACATGTAAATTATCTTCGTAATCATGCTAGTTCTGCGCATCCTAATCAGAATGAAATTACAGGTATTGAGATGTTAGGGTTACTTGAAACTTGTTTGAAACATGCTATTACAGCCGAACCGGATCATTCAGTTATCCAAATAAAAGTTTTACTGGACAATATTAGAAAAAACGTTATTCCTACCGAAGATTTTGTGATTATTGCTAGCGATATGCAAAAACAACCTCAAGAAAGAATTGATGATTTTGTTTTGTCAATTCATGGACTTTTCTGTGATGAAAGACAAAGTCAACTAGTTAGGGACAATATTGAAGGTCTAGCTCCTATCATCTGGGATTTTTCTACAGAGGACACTAAATATCAAATCGGAGCAAAATTTGGCTTATATAGAAAAAATGCTGAAACTGTGAAAAAAGAGTTAACTCAATCCTTTTTAGAGACAGTAAAGGGGATGAAATATAAAGATGAAGATAGTTTGGTTGCAGAACTAATAGAAAAACTCCAAACACTAAGATCAGTTCATTATGATTGGAATAATTTTTATAATGAAAGTATTCATGCAAAGTCAATTTCTGAGTCCTTACCTCTTTCTGGTATACCTATTGCAACGAGAAAACTATTTGTTAAAACAATTGTAGTATGTCTCGTTGGTAATGGTCAGGGGTATAGAAAGGGGGTAGATGAGCGAGCACTTCCATATTATTTGAAATTTGTTGAAATGTTTTCGGTTAAAGAAATCGTAGAATTTTTAAAGGCTTTTGACGATAAAGAATTTGTCTCTGATTTTGATAAAGAAACACCCGATAAAAGGTTAAGAGAATTGATTAAACATTTTAAAACCAAAACTACAGAAACACATATTAATTCGGCTTTAGATTTTATGTATGATTTTCCTGCTAGAAGACTTGATAAAGTTTCTTCGGATAGTAGTTATAAAGAAATCTTAAAACATATTAAGTAACTATAGTTGTACCCTAAAGAAGTGAAATAAAAGATTCAAAAGTTCTGTGAATTAATTAAGTGGAAGTGGTTTAAGCGTTGTTGTATAAAAAATTTAAAAAGAAAAGAGGTTAACAATGAAAAAGTGCTTCATTGTAACACCAATAGGAAATGAGAATTCTGAAGTTAGAAGATCGGCAGAAGGTCTAATTGATGCTTTAATAGAGCCTATCCTAACAGAACTAAATTTTGAGATCTTTGTAGCACATAGAATGAATGATGCAGGGTCAATCACGCAGCAACTGTTAAAGCACATTTTAGAAGATGATTTGGTTATTGTTAATCTTACTGGTTTAAACCCGAACGTTATGTATGAGTTAGCTGTCAGACATGCTATCCGAAAGCCTATTGTACAGTTATGCGAATTTGGAACTGTATTACCTTTTGACATTACTGATCAAAGAACAATTTTTTACAAAAATGACATGATGGGAATTGTAGAAATTAAAGACAAACTGCGTAATATGATAAAAGATGCTAATAAAGATGAGATTACTGATAATCCTATATATAGAGCTATAGAGAGTAATATGATACTTAAACAGGTTGAGACTGAGGATGCTCAAACATATATTATTCATAAACTAGAGCAATTAGACAACAAAATAAACACTATAACTAACACAGGTTTTCCTCGAATCAACAGAAAGAATGAGAATAAGCAAGTAGTGATACAAGGAACAGAAGAATTTAATGAAGAGAATATTAATAGATTAATTAGTGATATAATTCACGAATTCACGCCAAATGGTGTTAAGCATTCTTATGAAAAAGTTACAAAGAAATTAAGTTTAGAAATTATGAATCCGGTAAACTTCAGAACAATAATATTAGAGCAAATCTGTCATAAATATAATGTGATACTTCAAACTATAATTTAGAAGTTCAGATTGAAGACATTTACTTTGACGAAGTTTAAATTGTTCCGTTGCTAGAAAAGGATCGTTATAAAAGCTTGCGCTTATTTAATTTTCTTGAATGTGAGTCATTATTAGGTAAATTGAAATAACAAATAATAAATAATAAATAAGCTAAATTCTTAATTCCGAGCCCTTGCAGTTCTAAGTCTAAAACGACCCAAAAATAAAATTTCTCCCAAATTCTGCGTAATGTAGTCGCCATTACAAACAAACAGAAGGGAAAGCGTTATATACCTATTATCGGACGATATGCCTTCGGAAGCTGCTTACTCTCTTATGATTGCAGCCATCAGTGAGACCAATGCATTAAATCTACGATGTCTTGGTGGCGAAAGCCATTCAGAAAGGCTATATTACGGAAAAACCACTGGCGCTATTGACACCTCACATTTCGAAACTGACGAAAAGCCAACGCAGCTGCGAAAAATAAAAAGTAGTGTCCCAAAAAACTAGGACGAAAATCAAAAGAAGAACAGGCTGTCCAACAAGAAGCCCAAAAGACGCTTTACGAAAAAGAGATTGACTATCAATTGGATGTCTCTACCGAGACATTGGTGAATGAGGTGCCAGTGGCACCTAAATGGTGTATCAAGAAAAACAGTAACGGGAAAAATGCATTTTGGTTCGGTTACATTAACCACTTGGCTGTGACAACTAAGGGCCGGTATATTGTTAACCGCCCTATGAGTTCAGAGAACCTGAATGAAAGAAAAGCAGTCTTCGACCCCTGAAACGAATCCAGCAAACGATGACGGGGCTTTTCAAGCAGACATTCTGAACAATCAACATCATCAACTTTTGGACATTACAAAATAGTATTAACAACTAATTTAAATTAAAACGCTTTAATGAAGAGAAATAAGGGAGGTTATTTTGTGTTTGTTTATTATGCGAAATTTAATATCAATTCAAATGTTGAAGAGTTAAAAAAGGACAAAAGCAAACTTGAAAATATCTTAGGAGAACTAGCTCATGAACTAGATACTAAACCGCAAGAGTACGTGTTCGAAAATGAAATTTCCTACTATGTAAATCAAGATGAATTTGATGAAAATGGGAATGAAATAAAGAAAAAGATTTTAGAAATAGATACGTATCGATTTATCAATACAAAACGACTGAAAGAAGATCATGGAGATATTATAATAGGAGACTTAATGCGTGAAAAACCTGATACAATAAAAATTTATAACAATAAGACTCAAAAGATAGAAACCTCTGGTATTAGTCGAAGAGTATTTAGTACCACTTTTATATTTGATTTGCGAAGTGAGATAATTGCTTTTACTGAAAGACAGGGTATGGGGAAAAATCAATTTATCAAAGCTTTTGAAGAACTCACAAAAACTATATTAGAAGATAAAGCTATTAAAATAATTTTAAAACAAAACTCTGAGAATTTTGAGGAGCGGGTTAGAGAATTGACTCGTGTAAATCAAATAAATGTTGAAATAATCAGTCCTAATTTTGTTGATAAAGAATTAGATGAGATTGAAAAAGAAGCTAAAGAAATTGGCGAAAAGATGGATGAACAAAATATTACTAAGATGGAGTACTACATTGAGACAAGCGAAGAAAATAATAAAGGGATTGATCTAGAAGGAGAATATGCTAAAGAAGTGTTGCACAAGTTTAGTGTAATGGGTTTTTTAGGGTATTCAAAAGCTGTTATAACTGGATTTATTGGTAAACATGCTAAAACAGTTAAATCGGAAAAGGATACTCCATTAGTAACTTCGATTAGTTATGAAGACCGAGAGAACACTGAATATTTTAAGGACCATGTTTTAAATGCTATAACGGGAGAGGCGATAAAGCAGACTGTGAAAAATCAAAAAAATTCAACTAAAGTGCAAAAAAAGAGTGATTCTTAATGAATAAAAAACATATTTTGAACTATGAAAAAACTTGGTACATATTTATTTTTTCTGTATTTATAACTTTTTTTTTGGTGCAAATTGTCGTTACCGAAGCAGAACCAAATGAATCAGTAGATATATTTAAATCTATTCTTTCATTCTTGATGCCAGGAATATTAGCGATGTTGTCTATATATGTGAGTGGAATGGCGATAATGATAGGAACACTGAGAATTGAATTTATTAAAAATTTTAGCGAAGCTAATAAAAAAAATCTTAGAAGCGTAATAAATACATTTAGCTATGCTTCTAAAACCGCTGCCGTTTTATTTTCAATGATGTTAGTAGGATATTTGTTGTTGTCCATTAATCTACCTTTAGGACTTCCCACATATATAATAATTGTATCACTTTACGGTTTTATATTAATATATACTTTACTATTTTTAATTCAATTCACAGTTTATTTAGTAGGGATGATAATAAGAGTATACGAAATTAGTTTAATTGATTAATACGCTTGTTGTGTTAACTACATTTTAGAAGTTAGCAGTCCTGGGAAATGAAGAAATTCGGAATGCTGACAATTAACTATAATTCTAAGCGAAAAAAAGTAAGAGTCACGTGAATGTAAGATTCGCCGAACAAGAAAACTGATATTTATTCATTGAATAAAAAGCGATACCTTTGATTCAGATTTTATCTAATCAAATAGTGGGAAGTGAATTTAGAAAGTGTCATATCGAATAAACTCAAAACTAATAGGTATGGCTATTGAAGAAGGTTGGAAAAAACGATTTCCTCGTAGATCCGTTTCTCCAGCCTCTTTTACTATTCTTTCTTCACTCCTCTCCAAAAGCCACAATCTGAAATCCTCCAAATACATTTTCAACGCACGAAGCCATTTCTCATTAGTCGCAAGCGCCGCGTGGCCATCCGATCGAATCAAGTCCAGTGCGTCTTGCATGAATCCTGAGTCTTTCATCCATTCCCTTAATTGCCAAACACTACATTCCTTAAATGCCAGTAACAGACTGGGAGCGGGAAAGTCCCTGAGCTCAGGAGTCGCTTTGCCGTAGAAGTGAATTTGCAATCGACGGAGCGCAGTGGGGCGAAGTTATCGTCGTTTCCGGTTTCAATCCGCTAAAGCACATGCAAGTGTAAACTCTGTCGGTTTGTCTTTGCTCAAGCGACTGTTGCGATAATTGATATGGATTTGAGACAACGCTTTAAACACATTTCTTAAAACGCAAAAACCCGATCCGGTGAGAAGTTTTCACACCGGATCGGGTTTTTCATTTAAACAATAATTTTTGATTTTTGGATGGTGAAATCGATGTCCGGGTAGTAGGCGTCTTTCACCAACAAATTCGGTCCGAGGCATTTGGCAGCTGGGCAGTGGCAGGCGATCGTTTTGGCTAATGGCCGCTCCAGCCAGCGGTCAAGCATGGCCGGCAGTGAATCCTGCTGGATGTTGCCCATCGGGGGTGTATCGCCGAAATCGGTGACGATGACTTCACCGGTAAAGATATTCACATTGAGCCGTGAGCGGCCGTCCGGATCATTGCGAACGGTGACGTTTTTGCTTGAGTGGATGCGGTTCAGGAGTTGGATGTCTTCGTCGTTTTGGCTGCACGGGTAAAACGGTAAGGTGCCAAAGAGCATCCAGACATTTTCATCGCGGGCATCCAGTAATTCGTGGATCGCTGTTCTCGTTTCATCGAGCGACAGCACTTCCAATTGGCTGGCGAAATCGCTTGGGTACATCGGATGTACTTCGTGGCGCGCGCATTTCATTTCTTCAATGATTTGCTTATGTATGCTCTTCAAATGAGGCAGGGTCCGCTTGTTCAGCATCGTTTCTGCCGAGACCATGACGCCTGCTTCTGCCAGTGCGCGACTGTTGTCGATCATGCGTTGGAACTGTTCAGCCCGGCGTTCTCTGGATGGCTTGCGTTCCATATTGGCAAATCCGCCATCGACAAAATCATCGATGGTGCCCCAGTTATGGGAAATGTGCAGGACATCCAAATAAGGAGCGATCTCCATATAGCGGTCCAGCGGCATTGTCAGGTTTGAATTCATCTGGGTGCGGACGCCGCGTGCGTGGGCGTATTTCAGGAGGGGCAAGACATAATTGGCGACCGATTTTTTCGAAAACATCGGCTCTCCGCCCGTCAAACTGATGGTCCGCAAATGAAGGATTTCATCGAGGCGCGAAAAGAGCTGCTCGATCGGCAGTGCGTCCGGATCTTTGTGCTCAAGCATATAGCCGACCGCACAATGTTCACAGCGCATATTGCATAAATAAGTCGTGGTGAATTCGATGCTGGATAATGTCAGTTTCCCGTGGTCTTCGATATCCATATACGCTTCCCACGGATCGTATTGAGGGGTGATTTGTTTACGCGATGTTGCCTGGTTTTCCATATGTATCGTACTCCTATTCATTTTTTCGACACTTAAGTATGCGCTTTTCAGGTGGCTCACGCAATAGCTTGTTTAAGGCGTCATGCAGTAAATGGACGAGTTTTATTTCTTTTTTTATCACTTTATTAACTAAAAATTCTATTTTTTTGAGCTTTTTACTAGTAATCAAACGTTTGTTCTGGTATATTAAAAGCATACCACTATGGAATGAGGTGCGTTTCGATGGTGCTGGCAATCAAAGAAGTGAACGGATTCGAAAAAGGGATGGATTATACACGGGATCTTGAATTTTTGTCCTGCTTTCAAAACGACGAACACCGGGTCGTTTCTTTACTAGATAGTGAAGGCAATGTTTTCTATTGGACGACGACGGAAGATTCGCCCGAGTATCGAAATTTCCGCTTGAAATCGACCTATACATTTAAAGTGAGTTATATATCGACCATATTGGGCGCTTCCAACCCGAAGGTCATTATCGCCGAATTAAAGGACCTCTCAGCTAGACAACATATGCACGGCAAGGCCAAACGTTTTAAATTACATGCCTGATTCACATACATCATCGCCCTGTGTCAAAACTGATTCGTGGGCTGCAATTGCATGCAAAATAAGCCGTATCCAGAAACCTTAAGGGTTAATGGATGCGGCTTTTGTTTGTGATTTGACTATGGTGGATAGCCGGTTTCATACGCTAAAATCCTGAAAGCCTCCAGATACATATTCAACACGCATAGCCATTGCTTGTCCGTCGCAAGTGTCACGAATTCATTTAACCCGCAAAAATTAGTTTACTGGAATAGTTTGAAGGGAAAAGTATTAATATCAAGGCATTTTTAGTGACGGTATGAAATTCTGAACCAATTGTTGGTGTTGATTTCAATAAACTGAATTTGGAATAGATTCGGTTTAAAATTTTAGAAATGGGGAGGAACATGATGATGAAAATTACGTGGTCAAGAATGATGTTCGGCACCATGCTGATGTCTTCATTAGTTTTAGCAGCATGCGGCGATGATGAAGCTTCAAACGAAGAATCAACGAATGATTCGGATGCGCCAACAGAAGAAAGTGCTGGTGAAGGTACTGAAGAAAGCACGAATGAAAGTGCAGAAACTGAACCGAAAGTGACGGAGTTTGAACCGGCGTTCCCGGAACAAACGAGAGCTCCCGCAGTAGAAACGGAAACGGAACTCGATACAGAAGTGGTAGTTGAAGGTCTTGGCGTGTCTTGGGGCATGGAAGAGTTTGAGACAAACCGCATACTCGTGACGCAGCGAGATGCAGCGGAACTGCTGATTGTAAACCTTGAAGACGGTTCGGTTTCAGATCCAATCGAAGGGACACCGGAAGTGAATAACGAAGATCAAGGTGGTTTGCTGGATGTCACAGTGGCCCCTGATTTTGAGGAATCGCGGATGGTCTTTCTGACGTTTTCTCAGGATATTGAAGGCGGTACGGTAACGTCTGTCGGTAAAGGGATGTTGTCAGAAGATGAAACTTCACTCGAAGATTTTGAAGTGATCTTCCAAGCGACTCCAGCTTATGAAGGCACCTTGCACTATGGCGGGCGCATTATCTTTGACGATGAGGACAACCTGTTCCTAACGACGGGTGAGCGTTCAGATGTCGAAAGTCGCGATCGTGCACAAGAATTGGATGCTTACTTAGGTAAAGTCATTCACATTACACAAGACGGAGAACCAGTCGAGTCGAATCCATTTGTTGAAGATGAAGACGCACTCGATGGCATTTACAGCTACGGTCACCGCAATATTCAAGGTATCGACTATAACCCGGCAACAGGCGACTTATGGATTGTCGAATTCGGCCCGCAAGCTGGGGACGAATTGAATATCATCGAACCGGGCAATAACTATGGATGGCCAGTCGTTTCTTATGGCCTCGAATACTCTGGTGAATTTGTTAATGACGGCGTTTCAGAACATGAGGAGCAAGGCTTTGTGGAACCAAGATATTACTGGGACCCAACCAGTGCGCCAAGCGGCATGTCCTTCTATGACAACGACGCCATCCCTGAATGGGAAAACAATATGTTCATCGGTGGCTTAGCGCCGAACTATATTGTCCGTGTCGTTGTTGAAGACGATATGATCGTCGGAGAAGAACGTCTATTGACTGATGAAGTCGAACGTTTCCGCGACATTCTTGTCACAGAAGATGGCGCGCTTATTGCAAGTACTGATGGCGGTTCGATCTACCAGATCACTGCAGCAGAGTAAGTTGTCGGCGACAAGACTTAGTATAGTGTCATTCGCGTAAGGCGATCAGTAAATAGTAAAGAAGCAGGCTATCACGGAAGTTCGTGATGGCCTGCTTTTTTATTCTCTGTACAAATGAGAATAGTAAGGATTCTGACAGTACGCGGGAGAGCGCAAAGTATTTTGTGTAAACGAATTTATAGAGCAAGGTTTTACTTATTACACATCATTTTTGACGGTCTAGCAACCGCTAAAAACCACAAATAATATTAATGTTTACAATTATTAGAAAATTAGTTAAAGTTAAATAGAGTTGAATGTTCCATATACTGGTTTATGGAGTGAGCCGAATTGAAAAAGAAAATTATTCTACTTATTTTAAGCATTGCCCTATTCCTAACTTTAGTTATAAGTGTTAGCGGTTATGTGTATCCTTTTTCACCCATCGGCTACACAAAATCCGTCACCGTTCAGCATGGTTTTACGGATAAATACGATAGCAAATTTGAAGAAATAGAAAGTATGCTCAATAATGCAAATTCGGATGATATTTTTCTGGATCAAATAGAGCTTACTCTAGAGACAGTAGATTTAGACTGGTTACGGTCAAATGAAATGCAAAAAGTGGATCTAAATCAATTGCAAAAAATGGAATTGGAAGCTCATGATCAATACCAAGGAAATTTAGAATTATCGAGAGGGTATGAAAATATTGACGCGAAATCTTTGCAATACTTAAACGCATTAATAGATTTTTTTAAGAAAGTGGAAGATCAATTACAAAAAATTATATACCCTGAATTAAGCTCACGATCTAACATCGAAGAGAAAGTGTCTCATTTACCGTCAAACTATTACATGATCCTTGTTAACTTGGAACGTTTAATTGAAGAATACCAAAAAAATTAAAGGGCTTGTCATAATTATACACAACGATCTACACCACAAAATGCCACATCTGCAGCCATACTGCGGATGTGGCATTTTGATTTGTTCAGCTATCTTATTTCGCTCCAAACGCCTTAATTTCAAAAGCGTCCAGATACATATTCAATACGCGCAGCCATTGCCCATCGGTCGCAAGCGCCACGTGGCCATCCGGCCGAATCAAGTACATGGCGTCTTGCTTGAATCCGGCGTCTTTCATACTAGCTTCCCAAGGAAACTCATGGAGCTCAAGCGACTGCAATCGCGCAAATTCGGTGAGCTCAGGCTTTGCTTTGCCGTAGATATGGATTTGCCAATCGACCGAGCGCAACGCTGCGAAGTTATCGCCGTTTGCGGTTTCCACCCACGGCAAGCGCATGCCGGCGAACACTTTGCCGGCTTTGCCTTTACTGAGGAGGCTGCTTCGGTAATTGATATGGATTTGCGATAAGACCTTGAACGCATTTTTGGAAGGGAACGCAAATTTGAATACGGCCGGCAAGACGTACGGCACGGCATATTCTCGGAGTAGAGTGCCGGGCAATTTTTGATTGACGATGGTCTGGAATGCTTTGTCGGTCGTTGAGATCAAGCGGCGTGCGAAAGCGATGCGCTCTTGTTCGTAGGTGCCGAGTATTTTAGCGTCGGCTTTTTCCAAAACGACCGCCGCGAGTTTCCAGCCGAGGTTGATGGCGTCCCCGATGCCGGTGTTCATGCCTTGTCCGCCGGTCGGGCTGTGCAAATGGCCGGCGTCGCCGAGGATGAAAATATGCCCTTTGGCGAAGCGCTCGCTGACGCGGTTATGGACGCGGTAAGTGGAAAACCAATTGACCTTGGCCGCGCTTACGCGGATTTTATTCTCGATATAGTCGTTGACTTCGCTGTAGGCGACATCGGTGCGTTCGTTGAATTCTTCGGGCACGATGCCGAGGATTCGTTTCGTGTAGGCATTGCGGACGTTCATATAAAGCATGAAGCCGTCATCGTCCATGTACATGTCCATCTTTTCCATATCATCGACCGGCTTTGCGGTTTCGATATCGGCGACAAAGAACAATTGCTTGTAGGTGCCGCCGGGAAAGTCCAGTTCGAGTCCTTTTCGGACCATGCTTCCGGCGCCGTCGCATCCGCATAGATAGGCGAATTCGGCGGTTTCTTCTGAATGGCCTTGTTGCTGCAAGACAGTTTTCACACCTTGTCCTGAATCTTCAAATGACAGCAGGGACGTGTTCCATTCGACTTCGACGCCGATTTTGCTTAATTCGTCGACGAGAATTTTTTCGTGCTCGTCTTGCGGCAAACTTAAGATAAACGGAAACGGGCTGAGTCCTTTGCCGAGCTCATGGAATTTCAATTGGGCTCTCACTTTTAAGCCGTCGCTGACATCGAGCGACAAAATCGGATGCCCGCAGTTGATGTTGCGTTCGGCAAGTCCGAGTTGGTCGTATTGTTCCAATATGCGCGCATGGACAGCGAGTGCGCGGGAGGCGGTGCCGGTTCCTGCATTTCGGTCGATGATGCGAAATGGCACGCCTTGACGCGCCAGGCTATAGGCCAGAGCCAAGCCAGTGGGGCCTGCTCCGACGATTAAGATTTGTGGGTTCATAAGATAGACCTCCTAATGAGTATCACGCCTGTCGTTCGGTTCCGTTTTAAGTGTCTTCTGAAATTAATTGTGAAAAAATTTCTGGAGTAGAACAAAGCACGTGATACCGAACGAAAAAACCTTGTATAGCTACTATATCCTTAATGAAGGGGTTTCAAGCATCAGCGAATAAATTGAGTGCCAGAAAAGCGTATGCGGGGTTTCCCGGGGGAAGCCGCATACGCTCGCTTTTGTGTCTGGCATATGGTGAATTCGATAAGAGTTACTTGCTGAAGTTGAACGTCACGCCGGTCAGTTTTTCGGAAACGTCCCATAGTTTCTGGCGGACAGCCGCTTCATTCACTGCCGGGTCCGGTTGCTCTAAAGCAGGATAGCCTTTGCGTCGGCCTTTGCCGTCCGGCCCGATGTATTCGCCGCCGGTTAGGTCAGCTTCCGTTGCGGCATAGACAGTCGGGAGTGCGCCCATCGTCGCCGGCTGCAAATAGCGGTGCAGGAGCCCTTTGAAGATGCGAGGCATTTCGCGGTTGCCGATCTTAAATAAATTGGTCGCAGAAATCCCGGGATGGCACGCGAGGCTGAGCGTCGATACGCCGTGCTGCTTGAGCCGCTCATCGAGTTCTGTCGCAAACATTAAATTCGCCAATTTGCTTTGGCCGTAAAACTTCATCGCTTTATAACCGTTCGAGCCGTCAAGGTTGTCAAAGTAAATGGCGGAATTTCGGTGCGCCAAGCTGCTCAATGTCACTACACGCGAATTCTCCGTCTGGAGCAGCAAAGGCAAGAGCCGTCCCGTCAACGCAAAATGCCCAAGATGATTGCTGCCGAACTGCAGCTCAAAACCGTCTTTCGTCTTTGTATAAGGTGGCGTCATGACGCCGGCATTGTTAATCAGCAAATCGAGTGAGTCGAAGCGGCTAGTGAAGGTCTCTGCAAAAGCGCGTACGCTCTCCAAATCAGACAAGTCGAGCTGCATTACCTCGATCGTGGCTTCAGGAGATTCTTCGCGGATTTCTTGTTCCGCTGCTTGTCCTTTATCGAGATTGCGGACCGCCAAAATGATCCGTGCGCCTAGACGGGCGAACGATTTGGCCGTTTCCAATCCGAGTCCGCTATTGGCCCCCGTGATGATGGCCGTTTTTCCTGTTATTGTATTGTATTCCACAAGCTCAGCTCCTAGTGTTAGTTTCTCTCTATCTGTACCCTTGTGTCCCTGTGCACGAAACAATTCTAAACGATTCTGACAATACACGACAATTTATGGAACATTCATTTTATCTTCTCCCGGAGCGACCGTTCTGGGAGGTGTTTTTCTGTTTATGCAACTTTATAAATTGTGTATAAATTGTGTGGTGCACAGGGACAAAACCGTGCCCTCTTTTTTCCTGTTTCCCGCAGACGAACCGGCTTAAATAAGGTAGCATTGGAAGTGCAGTGAACATTTTGGCAAAGGGGAGATATGAATTGAAAGCGATTACACGTTTTTCGAACAACTTAATGGAGCGTTATTTACCTGATCCGTTTTTATTCGTCATTATTTTGACGGTTGTGGTTTTCGGTTTGGGCTTAGGCTTAACGGATTCATCGCCTGCGCAGATGGTGGCGTTCTGGGGTGAGGGCTTTTGGGCGCTTTTGGCGTTCTCGATGCAGATGGTGCTCGTGCTCGTCACGGGCTTTGTACTGGCGAGCAGCCCGATTTTTAAGAAAGGACTCGGTAAACTTGCGAGTTTTGCAAAGTCGCCAGGCAGTGCGATTTTGTGGGTGACGATTGTGTCGCTGGCGGCAAGCTGGATCAACTGGGGCTTCGGTTTGGTCATCGGAGCTTTGTTTGCGAAAGAATTGGCGAAGCGCGTCGACAATGTCGATTACCGCTTGTTGATTGCGAGTGCCTATTCCGGGTTTTTGATCTGGCACGCCGGCTTTTCAGGGTCGATTCCGTTATCGATCGCGACAGAAGGGCATCCGTTTGCTGATCGAATTGGCATCATTCCCACATCGGAAACGATTTTCTCCAGCTATAATTTGATTATCATTGCGGCTTTGGTCATTATCGTACCGCTATTGAACCGCATGATGATGCCGAAAAAAGAAGACACAGTCACAGTTGATCCTGCCGTTTTGGTCGACCCGCCGGTTGAAGAAGTTCCGTCAAAAGGGAACATGACCCCAGCGGAGCGATTGGAGAACAGCTGGATCTTGTCGATGGTGATCGGCGCACTAGGTATTGCATTTATCATTTATTATTTCGTCAACAACGGATTTGCGTTAACGCTCGACTTGGTCAACTTTATGTTCTTGTTCCTCGGCATCCTATTCCACGGGACGCCGCGCAAGTATTTGAGCGCGGTGCAGGAAGCGGTCAAAGGGGCAGGCGCCATCATCGTTCAGTTCCCGTTTTATGCAGGCATCATGGGCATGATGACAGCATCAGGACTCGCGGCGGTCATTTCAGAAGCCTTCGTCAGTGTTTCGACGGCGGAGACCTTCCCGTTATTCGCGTTCTTAAGCGCCGGTCTCGTGAACTTTTTCGTTCCTTCTGGTGGCGGCCAATGGGCGGTGCAAGCACCGATTATGCTCGAAGCAGCGGAAATGCTTGGCAGTGAACCGGCGAAAGTCGCCATGGCAGTTGCATGGGGCGATGCCTGGACGAATATGATCCAGCCGTTCTGGGCCTTGCCAGCGCTGGCCATCGCCGGTCTCAAAGCGAAAGACATCATGGGCTTTTGCGTCATCGTGTTGGTTGTGAGCGGTGTCGTAATTGGATTGGGCTTATTGTTCTTATAATGAAGAACGAGCGATCTTGTACGAGGCATAGAACATGCTTTGTACAAGGTCGTTTTTAATTTAAGGAAATGAAACAAAGAGCCACCTGGTGAACGTGATAGAATAATAGGCAAGTAGCTAGATGAATTGAAAGGGATGAGACAGCCAAATGAACAAAATGGTCGAACAAAAAATGAACGAAATGACAGATGTCTTTAACAGCTTGCCGAATTGCCGAGTGGAGACAAATGAAGAGGGACGGACCTTGATCCTGAGCGACACCCCAGTTCCGTGGAGTGATACAGTTGAGAAGCGTGACGCACAGTCAGAATATAAAATCGGATCCATCACACCCCATAAAGCAGCGCTCGGCCTATATATTGATGTCCCGCACAATCTATTGGACATTGACCGGGTGGAAGACATCATCGATCCTGAAATCACGTTGACGTATTTTGAGCCGGGTACGCAGACTTCTACTGCGAAAAGCTGGTGGCGCTTCCGGTCGGACGACAAATTCGACAGCATCCATATGGTTCTGAGAAAAACCGAGCTGGAATTGTATGATTTCACGAGAGACGACTGGGTCGCATTGATGGAAGAGATTGCGGCTGTTCATAAATAACACGTAGCTTAGTCATCTGGCTGAGCTTTTAAACACATACTAGATTTCCACACTTGCCGAACTAACTTGGCGGGTGTGGTTTTTTTGTTGTCCCGTATTCTGTGATGGCTAGGAAGGAATGTTGTATAAGGAATAAAGTAGATTTGCCCCTAATTGCTTCAATAGTTTTGGCAATAGTTGGCATCTTTCGTGGTGTTAAAAAGAATAGAGAACTGCATGCGCATATAGTAGTACTCCTGGTGGTATAGAGTAGGAAGAAGATAATCTACTGAAAGTATCGGGGGATGAAAAATGAACGAATTCATAGAGTTCAGAAATCGAGTTTACGGCCATGAAAGCAATAACAGTTATCCGCTTCAATTTTTAGAGGAGTACATAAATAACGGCACGGCTATCAGTTCCGACGAATTAAGAGTGATCGAGCACATTCGAACGATCAAGCAACTCGAGCTGAACAAGAAGTTAGACGATAAGGACATTGATGGATTACTGGCTTTTTTAGGACAGCATCCGACCACGGATCGATTTATCATCGACGCGATTTTGACTCTATTCAACGACGAGGTTAAGCCAATTATAGAGAGAAAAATAAAAGACTTACTCGTCACCCGGCAAGTCGATAGTCAAAAGCTCTATCATATTGTGGATCTGTGCATTGAATGTGAGTTGGATCTGTTAAGTGATGACGATATCGGTTCGATGTTTCAGCAATACGAACAGGATTTAGAAATCGTTTCGATCTTGTTGGACTATGTAGAGCGTTTTAACAAACAGGGATCTACAGATGCCCTAACCAAATTATTGGCTCTTGATTACCCGGATAGCATCAAAATCCAAGGAATGAATGCCTTGATGAGTCTGTCTCCAATGGAAACGATTGATCCCGCCGTTGTGGACGAGCACATCAGAAACGACCGAAACCAAGTGTTTGTGGATAGCTATTTGGATTTTCTCCAGAGCGATGTCACGTTCGATAAGCAAGGCACGTCGATTTTGCAGTCGATGTTTTACGGGGATTTTGAAGATAGCGGCAAAGGAAACAACGGGGGCTTAGCGGTGTTATTGAAATCCTTGGGTGAAGAAGTATCGAAAGATGATCAAATAGCTCATGTGTTTACGATTACGATCACGCAAGCATCCACCAAACCGTTTATCAGTTTTCACGGCGATAAACACGTCTTTATCCGATTGCCGATCTATTTGGATCAGTCCAGATCAGACAAGTTTATTAAACGAGAGCTCTTTATCAAACGGCAAATCGCTCATTTTTTGAAACGGTCGAATATAGAACCCGATGTCTTTCATATCCGGTTTTTAGACAATGCGTCTAAAGCGGTGGCTCATCTAGCTAAAGAGTTAACGAGCCAATTGGTCTTTACGCTGACGCCAGACCCGCACCGGAACATGTTTGATGGAGCTGGGCGCATAAAAGCACTTGAATTTAACGATTTGATTGAAAAACTGAACAAGATCAAAATAGGCGACGAATTGATTCACACAAGCGATGGAATCGTCGGGATCGGGAATGCAGATGTACAAACAGAACTGGCAGTCTATTTCCCTCAATTTCAGGACGGGGCTGTAAATAGAAAAATAAAAATGATCGGTGAAGGCATACACACGGCCCAAGCCATTGATGTAGAAGACATCGCGGGCTCTCCTAACCCATTTGCGGCATGGAGTGAAACAAATAAAGCTTTCTTTGAAAAGCCTGTCATCTTGAACGTCGGAAGATTGGCTGTGTTAAAAGGGCAGATGGAACTGCTCAAAGCGTGGGCAAACTCCAAGCTCTCAGACACTCATAATCTTCTCATTATCGGAGGAGACTTAGAAAATCCGAGTCCAGAAGAAAAAATGGTGATCGATTTCTTCGAAGATTTCGTGCAAAAGCATCCCGAGTTCAAAGACCGGTTCATCCATAAAGGAGCTATGTCGAATGTGGATATCCGATCGCTTGAACGGACGATCATCAAGAAAGACTTTGACTATCCGCATATCTATCTATGCTCAAGTGTCAAAGAAGAGTTTGGCATCGCCATATTAGAAGCAATGTCGATCGGCTTCCTGACGCTCGGCCCGATCAAAGGCGGAGTGAAAAGTTATATGAAGAACGGCGAAAATGGATTTTTGATCGACACCAGCAATTGGGAAACGATCGCGAAAGAAACCGAAAGCCATTTGTATGATTCTTCAATTGATCCAGCAGCCATTCGAAAAATTCAAGCGGCAGGACAGCGAACAGTGGATGAACACTTTTCGATTCAAAACATTTCAAAAGAATTCGTGTCGTTTTATTTGTCCCTAGAAGGAGAAACTGCCAATGAAGTATAGAAAAATCTTTTTCATCAGTCCTCCTTTTTATTCGCATTTCAATCCTTTGCTCGTGTTGGCCAAGAGTTTTCAAGCACATGGCGCAGAAGTGACTTTTGGCTGCAGCATCGAATTTAAGGACAAGATCGTGGAAGAGAACTTGAATTTCTACGAGATCGACATCAGTGCCAATAAAAATACGGGGACAAGTGAAGACACCGTCCAACCGGACACAGAGCGCATGCGGCTCGAGGAATTTTTCGAGTCGACCAAAAAAGGGGCGGTGGAAACATTGATCACGCAGTCCCGCCATAGAAAAGCGGATATGCTGTATAACCCGCAAAAGCTCATTGACACTATTAAAGTCATCGATGATTCCCTGGATGTGGATCTTTACGTTGTCGACATCCTGTCTTACTCGGTGACGTTGAGTTTATATTTCTTGGGATTGCCGTTTGTGACGTTCTGCCCGCCCCATCCGAATACCATTCCAAGAGACGGGCGGTATTTCAACGTGCCGAAAAACTGGCCCGATGCGATCACGGTCAAAGAGAATGATTTGGCGAAGCTCAAGCAAGTGTCCACCCAAACACAACGGGAGTTTACGGAAGTATTCAATAGTATCATCACGAAAAATAAATCGATTCAACCCATCAGCAATGCGTTTAGTTTAGTGTCGGAAATTGCGGTCATCTACAATTATTTTGATTTCAACGATAACGAAAAACACGAAGAAAACCCGAAAGAGCTGTTTATCGGAAATTCATTCCAAGCGGTAGCTTTAGATGAAGAGTGGATGAAACGAATAGAGACCAAGGAAAAGAAAATCATGATCAGCTTGGGGACGTTTTTGTCGAACCGAAAAGACGTGCTGGAAAAACTCATTTTGTCGGCGAGAGAAAGCCATCCGGATGCACTGTTGATCGTTTCGGCAGGAAGCCATGCGGAGGCACTTCAAAAATACAGTTCGCCGAATACGATCATCGAAGGGTTTATCCCACAAGTTGCGCTGATGCAGTATGTGGACACCGTTGTGTTCCACGGGGGATGCAACACTTTAACGGAAGCGATGTACCATGGAAAAGAGATGGTCATCTTGCCGTTCTCCAGCGATCAGTTTAATATCGCCTACGACATCGAGAAGCAAAATTTAGGAAGAATATTGGACCCAAACAATTTCAGCCAACAACAATTGGCAACGGCATTGACTGAGCTAGAAGAGAGTTCCAAGAACAATCTGCGGTATTGGCAAAGCGTCTCCAGAGAACGAGGCGCGGATTATGCCGTGAAGAAAATATTGGAGATTGATTCTATATAGGCTGGCTAGTAAGGGGATATTCCGCAAAATCGCTGCGCTTTCCGCGGGCTCGCGCCCAAGCCTCCTCGGTCTCTGCGCTCCCTGCGGGGTCTCGGTCGTCTGGCTTTACCGCAGGAGTCGCAGCTATTTTGCTCCATATCTGCTAGTAAGTTAGTGTGTGAATCAAATCAAGGAGAGTCACGAACTATTAGACTTTTCGCAAACAATATCTCAAGGACTCGGAGCGCAATGCGGCGACTCCTGCGGAAGAATGGAGTGATGAGACCCCTCGGGAGCTTGCGACGAGGAGGCTCAGCGCTCCGTCAGCGGAAAGCGTCCGCATGAAGCGAAGAGTCCTGTTTAACCGAAGATAGTACGAATAGCCAAAGAAAATGGAAAAGAGGTGTTTTATGAAGGAAACAGTTGAAGCAGACACAAAGGTGAAGAATACGAGTAAATACGATGTGGATGGGGTCCCTCCATTAAAAGAAGCAATTCCTTTAGGACTGCAGCATATCTTCGCGATGTTTTTAGGGAATGTAGCGGTCCCGATTATCATTGCGGGTGCGGTCGGCATTACCGGAGCGGATTTAACGATCTTAATTCAAAGCGCCATGGTGATGGCTGGGATTGCGACGATCATCCAATGTTACCCAATATGGATGGTCGGGGCACGGCTGCCGGTCGTGATGGGGACGAGTTTCGGATTTCTGCCGACCAATCTCGTTATCGCCAGCTCCTACGGCATCGGCGGATTACTGGGCGCCAGCTTGATCGGCGGTTTGTTTGGCGGCGCTTTAGGGTTTTTTGTAAAGAAAGTTAGGCGATTCTTTCCGAAAATTGTCACCGGTACAGTCGTTCTGACGATCGGTTTGTCTTTGTTGCCGACAGGTATTGTCTCGATGGCTGGAGGCAGTGGGTCTGAAAGTTTTGGCTCAGCTAAAAACTGGCTAGTGGCGTTACTGGTATTGGCCATTGTGCTGTTTCTCAATCGATATGCAACGGGAATGGCGAAAACTTCCTCTATTTTAATTGGCATTATTATTGGATATTTGGTGGCATTGCCACTGGGGATGGTCGAATTTACGGCCATGAGAGAAGCGAGCTGGTTTTCCGTTCCGCAACCGTTTTATTTTCCAATAGAATTTTACTGGGGAGCGATCCTTCCGATGATGATCATGTTTATTGTGACATCTGTTGAGACCGTGGGGGATGTTACCGCGATGACGACCGGGGGAGCTGGCAGAGAACCGACCGAAAAGGAGCTTTCCGGTTCCGTCATCGCTAATGGTTTTACGTCTTCTCTCGGAGCGATTTTCAACTCGCTGCCCAACACGTCTTTTAGCCAAAATGTAGGGATGATCGCCTTTACCAAAGTCATGAGCCGCTATGTTGTCGCAGTTGGCGCCGGGTTCTTAATCTTGGCTGGGCTCATCCCTAAGGTTGGCGCATTGATCTCTACCATGCCGCCAGCTGTCATTGGCGGGGCCACGGTTATTATCTTTTCTCAAATCACCTTAACCGGTATCTCGATCTTGACGTCCGAGCCGTTAAATGAAAGAGCCAAGATCATCATTGGCTTGTCTTTAGTATTTGGAATCGGCTTAAGCCAAGTGCCCGATGCGATGAATGGGTTTCCGGAAGTTATCAAGTTATTATTCGGTGGGTCCGGCATCACTATCGCCTGTTTTGTGGCGATTGCCTTGAACTTGATCATTCCTGAGGAGTCCGTGAAAGAAGAAGCATAGATGAACCCGCTTCAATGTGTTGAGACCAGAATACGATAAATGAAGTGACTCGTGAAATCTATATGACATACAAAATCACACCCGTTCTATCAAACGAAAAATTGTATCGCTTTCTGGTGAGCGAAAAAAGCCGTATCCGACAAGTTCGCGCTTGTTGGATACGGCTTTCGCATGTTCGGTTAAAATAAAGGTCCCTTACCCGGTAGACATTCAACCAATTTTCCAGCGACTGCGAAATTCGCTATATGGGTGTTAAGTTTGCAACTCGGGCAAGGCTTTGTCTTTTTTCATAATCGAAAACCCGCTCCAGGCGAATAGTGCAGAGGCGATATAGAAAATGCTCGATATCGTGAAAAAGTCCACTAAATAACCGGTGGCGATGACCGCTATGGCTGCGGCAATTGATGTCCAAATGTGGTAATTGCCGATTTCTTTTCCGGCGGTTTCTTTTAAGACGTGCCTCGCCAATATGGTTTTTTCGGAATTTTTTTGGACTGCCCCGAGCACTCCCATAAAGATTTGAAGAAGATAGACATGCCATATTTCATTTGCTAAAGGAAAGACGAGCAATAGTAGCGCCATCCCCCAGGAGTAGATGCTGAGCAGCACACGGTCGCCCGCTCGGTCAGCGATTTTGCCGATGAGCGGGTAGCAAATGGCAGCGGTCAACGCAAACAGTCCATAAGCCCAGCCAAACTGGGAGTAGGAATTTCCAACGTTTCTGAGCATCAAGATGTAAAACGGGAAGATCATGCTTGAGGCCATGACGATGGTTCCTTGATAGACGATGAATCGTTTATAGTTCATTGCTTGTACTCCTCATAGAAAATATTCACAAACCGCTCGCTTGGATCGTATTCTTTTTTTAAGTCGAAAAACTCGCTCGTCCGTGGGTATGCTTCAGCCATTTGTTCTTTAGTGGGGTAGCCGAAATACGGCAAGTAATAGCTCCCGCCGTGGTCGAGCGTCACATCAATCATATTTCGGACGACCCTTCCAGTATCTTCTATGCTCTGTGCATCGGTTCCTTGATTGATTAGGAGAACCAGCGAGAACATATCGTCTTTCGCATAAGACAACACTGCTTTTTCATTTTTTTCAACATAGCGGATGGTGATATTCAATAAGTTGAACTGGTCTTCGTCAATTAAGGTTTCTCTCAAGTCGTCAATATACGCTTCAAAATTTTCCACAGGAACAAAATATTCCTGAAGGACTTCGGTGTTTTCGGGATGGCTGTATTCCATGAATTCGGAATCCGACCGCATGACGTTGTTTCGCGAAATCAATTTCCCATCAATCGAAGCGGAATAGGTTTTCTGGGTATTCCAGAACACTTTTTTCCCTTGCTCATTCAGCCGGGCAAGCCCGAGGAAAAATTTCGGAACAGCGATCAAGGTCTCCTGTTTTAATTTCTGGGGCTCCATGGGAAGGCTTTCCTGCTCCGTTTCCTGATAATTAATGACGTACATGTCTTCCAAAAACGAGTCAGGGGATAAGGAAATTCGCGCCAAATGCATCTTCGTCTTTTCATCTGCTCTGACGCTCTCGTTAAAATAATCATTGTATTCATCGTACTGAAGCTGTTCAGAATGGATTTCATACATTTCATCGTCCGTCAGTTTCAATGTCACGTCCAGAATGACGCCGAATAAACCATAGCCTCCTACAACCGCTTTGAACAGCTCGGGGTTCTGATCCGAACTGAGTGTCAGGATCTCGCCGTTTGCATCCAGCAGGCGAAGTGATTCGACGGTGTCGATCAAGCTGCCTTGCCGGATATCAAGGCCGTGTGCATTGACGCTTAAAGAGCCGCCGACAGTGAAAATGTTTTGGGACTGGCTGACTTTCAAAGCCAGCCCATATGGATTGATATAGTCTTGAATGTCACGCCAAGTTGCTCCGCTTTGGATCGTTATAGTTTTTTCGTGGGCATCGAATCTTAGAATTTTATTGTACGGTTTCATATCCAGCAAGATGCCGTCGGGATACACAGTATGTCCGCCTTGGCTGTGCTGCATGCCGGCAATCGCGATGGAATCTCCTTGTGAATTGGCATCAAGGACCACTTGCTGGATTTCGGCTGTGCTGTCGGTCGCTTTTATCGCTTTCATTTTCACTGGTAGCAAGCGGCTCTGGTCTTCTGCTATCGGTTCGGCAGATTGTTCAGTGACATAAAAAATCGATAGGAATAAGAAAGTGATGTAAACAAAGAGCATCAAATAGCGTTTCATAATGGGTTTTATGCACTTCCTTCTGGTCCGGTATACCGCTGCTTTTATTTTTACAATACCAAAGCTTTCTGGAAAATACTATGTTATTCGATATCTTATATATTCGGTAAACACCGCCTAAACGGCAGGTGAATAACTAATTGTTAAACTCGAGAAATGAAAGGTGCTTGATGAGTTTTTTTATCTTTTCGTAAATCGTTTTAGCTTCCTCGCGCGCAGGGAAGAGATTTAAAGTGACTGGTAAGCTTCTTTTATCCTTTATGATCGGTTCTTTAGTAAAATATGAACTACCAAAGAAATGAGGCAACGAGTATGGAATATATGTATCTCTTGATTGCGGCAATCGTAGTGATAGCAGGGGGCGCCTTTATTTACTTCAAAAAGAATAAAGACGCATCCATTCAAATAGAAGAAACGCCTAGTGAAAGCGTGGAAGAAGAGCTTGAAATTGAGGAGCCTGAGCCGGAAGACGACGATAGCCATTTGAACCCGGTCGTGACCGAAGTGGAGGATGCGGAACTCGTTAAGAGCGGCTACAAGCGAATCGAGATTCCGGCGAATATGATTCCTGTGATCGCTGAGACCTTAAAAGACGGAGCGGTGATTTTCCACCAAAGCCGGACCTTCCGCGTAGAGTTCAGCCCGGAAGTGGTCAAGGGCTTGAAGGATAAGAGCATGACGCTGATTGAGCGGGTCAACGGCAAGGGTTATGTGCCGGCAGTGAAAAAAGACGGCGTGAAAGGGATATACGAGCAGGCGGTGTTGGTGAAACGGGTGAATCCCGCGCTTGTTGCGCATGCGAGCATGAGCTTGTTGACGACCGTGGTCGGCCAGCAGCAACTCATGGAAATTCAAAGTTCTTTGAAGAGCATGGAGAAAAAACTCGAGACGCTCATCCAACACCGTGAACACGATTTCGCCGGGAAAATCGACGCGCGTTTTGGCTATTTCAAAGAAGTCATCGAACGCTTCCGGAGAAACGGAATCACGCTCGGCGGCGTGGAAGACGCGGAAATCGAAGGCTTTTACACAGCGACGCTACAAGATTTGAAAGTGCTGACAAAAGATTTGAAAGCCATCGTCGCAGACGTGGAAGGGTTAAAAGAGCACGAAACGCTGCGCAAATGGGGAGACGCCCCGGTGAAAAAGGAGTACGAACAACTTATCGGACGCTTTAACGCCAAGCAGGAATTATTGCTGTTGAATGTGCAGTTTATCCAGGAATGCTACGAGCCGTATCTGCGGACCATCCGGAATTACGAAGAAGCCGACGTGAAATCGCAGACTTTGGCAGAAATCGTGGCGGAGAATCATGCGTTGATTCAAGGCATTGAAGAAAAAGTGAAAAGCATTGAAGAAAATTATAAAGTGAAGATCAACTTCGGCCTCAAGGCGTTGAAGTACCGCAATTTGGAGAGTTTGAAAGAACTGGCACCTGTGAAGATTGACCAGCAGCAGAAAGAAGAACAGGAAATTCCGTCTGAAGTGTTGGTTGAAGTTACAGAGGATGATCAGGCTTATGCGTATGTGCCGCGGAGAAAGTGAAAGTGAATGTCCCTGTGCACCACACAATTCTGCGGACAAGAACATTGATGTATAGGGGTTTGTGTTGTGTAGCGTCCCTGTGTAAGACACAATTCATCGCAAAAAACACCCTCTATTGAGCGATTGGCATTTGTCGCCGCTCAATGGAGGGTGTTTTTTCGTGTCTATAAAATTCAGTACGACTCCAAATCCGGCACAATCCGTTTCTGCGTCGCTTGCTCGTAAGAATATGCCAGTTCAATCAATCGAGCTTCGCTGAATGCCTGTGCGCTGAACGTCACACCGACCGGATGGCCATCTGCTATGTAGCCGGCTGGCACGGTAATCGACGGGTAGCCGGCTTTTGCCGGCATCGCTGCGCCGCGGTTGTTTTGGAACAATAATGCGTCGAGCTGATGCTGCTTCACGACAAGATCGATGCCTTCTGAAGTAGAAGAACGAAAGTCGATTTCGCGGTGCTCCAAATACGTCGCGTCGTTCGGGTCGTCACTTAGCGATTGGGCTTTGTCCAAGACAGCTTGGCCGAATTTCATGCGGCGCTCGGGGTCTTGCTTGTTGAAGTCGATGACGTCTGCTAGTGATTTAACCGGCACGTCTTCAGGTGTAGTGGCGAGATAGTCGTTAACGCCGCGCTTGAATTCATACCATAACACGTCCGATTCAAAATCTTTTTGTGGAATCGTCAGTTCAACGATGGTAGCGCCGAGTGCTTTGATTTGCTCGATGGCTGCATCCATAATGGCACGTTCTTCCGGTGCTTCATTGTTTAAAAACGCGAGATCGACGCCGATGCGGGCGCCTTTCAAACCGTCTGCTTTGAGATGCGGCGTGTAGTCGGTGAGTGCTTGGCCTTCGCTCTTCAGTGTTGCCGGATCTTGTTCGTCGACGCCAGTCATCGCGCCGAGCAAGATGGCCGCATCCGTCACAGTGCGTGCCATTGGTCCAGCAGTATCCTGGCTTTCAGAAATCGGGATGATGCGCGAGCGGCTGATGAGCCCGACGGTTGGCTTGATGCCGACGATGGAATTAGCACTGGATGGGCTGAGGATCGAGCCTGAGGTTTCCGTGCCGACACCGACCACTGCGAAGTTCGACGCAATTGCAGCACCCGTCCCAGAACTTGAGCCGCCGACATCTTCTGCTTCAAAAACATCGATGCCGTACGGATTTTTCACTTGGCCGGCGAGCGAGCTATAGCCGCTCGGGCCGTCTTGCGACATGAAATACGCCCATTCGCTCAAATTTACTTTGCCGAGGATGATGGCGCCGGCATCGCGCAGTTGCTTTGCCACGAACGCATCTTCATTCGCGAAATTGTGTTCAAGCGCGATGGCACCGGCAGTCGTCGGCATCGGGTCTTTTGTTTCGATATTGTCTTTCAGCAATACAGGGATGCCGTAAAGCGGACCTTGCCCGTCTTGTCCTCGTTTTTCGTCCAGCTCGGCTGCGATTGCCAAGGCGTCTGGATTGATCGCCCGGACGGAATTGATTTTCGGGCCGTTTTGGTCGTAGGCTTCGATTCGGTCGAGGTAGGCTTGGACCAATTCGACAGAGGTCAGTTTTTGTTCGCGGAATGCTTGTTGGATATCTTCGATTGTTGCTTCGATCAGTTTGAAAGTGCTTGTTTCCATATGTAGGCTCCTCACTGGTTTGGTGTATCTTCTTTAATTGTACATGAATTCCTAATTTTGCATAAAGTTTTGCCTATGTGTCCCTGTGCGCGACACAATTCTAGAGTTGAGAAGCTTGGTGTAGCAGGGTTTTTAGGCTGTGGCGTCCCTGTGCGCGACACAATTCTAGAGTTGAGAAGCTTGGTGTAGCAGGGTTTTTAGGCTGTGGCGTCCCTGTGCGCCACACAATTCGGCGGATTTTTCGCGTATGTCCCTGTGCAAGACACAATTTCAGGGGTGTAAACCCTGTTGTATCAAGGTTCTCGTGTAGCGATGTCCCTGTGCGCCACACAATTAATTCTTTTTTAGTCGCGAAAGGAATATTTCATTAACTGGAATAAAGTCCTATTTTTAATAATTACTCCTTTTGGCTACTTCGGATTGCGAAATATTCTGTTATATTGGGATCTGGTAATAAAAATTACAAGGTGAAGGGATGTTGAGTAGATGAAAAAAGTTTTTGCAGGATGGCTCTCGGTAGTGCTGGTATTGTCAGCGTTTGTGCCGCCAATGGCCGCAAATGAAACGGGGGCAAGCTCCACTGAACAAGCGACTGCGCTTGAAGTGAGCCGTTCGGTCTTTTCATTGACCGAAGCGCGCACTGTTGAAGTGTCGGCTGATTTGGGCGAAGGGGTCGATTTGGAAGATGTCGAATTCCAGTTTGGCGGAAAGCCGTTGTCTGAATGGCAGCAATGGACCCAAGGCCAAAGCTACAATGGCGACCCGTTCATCACCGTCGTGGAAGAACCTTCTTTTGTAGAAGGCACGAACAAAATCACCGCAGTGCTGGAATTCGGTTTGCTGTACGGGACGGATGATTTGTCCAACCGCACGATCCGCACGCAATACCAGCAATTTATCGGCGATTATGAACTGGCGCTGGTTGATGCGGCAAGCGGTGACAAAGCGGCAGCGACCGTCGAATTGAATGTCTACGATGAGTTCAAGTTTTACGATGAATTAAAACCGGCGATCGATGATATTTTCGAAGCCGCTGAACAAGATGCGGACAACGATCGTTACCTGGAGTATCAGACCGTCGGCAAAACGGTGGAAGGGCGCGATATTCATTTCGTCATTTTGGCTCGAGATGAAGCAGCAGTCGATCAGTATTTGAATGAAACTTTACCGACTGCACTCGAAGATCCGGAAAGTTTAATTGAAAAACTTGAGAACGATACGATGGGCGATTACCAAGTGCCGATCTGGTTCAATAATATCCACCCGGATGAAGTGGAAGGCGTGGATGTGCAAGTTGAATTGTTGGAGAAATTCGCTTTGGAAGACGAAGTGAAATTCATGAATACAGACGGCGACACGGAATTTGAAGAGAATTTGAACGTCGACGAAGTGCTCGACGATGCGATTTTCCTTTATATGTTCACGAGCAACCCGGACGGCAGAGCGGCCAACACGCGCGCGAATGCCGAGGGTTTTGACTTGAACCGCGACAATGCGTACCAGACGCAAGTGGAAACGCAGCAAGTGAATGAAGTGCTCTCAAAATGGACACCGTTATCGTTTGTGGATTTCCACGGTTATGTGGACGGCTTCTTAATCGAACCGGCAACACCGCCGCATAACCCGAACTTTGAATACGATTTATTGATCGACAATATGATGGAACAAGCGAATGCCATGGGCAATGCCGGTATCGCGAATTCAGAGCTGACGTCTTATTTCATTGCCAAAGACGGCTATGGTTCTGGTTGGGATGATATGACGCCAGCTTATACGGCGATTTATGCGATGCTTCATGGTTCGCTCGGCCATACGATCGAAGTGCCGACGCTGAGCCAGGACGGCTATAATGCGTTAGTCGGCAGTGGCCTAGGTGCGGCGAATTATGTGCATGACAATAAAGACCAATTGTATAAAGAGCAATTGGAGATTTTCAAGCGCGGCGTGGACGGGGAAGATAACCGTGCCGTCGATGAATATTACGTCAATGCGGCAGGTGAAGTGATCGGCCGCGACCGCGGGGATAATGAAAACTTCTTCCCTGATTATTACGTGATTCCAACAGATGACAAGAATCAGAAGAATGCGTTGGAAGCGTATAATATGGCGGATTATTTGATTCGCAATGGCGTGGAAGTGGAGAAGACCGTGAAACCTGTCGAGGTGGACGGTGTGACCTATCCGAAAGGCACATTCATCGTGCCGATGGACCAGGCGAAACGCGGCTTGGCGAATGCCATGCTTTATGAAGGCGATGACGTATCTGATTGGGATGCGATGTATGACCCGATCGTCGTTAATTTCTCTGACTTGAGAGGTTTTGATCTGGAAGAAGTTCGTGTTGAAAATGCATTTGATGGAAAGACTCAGGAACTTGAAGAAGCGATTGTTCCGACAAGTACCGTAAAAGGCAACCCGCCGAAACAAATTTTGGAGAACTCCACGAACGATGCGATCCGTGTCGTTAACGCGTTGCTTGCTGATGGCAAGACGGTGGAAGTGCTGACAGAGAGTAAAGGAAAAGCGGAAGCCGGAGATTTCGTCGTCGCAACGAACGATCTTCGCGCGTATGCGGATGATTATTATTTTGAAACGCAAGTATTCGGCAACGGCAAAAATGCGGACACCGAATTATTGGAGCAGCCGAGTGTTGCAGCAACCGGTTCTGCGCAGTTGAACTTCTCGTTGCGTCAGCTTGGCTTTGAACTGACGGACGCTGCAGGAGCGGATGTCATCGTCAGCGATGGCGGTTCATTCGACGCAGCACAAGTGACCGGCAAAACTTTTGTCGGAATCGGTGCACCTGCGTTAAACGCAGTCAGTAAGAGTGGATTGCTTCCAGGCTTTGCGTATACGAGCACGGGAAGCAGACACGAAGGACTCGTGAAAGCAGACGTCGCGGAACATCCGTTGACGGCTGGGTACGAAGAACAAGAAAACCTTTATGTCACAACCGGTTCGTGGATCTCAGGCGTTCCTGAAGGCGCAGAAGTTCTTGCAAGCTTCCAGAACAGAGACGATTTCTATCTCGCCGGCTGGTGGCCTGGCTATGAACAAGCACAAGGCCAAACGATGGCGATTACGGCTGAGCAGGGAGAGACGACATTTAATTTGTTTGCCAACTCTCTCGCGTTCCGTGCCCATACCGAACACAGCTACCGCTTCATTGCGAATTCGATTTATGATGCAGTGAGTGTTGAAGCTGAGATTGTGGAGAAAGGGAAAGGGAAGAAGAAGTAGTAGTGCGTGTCCCTGTGCACCACACAATTCTCCGGGCAAGAACCTTGAGGTAGCAGCGTTTGTGTGACGCGACGTCCCTGTGCAAGAAACAATTCGGGATCCGCTCCATTCGACAATGGAGCGGATCTCTTTTTATTCCCCCAAAAAATTTCGGAAGCCGAATGATTTGAATTCGCATATATGTAAGAGTAATCTGAAAATAAACTTGAGAGGAGTGGAATCGAATGGCAAAAGCAATTCCAGAAATGACATTAAATGACGGCACGACCTTGCCGGTGACAGGGCTCGGTACATACGGACTGTGGGGCAATGCTGGGGCTAACGCCGTCAGCAGCGGTATCAATGCTGGATACCGCTTAATCGATACGGCGTATAATTACGAAAACGAAGGCGCGGTCGGAGAAGGCATTCGGCGCAGCGGTATTCCGCGCGACGAGCTATGGGTGACCTCCAAGCTGCCGGGGCGCTACCACACATACGAAAAAGCCTTGGTCGCGATTCAGGAATCCCTTTACCGCGCGCAACTGGATTATTTCGACTTGTATTTGATTCATTGGCCACTGCCCAATCAAGACACCTACGTGGAAGCGTGGCAAGCTTTGATTGACGCGCAGAAGTGGGGACTCGTCCGCTCGATCGGCGTCAGCAATTTCCTGCCTGAGCACTTAGAGCGCATCATCAAAGAAACGGGTGTAACACCGAGCGTGAACCAAGTGGAGTTGCATCCGTTTTTCAATCAGGCGCATCAGCGCAAAGCGCATACCGAGCACCACATCCAAACGCAGTCATGGAGCCCAATCGCGAGGGCGGAGGATATCTTGACGAATGATACCGTTCGCCAGATTGCGGCAGCCCATCACAAAACGGTCCCGCAAGTGGTGCTGCGCTGGCAATATCAAATCGGCTCGGTGTCGATTCCGCGTTCCACATCGCCCGAGCGCCAGCGCGAAAACCTGGCCATTTTCGATTTCGAATTAAGCGACAGCGAAATGGCGGCGATTTCGGAATTGTCCCGCCCAAATGGCCGGTTGTTTGATATGGATCCGGCTACTCATGAGGAGTTTTGATGTCCCTGTGCAAGATACAATTCGAGTGTCCAGTTAACTGTGTTGAAAGGGATCTGGTGAAAAAATGCCCCTGTGCGAGACACAATTAAAGACACATCCGCTGCAAAAGCTAGCGGATGTGTCTTTGTTTTTTATTCATCAGAACGAATTGTGTGGGAATTGTGTGCTGCACAGGGACGGGGTCTACTCGTCTGCGTAGAGACAGGCTGAGCATTCATTTTAATGAAGATAAACAACAAGCCAATCACCGCGAATGACAGGAAGGCGATCGGATAAGACATGCCATCGATCAAGGCGCCTGCCGCGATGGAGCCGAGCGATTGCCCGACGCCGAGCGAGAAGAACGACAAGCTGACGCCGACAGAAGGTGTATCCGGGAAATGGCGCGTGCCCCAGACGATGAATAAGCCGGTCATGAATATGAATGAGATGCCGAACAAGATGGCCGACAAGTAGATGGCGGCTGCGTGCGGAATGACCAATGTGATGAGAGAGGCGGTCGCGACCAACACGCCTAGGCGATAAGACCAGCCGAGCCCGATGCGTTGAATGATGGTCCCCGCGATGCCGCCGATGATGCCAGAGGCGCCCATGATGATCCAGAAGATGGTGCTTCCCGTTACAGAGAAATCGTGCACTTCGGTCAAGTAGCTGCGTGAAAAGGTCCAGTAGATGGAGGAACTGAAGCCGATGCCGATTGCAGCGATAATCATGAAACGCACTTGGCCGAGCATGCTGAGTGTAAACTGTTTGCCAGTAGATTCTTCCGGCTGTTCTTTGGCGCGTTCAATCGTCCGAGCGTTCCACCAGAAGGTCAAGAAAGCGAGTAGCGCGAACAGTACATAGCCCCAGCGCCACTGTTCGGCAAATGCCAATGCGACAGGCCCGCTCGCGACGACTCCGACGCTCGTGCCGGTGTTGATCCACGTATTGCCTTTGTCGCGCTCACGGCTCTCAAGCGATTGTGCGACGACTTGGCTGAATGCGGGTGACACCCAGCCGCTGCCGAGCCCCGCAACAAATGCGCTGATGGCGAGCGTGTAGAATCCTTGAGAGGCCGCCATTCCGAGCATGCCGATAACAGCGGTAGCCCCTGAATACAATACGACGTGACGGGCGCTCATTTTATGAATGAACATAGCCGCTGTCACCAAGGCCAGTGTGTAGGCAGCATACGCCACCGAACCGATCAATCCCGACTGGCTTTCAGATAAGTTTAAGGTGCTGCTGATTTCCGGCAAGAACAAGCCGAAGCTGTATCTGGCGAACGCATAGGTGACGCCGATCATGGCGATGCCAGGCAAAACGATTTTCCACATGATTATTCACTCCTTTTATTATATAGAACGGTCATTCTATTTTGATGGTAAAAATTTTTAGCTTTAGTTTTATAGATAGAACGGTCACTATACTTTCGCGGTAAAAAAAGTAAGCGATCCGCTTACTTATAAATGTTGCACCAGGGCCATCAAGCCATCTTCGACTTCATCCAATGGAGAAAATTCGGCTAAGGAAACGGCTCCTTCAAAGAGCAACGATAAGCGAATCGCTTCAGTAGGTGTCAGCCCGTTCGATAGGAACAATTGCTGAGTGTCTTCTTTATGGTTTGTCACGAGTTGGACAATCGGATGAGTGGGCTCGCTCATGAATTCTTCTTTGGCGCGCAAAAACATACAGCCATTAGAAGCGGTATCCTTTAGCCAATTCAAATGGCCAGTAGCGAAACGTTCAGCGATTGTGCCGCTTGTCTGTTGTTTGCCTTGTTCTAAATAATCCATATAGACTTGCGATCTGCGGGTCAAGATTTCCAAGATCAATTCGTCTTTTGATTTAAAGTGATTGTACAAAGTCATCAGCGCTACGTCCGCTTCTTGAACAATCGCCTTCAAGCCAATGGCGTGAAAGCCGTGCTGGTAAAACAGCTGTTCTGCCGCCGCCAATAAATCTTCTTTTTTCGTGCTCATGGTCTCCATCCTCCAATGGGTTTAGATATAACGGTCACTCTAAAATTAACAGCTATGGAGGATGGATGCAACCGAAAACTACGTATGTTTGAAAAGGAATGATAGGATGGCGCATTATAGGAGAGCAGCGGAAAAGGGGTAAAGACAATTAGGAGACTGTTTTGGCAGGAGTTTATGAGCAAACGGGGAACTACAATTAAAGACGGGAATCCGCTGACTTAATTGGTTTACTGTAGGATGATGTGCACCACGATCCAGATGTGAGAAACGTGCCGGCAGTGGATTCGGATGCAGTGAAAACAAAGGAGGACACGCAGATGAAAATAGCAGTGACAGCGGCGAGCGGCAAATTAGGGGAAGCAATCATCGAGGAACTCCTCGCCTTGCGCGCGAAAGACGAAGTGATTGGACTGGCGAGAACACCTGAAAAAGCGGCGCATTTAGGCGTGGAAGTGCGGCCGGGCGATTACAATCATCTCGAGGAACTGGAGCAATCGCTCGAAGGCGTCGATGTTTTATTATTGGTATCGGGTATGGATGCGCCGGACAAGCGCATTCCGCAGCACCGCAATGTCATTCAAGCGGCGCAAAAGTGTGGCGTGAAAAAAATCGTCTACACAAGTATCCAAGGGCCGGAAGAGCAGACGGCCTTTTCGCCGATCGTGAAAAGCAACCGGCAAACGGAGCAAGACGTGATGGCTAGCGGGCTCGAATGGGTGATCGGGCGCAACGGGATTTACATCGAGCCGGATGTGGAATACATCGACAGCTATATCCAAGAAGGCGGCATCCGAAATTGCGCCGGCGACAGCAAATGCGGCTACACGACACGAACGGAACTCGCCTATGCTTATGCGAAAATGCTGACAGAAGACGGGCATCATTCGAATATTTACAATTTGCACGGACACGCCATCAGCCAGGACGAACTGGCAGCTTATTTGAACACGGCATTTGACGCCCAGTTAACATACACGGCCATCAGTGCAGAACAATTCAAGCAAGAACGAATCGCGGAACTTGGCGAATTCATCGGCACGGTCGTCACAGGGATTTACCAAGGCATCAACGGCGGCGCCTTCGATAACGAGAGCCATTACCGAGAAGCAACAGGAAGAGAACATCAATCTTGGGAAGCCTATTTTAACAGCGTCCGGCCAGAAACCAACTGATTCTTTGCTCGTGAATAGATCCCCCCCCCCAACCAAGCAGCCTGCTCATAGAGAGGCGCTGCCTGGACAGGGGGCATTAAAAGGACAGCTTCATGGCAAGGCCGTCTTCATTTTGTTCGAGCTTTTCAAATCCGGCTTTTTCATACACGCGGATTGCGGCTTTATTGTTTAGTTAGTAAGCCCCCGCTGGAATTGTTATGCTGCAGTGTAAGGGGAATAGTTTTCCTTCCTTTTCAAACGGGAAAATCCAGAACAGCGAGAAGACTCGAAAGCGAGGAGGGTGTCGGGTGAAAAGAATCTTAGCCATCAGCGATATTCATGGAGAATTGGGCTTGTTTAATAAAGTACTCGACAAAGCGGGCTACGACCCGGCAAACGATCAGCTGGTTTTGCTTGGCGATTACGTGGACCGTGGGCCGGATTCAAAAGGCGTGTTGGAGCGGGTCGTCGAATTGAAAGAACAAGGCGCCATTGTGCTGCGCGGCAATCACGATCAAATGATGCTCGAAGCAGCGAAAGGCGAAACCGCCGGAGCGGGAATCTGGCTGCGCAACGGCGCACTTGCGACATTGCAGAGCTATGACGCTTCTATCGAAGGCATGACCCTGCCATCGAGGGAATTGTTTTGGAAACATGTTGAGTTTTTAAAAGAAACGGCGTTTTACTTTGAAACGGATGATTATCTCTTCGTCCATGCCGGTGTCCAGCCAGGAGTGCCGGTCGAAGAGACAGATCCTTACGTATTGATGTGGATTCGCGATGAATTTCATCGCGGCTATGCGGGGGAGAAAACGGTCGTCTTCGGCCATACGCCGAGCTATACAATGAGAGGGACAGCGGATTACGGTCCCTACTTCGGAGAAAACCGCATCATCGGGATTGATGGGGGCGCGGTGTACGGCGGGCAGTTGAACTGTTTGGAACTGCCAGGGGGACAGGTTTACTTTGTGAAGAAAGAATGAGAAGGTATATGTCCATCATAATCTGTGTCCTGCGCTTTCGGTAGCGTGGGCATTTTTTATTCCATCAACAAAATACTTCGGGCTTGTTCAGGAAGAATTGAGGTGACTAGTCATCGAAAGGCGATCTATTGTTTTTCCAAGCCCTCGAACATCCAACCGATAATAAACAGCAACAGCATAGTGCTGATAGTGAGTGCAAGGAGATTGGGTGTGGCTTTTTCATTAAGGTTCGTCACCGTCAGCCATTTCATAAACGAAGTACCTTCGAAGGCCAGGAAAACGGCGAGTATGTTGTGGGCACTATGCAGCAGAAAGAAATGAAACTTCTGGAATCATAGAACTTCTCTTGAATGGAATAGAGAATAGCGCTTAGGCGTTTGCTGCTTCGGAAGCGTGTTAAAATGGAATTACTACTTTTTGGAAAGGACATGCTATGAAGGTTTTGAAAATCAGTTTAGTCGGCTTGTTGGCGCTCGTATTAAGTTACGGGGCTTTCAAAGTGAGCATGGTCACCATCGCCAGTATCGATTTAGAATACGTGGCAAAGAGCCCTGCGGTTGCCGAAGCACCGTCGCTTCCGGAAGTGACGGCGGATGTCGATAAAATCATATCGCACCCGGTGCCGGGAACAAAGGAAACGGTTTTGCCAGTCGACACGGAACAAGATTACGTGATTTATGAAACAGAACTTTTCATCACGGTGAATGAAGGCGAGAGCTGGATTCCAGTGCCGGACGATCATGAATTGGGATACGCGCGCGTGAACGATTATCTCGATGATATTTCACGAAGTAATATGTACATATCGCCCGATAACATTGCCATTGTTTACGGAGGGCGCGGGCCGGAAAACATCAGCATCTTGAAAACCGATAGCCGGGGGCAAGGTTGGAGCGTCGGCAGCATTTCGCAAACCGCTACTCAAGACCTTGAACGTGGCTACAAAGAACTGTACATCGATTTCATAGACGATGGGCAAACCGGTCATTTGGCAGCGGTTCGGGACGGCGCGAACGGTGAAGCAGAAACACTGATTTTCCGGAGCGTGAATGCCGGTGTGACATGGGATCCGATTGCTTCGGGGGATGCACTTTACGGAGAAATTATGGCACATTTTAATTTGCGAGGGATCCGAAATGAATAGAAAGAAGGTACTCGGAATTATATTGCTTGCCGCGGGGTTGATACTGGCGATTTTTCAAGCCTTGCTTATCGGGATTGCCGAACCGAGAGGGTACGGGCTTATTCATGAATGGCAGTTTTATTTGATTAACTACGGAATCATCGGTTTCCTATTGAGCGGGGCGGCTTGGCTATGTTCGAACGTTTATGTGAAATGGGGATTCGCGCTGATCGCGATCGGTTTATTTACGGCGAATACGACGTTCTTCTATTACATGGGCGATGCGAATGTGCTGATCGCGGAATCGGAAAATGGCGAGCATGAAGTGATTTTGAAAGAATATCCGAAAATGAAGAAAGAGACGGCCCGGCTAAAGCGAAAAGGCCTCTTGTTCGGTCGGGAAGTCGATGTGCTAGAAGGCAGTTCGACATATAAAGTGCTGGAAGATGAGGGCTATAAACTCCAATGGACCGCCGAAGATATTGCGGCTTTGACGTACAAAACGAGCGATTATGGCACAATCGACCATCAAATTTATAATTTCAGAAGCAGCGATTACGTCAGCTATCAAAATGTCGCGGTCAGCCTGATCGGCAAATGGTTAGAGCCGGGAAATCCAGAGAACTACTTCATGTCGGACAATAATGAATTGGTGTATGCAAATGATGGTGAACTATATTATTACAACATCCGAAACACCGAACAATTTGGCATCTATACGCTTGTGGTGAGAGGGGATCCAAGCAAACCGACCTTCACAATCACCCTGGAGCCGGGGACAGAATTTGGCGAGGATGGGTTGATTAAAGAAGGCGGCAGCATCACGATTACACCGGTGGAATTAGGAGCGACGGAAAGTGTGGAATATTATAAGGAATGATAGAGGACAGATGATGATTTTGCCGCAAGTTCGAGTACAACTAAGGCATGTTTACAAATGGAATCTCCATTGATATATTGAGCGTGAAGAGAGCGTTTTCTAAATGAGCTTGGAAAAGGGGTCAGATAAATGGATGTGAAATTTCCAATCGGACAAATGCAAGTGCCAGACGAGGTGACGGCTGAAGAGGTCAATCATTGGCTCCGAGAAATCGATAGCTACACGACGCGGCTTCGTGAATTGGTGGATTCCTTGGGTGATGAAGACTTGAACAAAACATATAGAGATGGCAGTTGGACGATTCGTCAGCTTGTGCATCATGTGGCGGATTCGCAATTAGCGTTGTATGAGCGATTGAAGCTGGCGCTGACAGAATATCAGCCGACTGTGTCTGAATTTGACCAGGATAAATGGGCCTATCTGCCGGATAATCGCCTGCCGGTAGAAAGTTCGATCCGCATGCTAGAAGGATTGAACGAACGGATCGTGGCGCTTGGCAACTATGTGACGGGAGCGCAATTGGATCGTGTTTTCATTCATGAAACCGATGGTGAAATCCGCGTCGCTGAAACCCTCGCGAAACTGTCGTGGCACGAGGAGCATCATCTGGCGCATATTCGGATCGCACTGGAGTTGTAGTTGTCCCTGTGCGCCACACAATTCAACCGAAAAAGGCCCCACCGGAAACTCCTCAGTTTCCGGTGGGGCCTTTTTCATTTTTCCGCTTCCTGCGCGGCTTTGACGCTATTTGGGTCGAAAAACTTATCGACCAAGTCGTAGATCGTGAGAAGTTCGTAGAGAATCGTGAATTCCGGGGGGAACATGGCGGGCTGGACTTGGTCGCTTCGGACGGCCTGCTTGCTGTTTTCCCAGAACAAATTATGAATGCTGCGCAATTGCTTTTCGTGTTTTTCGCGGTCGAAGTGGATGGACTGTCCGAGGTCATTGGCCAGGGCTGTGACGGCTGCCATAATGATTTCCCGTTCTGCTTGTGTCCATTTGATTTCCTGGAACGGGACACGGAGCAGTGCATTCAGGTGATATTCAAAATTATCGAGAAACAGCAATTGCCGTTCGGCCATCTGCAGCTCGGCTTCCCGGTTGCGGACCCACGGATAGAGGCTTGCTTCGTCGCGCTGGTAATGAATCAAGGTTTCCGTCTTACGAATTTCACTCGTCAGTTGTTTGGCGATTTTCTTGTCTTCTTGCAGGTTCGCCTCTGGATGAAACAGGATGGTTTGGAAAGTGTGTTCGAGCATGCTGCCGGCACGCCCGCTAATGCTATGGATGCTTTTTAAAATATCAGTGCTGTAGTTCGGCGGGAAGACGAGCATGTTGACGGCAGTCGAAACGACGAGACCGATCGTCGTCGTTCCTAAACGGATAAAGAACGAAAACAGGAAATGGTCGTGAATGACTTCTACCATCGCAACAGACGTCAAAGTCGCGACCAATAGCCCGGCATGTAGCTTAAGACGGAAGCAGACCAAGATCGTAGCGACTGCGGCGAGCGTATAGGTAATCGGGGAGTTCCCAAACAAGGTGATAAATAGCACGGCAAAGGCTGAACCGATCGCGGAAGCTGGAAACCGGACCAAGCCTTTTTTGATTGAATCGCTGACGGTCGGCTCGATTGTGACGATAGCTGTGATGACTGCAAAAACCGGTGGCCAGTTAAACCAGACACAAATTGTTGCTGTTAAAAAGATGGCGAGACCGGTTTTGACTATTCGGCTGCCGTTGAATCGTAGGGATCGCATCATAAAATAAGCACGGACTCCTTTTCGTAGAATTCTGTAGTTTTAGTATAGCATTCGTGTGTGTCCCTGTGCGCCACACAATTTGAGAGAGGAAAACCTTGCAACAGCTGGGTTTCAGCGCCTTGCTGTCCCTGTGCATCACACAATTTTAGTTGATTCCCACGAAATCGGTAAAAAATCCCAAATCTACCCAGTTAAATGTTAGAATATACACATAATGAGTGTGAGGGGTTTTTAGATGACTAGAGAAAATGAAAAAGTGCTATCGATTCAGAATTTGACGATGAATTACGGTGGCAAGCAAGTATTGAATGGCATCAATCTCGAAGTGGCGAGTGGCGAAATTATCGGCTATATCGGGCCGAACGGAGCTGGCAAGAGTACGACGGTGAAAATCATGCTTGGCTTGATCGATGATTACCAAGGAAAAGTGGTGATTTTCGGACAGGATATCGCATCAGGCGACCCCTCTTACAAAAAGAAGATCGGTTATGTGCCGGAAAATGCGGAAGCCTATGATAATTTGACGGCGATGGAGTATTTGGTGTTTACTGGCGAGTTGTACGGCATGGACCGGGATGCAGCGCAGACAAAGGCGGAGCGGCTGCTGCAGCAATTCGACTTGCAAGACGTGGCACATTCCCGGCTTTCTTCGTTCTCAAAAGGCATGAAGCAAAAAGTGTTGATTACCGCGAGTTTGCTGCACGACCCGGACTTATTGTTTTGGGACGAGCCGCTCAGTGGGCTCGATGCCAATAGCATGATGGTGATCCAGGAGATTCTGTCGCAATTGGCGGCGCAAGGAAAAACGATTTTTTATTCGTCGCATATCATGGACTTGGTGGAGAAAATCAGCAACCGCATCGTGCTGCTGGTGAGAGGGGAAGTGGTGGCGGATTCGACGTTTGAAGAACTGAAAGAGATGAGTGAGGAAGGTTCGCTTTCCGGCATTTTCAATCAATTGACCGGCTTTACAGAACACCGCAACAAGGCCAAGGACTTCGTGTCGATTGTGCAAGGGGTCGAGGACTATGCGTGAGTTTCAATCGTTGAAGTTTCTCGCTTTTTTCAAAGGCATCTTTCTCCGGTTGGGCGTCGATTATGAAGTCATGGAAAAAATATTGCGCATCAAATTGACGATGGATGAGCGGCGCGTGCCGACGATTTTCGCCGAGAATGGCAAAAAGAAAAAAGAAGGCAATCAGTTCCTGAAATCGCTGTGGATCTACGGCTTATACAGTTTGATCTTAATCCCGTTTTTATTGCTCGGGGAAAATTATATATATCAAGTGAGCATCGTGTTCGGCATGATCCTGTTCATCTTGATGACGTCGATGATTTCCGATTTTTCCGTGGTGCTATTGGATGTCCGGGATAAGAACATTATCCAGACCAAGCCGGTCGATAAAAAGACCATCGCGGCGGCAAAAATTGTCCATATCATGATTTACATGACTTTTGTCGCTGGGGCTTTTACGGCGATCCCTTTCCTCGTCGGGCTGTTTCGGCACGGCATCGTCTTTTCAATCATTTTCTTTATTGAACTCGTCTTGACGATTTTATTGGTCGTCGTCTTGACTTCGCTGCTGTATTTATTCATCCTGCGTTTTTTCGATGGGGAAAAATTAAAAGATATCATCAATTACGTCCAGATCTTGCTGTCGGTCGGAGTGGTCGTGGGCTATCAAGTATTGATCCGGTCGTTTGAAGTTGTCGATTTGGATATGGCCTACACGTTCAGCTGGTGGCATTTCCTGATTCCGCCGCTTTGGTACGGAGCGCCGTTTGAAGTCTTGTTAAACGGCAATTCCTCGAACTATTTCATCGCCTTTACAGTGCTTGCAGTGCTGATTCCGCTGGTCGCGATCTATGCTTACGCCAAGCTGATGCCATCCTTTGAACGCAATCTTGAAAAGCTGTTGAGCGACACGAAAACACGCAAGAAATCCATTAATTGGCTGGATGAGGCGGGCGCTAAGTGGCTATGCCGCTCGAAGGAAGAACGCGTATTTTACCGTTTTGCTGCTTCGATGATGAAAAAAGAACGGGAATTCAAACTGAAAGTATTTCCCGTGCTCGGAATGGCGCTGTTTTTCCCATTTCTCTTTATTTTCACCTATTCAGTGGACGGCGGTTTAGAGGAGATTGCAGATGGCAATATGTTCATGTTTATCTATTTCTGCAATGTCATCATTCCGAGTGTTGTGTTCATGCTGAAGTTTTCAGCAGGCTATAAAGGCAGCTGGCTTTTCCGCGCGGCACCGATTGAGCGGATTTCAGCTATTCACAGCGGAACCTTGAAAGCCTTTTTTGTGAAATTGTATATTCCGATTTTCGTGTTTTTATCCTTGGTCTTTATCTGGATATTCTCAGCAAGAATTTTGCCGGACCTCGCCGCCGTTTTACTCGGCGGCTTGCTGCAAACCTTGATCACCTATAAAATCGCGAACGGCAGCGATTTGCCATTTTCCATGTCCTTCGAATTTGCCCAGGAATCAGGCGGCGCGAAGATGCTGCTGCTGACTTTGATCACAGGGGCCTTTATCGGTGCGCATTTCCTGGCGAACGCCTTTCATTACGGGATTTATGTGTACGCCGGGGTGTTAGTGGTGGCGATAGGAATCGGCTGGCGAATGGTGTTTGCGGAAACGGGCGCTGTCCCTGTGCAAGACACAATTTGAAGAGGAAAATACTTGGTACAGCTGCATTTCGGTGTAGGTCTGTCCCTGTGCATCACACAATTTGACGCATCCGCCGAAGCGGATGCGTCTTTTTGCTGTGCCCTGACAAATTGTGTGGGAATTGTGTGGTGCACAGGGACAAGGGGTGTGAACCAGCCCGAAAAAGGGAACGCTCTTATATAGAAGCGTAATCCTACGATCGGATTGGAAAAGGAGAATGTGACATGCCAGAAAAACGAGATGAAATCATATTAAAAGGACTGCGGGAAAATAACTTAAAGAATATCGATTTGAATATCCCGAAAGAAAAAATCAACGTCTTTACCGGCCTGTCGGGTTCTGGGAAGAGTTCGGTAGTTTTTGATACCTTGGCGACAGAAAGCAGACGGCAGATGACTTTGAATTATCCGCTGTATATCCGGCACCAGATGCCGAGGTACGAACGGCCGCATGCGGACTTGATGCAGCATTTGAGCCCGGTGGTTGTCGTGGAACAAAAGCCGGTGCGCGGCAATTCGCGTTCGACGGTGGGCACGTATATGGATATCGATCCGTTGATCCGGTTGTTGTTCTCGCGCGTCGGCAGCCCGTCGATTGGTTCGGCGACGGAGTTTTCGGTGGAGAGTTCGTTCGGCAATTGCCCAGAATGCAATGGCTTCGGGGAAGTAGTGAAGCCGGATATTCAAAAAATGATCGATGAAACGAAATCGCTGCGGAATTTGGCGGTGCAATTCAAGCCTTTAGCGCCACCTGGTTGGCAAGGCAGATGGATGGTGGACAGCGGTTTATTTGACCCGGACCTGCCCATCCAGGACTACTCGGAAGATCAATACAATCTGTTGCTGTACGGGCCACCGGAAGGCGAGCGAGTATTTGGCACGTATTATTACAAAGAAGGCACAACACAAATCGAATGGGATGGCATCATCCCGCGGTTTATCCGCCTGTACATCAATCGCGATCTGACGAAACTGAAGAGAACGTCCCAGGAAGATGTCTTGGCGATGTCGACGCATGGCGTGTGCCCGACGTGCGAAGGTTCTGGACTGAATCCGAGGGTGCTAGAATGTAAAATCAACGGCTTGAACATCGCCCATTATGACCGCTTGGAATTAACGGAGCTGCTCGGGGAACTGGAGAAAATTGATGACCCGATCGGCAAATCGATTGCCCAACAAGCCCATCCGAACGTCAAGCAGTTGGTGGATTTGGGGCTTGGTTATTTGAGCTTGTCGCGCAAGATGGGCACTTTGTCAGGCGGCGAAGCCCAGCGTGTGAAAATTGCACGCCATTTGGGAAGCAGCTTGAACAATATCACGTATATTTTCGACGAGCCAAGTGCCGGACTGCATCCTGAGGAGATCGACATGCTGACGCATATGCTGGAAAGTATACGCGACAATTACAACACAGTCGTCGTCATCGAACACAATCTGGCAGTTATAAAAACGGCAGATGAAATTATCGAAATGGGGCCAGGCGCAGGCCGAGGCGGCGGTGAAGTGGTGTATCAAGGCGGGCAGGAAGGCTTGCAAAAAGCTTCCGCCATCACCGATTTGGATCATAAAGTGACGGTGAATGAACAGCCGCGAAAAGCGGCAGAAGCATTTTCGATCAAACACGCTTCTGATAATAATTTAAAAGATGTCAGTGTGGAAATTCCGAAGAACGCCTTGGTGTCCGTATGCGGCGTTTCCGGGTCTGGAAAAAGTTCGTTGATGTTCAGCGCCTTTACGGAAAACTATCCCGATACGATCGCCGTCGGCCAAGGCAGCATCGGCACGTCCAGCCGTTCGACGCTTGCGACCTATATGGGCATCATGAGTGACATCCGTTCCATCATGGCCAAACAAACCGGGCAGCCGGCGGGATTGTTCAGCTTTAATTCATTGGGCGCTTGCCCAGTGTGTGAAGGGAAAGGCGTCACGACACCTAACGTCGCGTTTGCGGATCCTGTGACGGTCACGTGCGAAGCCTGCAGCGGCACGCGGTATTCCGATGAAGCTTTGTCTCATCATTACAAAGGAAAAAACATCGTGGAGATTTTGGAGCTGACGATCGACGAAACGAACGAGTATTTGGAAATGCCGAAAATCGTCAAAAAAGTAGATACCTTAAAAGATGTTGGCCTGGGCTACCTGACGCTCGGACAAACGACAGGCTCTTTGAGCGGTGGAGAAGTGCAGCGTTTGAAACTGGCAAGCCACTTGAAAAAAGAAGGGCAAATCTATTTGCTCGATGAACCTTCTCTCGGCTTGCATACGCGAGACAATGACCATCTGTTAGACGTCTTCCAAGGACTTGTCGACAAAGGCAATTCGGTTATCATCATCGAGCACAACCTGAACTTGATCGCGGCAAGCGACTGGGTCATCGAAATGGGCCCAAGTGGCGGCAAAAAAGGCGGCGAAGTGCTGTTTGAAGGCACACCAAAAGACATGCTCGAAGCGGATACGCTGACGGCGAAATGGCTGAGAGCGGGCGTGGAAGGATAGGGCGGCAGCAGCACTCTGTCCCTGTGCGCCACACAATTCGGCAGAACGAAACCTTTCTGTATCGGGGTTTTGGTGTGTGAATGTCCCTGTGCACCACACAATTTTCAGCAGCAGAAGAGTAAAATTTCGAGGAGGAAGCGACCATGGATCAAAGCACATTAAAGAAAACGCGGCTGTTTGCCATTTTAAATATCATTGCTTATTTTGCGACGCTCGGTTTCAATTATCTCGGCTCATCTGGATTCTTTAACGGCAATACGCAAAAGGATATTTCAGATAAATACATGACGCTTATTTCGCCAGCGCCGTTTACGTTTTCGATATGGGGCGTCATTTATACGCTGCTGCTGATTACGCTAGGGTATTTACTGATTAAACACAAAAACGAGAGGGTCAGCCGGCTGGTGCTGTTGATTTCGCCTTTATTCATCGCGAGTTCGTTGTTCAATATGGGGTGGATCGTTGTGTTCTCCTATGAATGGATTGGCTTGTCGACTTTATTGATTGCTGGATTGCTGTTTTCCTTGCTCTTCATTGTCGAGAGAATATACAAGCATCGCTTTGAAGTTCCGTCGACACTCGCCGGGCTTGCCTTTACCTTGTACGCTGCCTGGGTATTCATTGCGACGATCGTCAACATTTCGCTGTCTCTCGTGCAGTTGGGCTGGGACGGCTTTGGCATTTCCGATTCGATTTGGACACTTGTCATTTTAGGAGTAGCGATTGGCTTTGTGCTGTTTTACTTGGCGCGCTTCAAAAATGCGGCGTTCCCGATTCCAATCGCTTGGGCGTTCTTTGGTATTTATAGCGCCTACGCGAGCGGGATGCTCGATCCAGAGATGGCCGGGGTTATTCAAGGCGTTTTACTAGCAGGCATCGCTATTTTCCTCATAGCCGTCGTCTGGAGATTCTTAAAAAATGGCAAAGCTCTTTTCCCGAAACAATCTGTATGAGACAGAAAAAATTTATAGAATTGTAAGTTTGTTTGAATCTGAGATAATTCGGGAAGAATTAATAGCAGAATGAAATTTCAGAGGAGGAACTATCAATGGCAAAAGTACTAGCAGTATTATCAAGTGGACATAAAGATACAGAAAATAATTACGAAACCGGCTGGTGGGCAGAGGAATTGTTCGCGCCGATGGAGATCTTGCAAAATGCAGGACATCAAGTAGATTTAGCTTCACCAAAAGGCGGCAAGCCGACGCTTGACCAAGTCAGCCTCATGGAAGAGTATGACCCAGAAGGCAAATACAAAAAAATGTATGAATCCGGCTTAGCGGACAACACGACGGCTCTTTCAGACGTCGATGCTTCTGCATACGATGTCGTGTTCGTCGTGGGCGGCCACGGAGCAATGTACGACCTCGCGGAAAGCGAAACTTTGCATAAAATCATCAACGATGTCTATGACAACGGCAATATCGTTTCAGCGGTATGCCACGGACCGGCGCCGTTGGTTTTCACAAAACGCCCAGATGGCCAAAGCATTATTGCAGGACTTGACGTCACTGGTTATCCGGAAGCTGTCGAACCAGAAGGCCTTCCAGAAATCTTGCCATTCAGCCTCGAAGGCAAAATGAGCGAAGTGGCGAATTATACGGCAGACGAGAAAGTGGTATGGGGCAACGAGCAATTGTTGACTGGCCGCGATCCGTTTTCTGCTGAAGCTTTGGGCGACGAATTGGTAAAAGCATTAGCTAACAGAAGCCAACAGGAGAACTAAGTAATGGAGACGATTTCCGTTACAGCGATTCTCAAGCCGAAAGAACAATTGGCCGATCGCTTATTAGCTGAGTTGCAAAAAGTTCAGGAAGCGTCGAAGCAAGAAGCCGGATGCTTGGCGTATGTTCTTCATCAATCCATCGAAGATGACACTTTCGTTCTTCATGAAAAATGGCAGGACATGGACGCGCTCGAGAGCCATATTGCTTCCGACCATTACCAGGAATACCGCAACAATATCGCTGACTTGGTCTCCGCACGGGAAGTTTTTAAACTGACTGTGCTGTAAGCTGGCGAAATCACATTTGTATATGAGAGATAAAAGCAGGACTATGCGATAACTCATCGTAAAGTCCTGCTTTTTTTATGGGAAAATGATAAATGGCGAGCCGGTATTTGTAATATTTACACAAAAATTCAGAAAACATATTGACAGCGCTTTCTTTTAAGTATACCTTATAGATAACAAGTTCAGAGCTGTGTTGGAGACCCGGAGATTCGCACATTAATGAGTACTTCTATTAAGAAGAGCTTTCATTAATTGCGGCTTTTTTTATGGACATTTATCCAGCTGTGGCTTTAAAAGGAAAAGGAGTGTTAAGCGATGTCAGAGTTTTTAGCAGAAGTGATCGGGACCATGATTTTGATTATTTTCGGGGGCGGCGTAGTGGCCGGAGTGGTCTTGAAAGATTCTAAGGCAGAAGGCAGTGGTTGGATCGTCATCACGATTGCCTGGGGACTTGCCGTTACGATGGCTGTTTACGCAGTGGGCAGTTTTTCAGGAGCCCATATCAACCCGGCAGTAACATTAGGCTTGGCGTCTGTTGGTGAATTCCCATGGGCAAAAGTTCCACTGTATATCCTTGCACAAATGATTGGCGCGATTATCGGCGCAGGAATTGTTTTTTTGAACTACTTACCTCATTGGAAAATCACAAAAGATCAAGGCGCAAAATTAGCAGTGTTTTCTACAGGGCCAGCTGTCAGAAGCCCGTTTTCGAACTTAGTCAGTGAAATTATCGGTACGGCCGTTTTGGTCATGGGCTTATTGTTCATTGGCGCCAATGATTTTACAGATGGCTTGAATCCATTGATCGTCGGGGCATTGATCATTGCGATTGGTATGTCGCTCGGCGGAACGACTGGTTATGCGATCAATCCGGCGCGTGATCTTGGGCCGCGTATTGCGCACGCTTTGCTGCCGATTCCTGGAAAAGGCAGTTCGGACTGGAGTTATGCTTGGGTACCGGTTGTCGGGCCGATTTTTGGCGGTATTTATGGCGCAGTTTTCTACAAGGCACTTTTCACCAGTGACTATAGCTTGCTGTTCTGGGGCTTGAGCATCGTGATGGCCGGCATTTTGATTGGAGCTGCGAATGCTGAATTGAAAAAAGGCCATACTGTAGCGAATGACATTGAAGAAACGTTAGTGGACGACAAATAACCATAATCACAACACCATTCGAGGAGGAATCATTGATGAGTAAAGATTATATTATGTCGATTGACCAAGGAACAACGAGTTCACGTGCAGTATTGTTCAACCACAAAGGCGAAATCGTAGGCACGGGCCAGCAGGAGTTCGAGCAATTTTTCCCGAAACCGGGCTGGGTCGAGCACGATGCGAATGAAATCTGGACGTCCGTTTTGGCATGTATGGCAGGGGCGTTGAGAAAAGCAGATGTGGAAGCAAGCCAAGTGGCTGGCATCGGCATCACCAACCAACGCGAAACGGCTGTTGTGTGGGACCGCAATACCGGCAAACCAATCTACAAAGCGATTGTTTGGCAATCCAGACAAACAGCAGACATTTGCGCTGAGTTGAAAGAACAAGGGCATGAAGAATTGTTCCGCAAGAAAACCGGCCTGCTCGTTGATGCGTACTTCTCCGGTACGAAAGTGAAATGGATTTTGGACAATGTAGAAGGCGCACGCGAAAAAGCGGAAAACGGCGATTTGATGTTCGGCACGATCGATACATGGCTCGTCTATAAACTATCTGGCGGCGCTGCGCATATCACCGATTACAGCAACGCTTCCCGTACCTTGATGTACAATATTTACGATTTGGAATGGGATCAGGAATTGCTGGATATCCTGACGGTGCCAAAAAGCATGCTGCCAGAAGTGCGTCAATCGTCTGAAGTCTATGCCAATACCGTCAATTATCATTTCTTCGGCCACGAAGTGCCGATCGCCGGTATCGCCGGTGACCAACAAGCCGCGCTATTTGGACAAGCCTGCTTTGAAAAAGGCATGGCGAAAAATACTTACGGGACTGGCTGTTTCATGCTGATGAACACAGGGGAAGAAGGCGTCGTTTCCGATCACGGCTTATTGACGACTTTGGCATGGGGCATTGACGGCAAAGTAGAATACGCGCTAGAAGGCAGTATCTTTGTCGCAGGCTCTGCGATTCAATGGCTGCGCGACGGCTTGAAATTGCTGGACACATCACCTGAAAGCGAGCAGTACGCTACGTCTGTCGAATCAACAGACGGCGTCTACATGGTGCCAGCGTTTGTCGGCCTCGGCACACCTTATTGGGACACGGATGCACGCGGCGCCATTTTCGGCCTAACACGCGGTACGACAAAAGCGCATCTCATCCGCGCGACACTTGAATCGCTCGCCTACCAAACAAAAGATGTCGTCGACGTCATGATCGAAGACGCAGGAATTGAACTAAAAACCTTGCGCGTCGATGGCGGAGTTGTAGCGAACGATTTCCTGATGCAATTCCAAAGCGATATTCTCGACGTGCCAGTCGAGCGCCCGGTTGTCCAAGAAACGACAGCCCTCGGAGCCGCGTACTTAGCTGGTCTCGCTGTTGGCTTCTGGGAAAGCAAAGAAGAAATCGCGAAGCAATGGCAAATCGACCGTACGTTCACGAAAGATATGCCGGCTGAACAAAGTGAAAATCTATACGCCGGCTGGCAGAAAGCAGTAGAAGCTACACGGGTGTTTAAATAATGTCCCTGTGCACGACGCAATTCTGACTATTCACAACAATTTATATTAGATTCATCTTTATCCTGCCAACATATTGTTGGTAGGATTTTTTTGTGGGCAAATTGTGTGATGCACAGGGGCGAAGTTTTTCCGGGAGTGCCCGCAATCCTTTTCATGGCGCAATTCGCCGCAAGAGGAGGGGTGTTGAATTGTTTGGTGCACAGGGACAGATCTGAAAACCATTATTTCGGCAAACTATTCTTTTTATGAATACGTACTATTGATAATAAATATATAAGATAATACCTTGTTATAATGGAAATATCAAAATTTTTTATCATTTACAAATTTGAGTTATATCTATTTCAATATATCTTTATTCGTGTATAATGGGCATTGCTTCACTGCGGTGAAGGGCTAAAGATTAAGAAAGAAGTGAGAACAGATGTTAAGTATTTTGATTGGATTAATCTTATTGATTGCGCTTGCCTATTTGGGCTGGTCGATCATTTGGGTGGCCCCATTAGCGGCCGGCGTTGTAGCCTTGCTCAGCGGGCTCGATGTTTATAGCACTTATACAGAAACTTATATGAGCGGTTTGGTAAGTTTCGTTCAGAAATGGTTCCCGATATTCCTCTTAGGGGCCGTATTCGGGAAATTGATGGAAGAGACCGGAGCTGCGCGAGCGGTTGCGAAGAAAGTCACACAGCTGATCGGCGGAAAGCGCGCTATTCTAGGCGTCTTGATCGCAGCGGCATTATTGACTTACGGGGGCGTCAGCTTGTTTGTGGTCGTCTTTGCGGTCTACCCGATTGCGCTTGAATTGTTCCGTGAGGCCAATGTAACGCGCAGATTGCTGGTGCCAACTTTCGCACTCGGAGCATTCACGTTTACGATGACGTCAATGCCAGGTACTCCACAGATTCAAAACTTGATTCCGATGGATACCTATAACACCACACCAATGGCAGGACCGGTCATCGGTATCGTCACGACATTGATCATGGCGGTTGGCGGCTACGCTTGGTTGGCGTATCGCGAGAAGAAATTGTCAGCTAAAGGCGAGGGCTTTGAAATTCGCAAACAAGCTGGTTCATCGAAAGAGGAAGAGGTGGCGACGCCGAACTGGATGTTGTCGCTCGTTCCGCTTATCGTGGTCGTCGTATTCTTGAATATCGTCAACCTTCAGCCGATTTACGCGTTGATGTTAGGGATCGTCACGATCATGTTGATTAACGTGAAGCATTATAAGAAATTCGTCTTCTCGATTAATGAAGGTGCTAAAGGATCTGTCATGGCCATCCTAAATACCAGTGCGGCTGTCGGATTCGGTGCCGTCATTGCGATCGTTCCGGCATTCGACAACATCACTTCTTGGTTGCTCAATGTGTCGGATAACCCGTTGGTCGCCCAGTCATTGGCGATTCAAGTCATGGCGATGATCACGGGATCCGCTTCAGGTGGTATGGGCATTGCGCTCAGCACTTTGGGGGATACGTTCTACAACCTGTCTCAAACGACGGGCATCAACCCGGAAGTTTTCCACCGGATGGCTTCTGTGGCATCGGGCGCTTCGATCCTGCCGAATAACGGCGCATTGCTGACTTTGTTAGCCGTAACAGGATTGACGCATCGCGAAACTTATAAAGATGTGTTCGTGGTGGCATTGGTCATCCCGACTATCGCCGTCATCGTCGGCATCATCTTGGGCGGTATCGGTTTAGTTTAAAATTTTCCACACTAATAAACAATAATGGAGGAATTCAATATGGTAGAGCAAAAAGTAGTAGTAATCACAGGATCCGCGCGCGGCATCGGTTTTGAAATTGGCAAGCATTTCGCAGAAAGCGGAGCAAAAGTCGTTTTGTCGGATATCAACAATGAAGTGCTGCAGGAATCTGCACAATCTTTGAGAAACGAAGGCTTTGAAGCCATTGGCGTAAAAGCCGATGTCACAAGCGAAGAAGACCTTCAAAACTTGGTAGCGGAAACGAAAAACACTTACGGCCGCGTCGACATCGTTATCAACAACGCTGGTTTGCAACACGTTTCGCCAATCGAGGAATTTCCGACAGCGAAATACGAATTGATGATCAAGATCATGCTAACAGCCCCATTCATGTTGACGAAAGCAGTCTTCCCGATCATGAAAGAACAAGGCTTTGGCCGCATCATCAACATCTCGTCGATCAACGGATTGATCGGCTTCTCCGGTAAAGCGGCTTACAACAGCGCGAAGCACGGCGTCATCGGTTTGACGAAAGTAGCAGCGCTAGAAGGTGCTGAGCACGGCATCACAGTGAACGCTGTCGCACCAGGCTATGTCGACACGCCGCTCGTCCGCGGACAAATGGCCGACTTGGCTAAGACGCGCAATGTGCCACTCGAAAAAGTACTAGAAGAAGTACTCTTGCCGCTCGTCCCGCAAAAACGCTTGCTTGACGTCGCTGAAATCGCTGATTGCGCCTTGTACTTGGCAAGTGACAAAGCGAAAAGCATCACGGGCCAAACAATCGTCATCGATGGCGGTTACACGGCTCAATAAAAAACCTTCTACCAGAAGCCATTCTGGTAATGGCAGTTGAAACTCCCGCTCGGCTTAATGCCTGGCGGGAGTTTTTGTGTGGGCGAATTGTGTGGTGCACAGGGACAATAAACCGTTCGTCAAGCCAAAATCCCACGCTGTGTCTTGCTTCTGGGCGCATGGAATTGTGTGGCGCACAGGGACAGGTCGGGTGGTAGAATAAAAAGAGAGGAGAACTAGAAAGGGATGAGCCCATGCCACTGCAAATCGTGCGCAACGATATTTCCAAAATGACAACTGACGCAATCGTTAATGCCGCAAACTCCAGCCTGAAAATGGGCGGTGGTGTGTGCGGGTCGATTTTCCGTGCGGCAGGGCCGAAGCAATTGCAGGAAGCGTGCGACCAGATCGGCCATTGTGCGGTCGGGGAGGCTGTGCACACCGACGGCTTTGAACTTGATGTAAAGTACATCATCCATACGGTCGGCCCGGTGTGGGAAGGCGGAGGGCGCAACGAGGAAATGTTGCTGCGCAATTGCTACCGTCATTCGTTGGAAGTCGCCGTGGAGCTTGGCTGTGCGTCGATCGCGTTTCCGCTTATCTCGACCGGCATATTTGGCTATCCGAAAGAACCGGCACTGCGCGTGGCGACTGAAGAGATCGATGCATTTCTGGACGAGTACGATATGGACGTTCATCTGGTTGTGTTAGACAAGCAATCGTTTGGCATCAGCCAAAAGCTTTACGAATCGATTGAAAGCTTTATCAATGAACAGGAAGCGGCGGTCTTGGAAGAAGCTGCTGACCGCTACCGCAAGCAGCGATCAGTAGAAAGCCCGATGCATGAGCTGCGAGAGATGCTTGAGCCACAAGCAAGCCTAGAAGAGCTTTTGGAAAACTTGGATGAATCCTTTTCGCAGCGGTTGTTCAGGTTCATAGACGCGCGAGGCATGACCGATGCCGAGACTTACAAAAAGGCCAACCTCGACAAAAAGCTGTTTTCCAAAATCCGAAATTCACCAGGCTATACGCCGAAGAAAAAGACCATCCTGGCGTTTGCCATCGCGCTTGAACTGGACCTCGACGAAACCGAGGAACTGCTGGGGACAGCCGGTTACCGCTTGTCGAACAGCCATAAATTTGATCTGATTGTCCGCTATTTTATCGAGCGAGAACAATACAATATTTTTGAAATCAATGAAGCCTTGTTTGCATTTGATGAAGCGCTTCTTGGTTCGTAAAAGGTCGCTTTCAAAGCGACCTTTTTTCTATGGAAAAATCGTATCCTTGGGGTAACAAATAACCTGAAGGAGGAAACAAAGATGAAAAATGAAACGACGGAATTGGTGTTTATTCTAGATAAGAGCGGTTCGATGGCGGGGCTTGAGAAAGATACGATCGGTGGTTTCAATGCCTTGCTCGACAAGCAGCGAAAGCTTCCGGGCGAGGTCCGTGTAACAACGGTGCTGTTCAATCAGGAATACGAATTGCTTCATGATCGCATTTCACTTGAAGGCATTTCGCCGATGACCGATGGCGATTATGAAGTGGGCGGCATGACCGCTTTGCTCGATGCGATTGGCTCGACCATCCAAAAAATCAGCAACGCCCAAAAAGGCACGTTGAAAAAACATCAAGCCGATCGAGTGATGTTCGTCATTACGACGGACGGCTTGGAGAATTCCAGCTGCGAATATACGTATAAGAAAATCCATGAAATGATCGCTTCCAAAAAGACGATGGGCTGGGAATTTATCTTTCTCGGTGCGAATATCGACGCGGTCGCAACGGCTAAAAAATTTGGCGTCGACGAAGAGTTTGCGGTGGATTACCATGCGGATGCGGAAGGGACGGAGTTGAATTACCAAGTGTTGAGCGAAGCGGTCAGTTCGTTCCGGAGCGGGAAAAAAGTGGAACGGGAGTGGAAGAAGGAGATCGAGAGAGATTATAAATCTCGAGTACAGAAGGATAATAAATAATGAGCAAATCTAATTTATAAAACTGAAGGGAACTGGTATCATATTTGGTCATTATTTCTATTAATGGTATGGACAGGTATATTTAATTCTGATATTGTTGTGAAGTCGCTTTGACACAAAAGTAACAAAAAAGTAATAAAGGAGGAAGTAGCATGAAAAAAGTATTTAAGATTGGATGTCTCGGCATCATTGGCATAGTGGTATTGATAGCCATACTGGCTGCTTTGGCCGGTGGCGGGGAAGAATCCACTGACACCGAGGGCACTACAGAAACTACTCCAGCAACAGAAGAAACAGCAGCAGAAGAAACAGCAGAAGAAGAAAATTCTGCGGAAGAAGCTGAAACTGAAGAAGCTGCTGAAACGGAAGAGCCGGTTGAAGAAGAGCCAGCAGAGCCAGAAGTGTCGACTGAGTTTGAATCTGCGCTGAACCAAGCGCAAACCTACTCTGATAGCATGCATATGTCAAAAACCGGGGTGTTTGAACAATTGACTTCTGAATACGGCGGCCAATTCCCGGAAGATGCTGCACAATACGCAATCGATAATGTAGATGCTGATTGGAAGGCGAACGCTTTGGAATCGGCCAAGACTTATCAAGACAGCATGAGCATGTCCAAGGAAGCTATTCGCGATCAATTGAGCTCCGATTACGGCGGCCAATTTACACAAGAAGAAGCAGACTACGCAATCGAAAATCTGGAATAAGAAAAAAGATGAGCCCCGGCAAACTTGCCAGGGCTCATCTTTTTTCAGTTAACCGCCTCGTATTCCGAATCCATCTGCTTCGCAGTACGGTATTTCAGAATCTGCCCCACATACCATAAGGCAACTGCCAACGTGATAACCGAGCCGATCATGGCGGCGATGTGGTATTCCATGTTCAAGCCTTCTGGTGCGTAGAAGATGTACATGGAGACAACGCCTGTCATGAACATGGCCGGTACGCCGCTGATCCAGTGCATTTTGTAGTTCTTGAGCAAATACATCGTCGCGGTCCACAACATGAACGTGGCAACCACTTGGTTGGTCCAGCCGACGTATCTCCACAAGAACGTGTAGTCGATTGTCGCCATGTAGAAAGTTGGGATGGCGAGCGGGATGGTAATCAATAGGATGCGCAAAGTGCCGTCAGTCTTAGTGAACTTCGATAGCAGGTCAGCCAAGATCATGCGCGATGAGCGAAGCGCGGTATCACCCGTTGTGATCGGCAAGATGATGACGCCGAAGATGGCAAGGATGCCGCCAAGAGTGCCAAGAAGCGAGATCGAGATGTCGTTGACGACGCCAGATGGACCGCCCGCTGCGAGTGCCGCACCGAGCCCTTCAGTGCCGTTGAAGAAAGTCATGCCAGCCGCCGCCCAGACGAGGGCAATGACGCCTTCAATGACCATGGCACCGTAGAAAATTTTACGGCCGTCGGTTTCTTTTTTCATCGTCCGGGCAATGATCGGGCTTTGCGTGCTATGAAAGCCGGAAATCGCACCGCATGATACGGTAACCATCAATAGCGGCCAGATCGGCAATTCGCCAGGATGCAAATTGCTGAAGGTCAGGTTTGGCATCGGTTTTCCGGAGAAGATCAGTGCTACGGCTACCGCAAGCGCCATAAACAATAGGATGCCGCCAAGCAGCGGATAAATGCGGCCGATGATGCGGTTGATCGGCAAGATCGTCGCAAGGACGAAATAAGCGAAAATCAAGGCAAGTGCCGCGATAAAGGAAATCGGCGTGATTTGTGCGATCAATTGGGCGGGGCCAGCGGTGAAGGCCGCTGCGACCAAAAGCATCAACACAAGCGACAAACCGTTGATGAAAACTTTGGCATTCTTTCCGAGGTAACGCCCGACTAGTGTAGGGAACTGCGCTCCGCCGTGGCGCATCGACATCATGCCCGAGAAGTAATCGTGAACGCCGCCTGCAAAGATGCAGCCGACGACAATCCAGATGAAAGCGACCGGCCCGTACAAAGCACCAGCGACAGCTCCGTAGATTGGGCCGAGTCCTGCGATGTTCAACAGCTGGATCAAGTTGCCTTTCCACCAGCTCATCGGCACATAGTCGATATTGTCTGCTTGTGCGTAGGCCGGTGTTGGAGTAGTATCGTCGACGCCGAAGACCTTTTCGATAAACTTCGAATAAAACATGTATCCCAATATTAAGAGTGCAAGTGCTGCGAAAAATGTAATCATATGCGTCGTCCTCCTGATGTCTGTGATATATCGTATACACATAATAGCATCTTTTCTGGTGAATTAACTATAATATTTCGAAAAAACTAATATTTCTATTTATTTATAATAAAGAAATCGATAATTATTAAGAAGAAGGAAAGTGTAAGCGTCTCCATTAGGTTTTGAGCACTAAGGGGCGTGTGACAATCGCCAACAAAGCTTAGGAAATCTCGACATTCATTATCTTGAAATACGGATAAAATGAGAGCATGTGACATCAGGGCGCGATTGCCTTATGCTTGAAATGAAGTATATAAAGAGAAGAGGGAACGGATTATGAAATTTGGCATCATTGGCACAAATTGGATCACGGACCGGTTCATCAAAGCAGCGAAGCAACATCCGGATTTTCAACTCGGTGCAATTTATTCAAGAACAGAAGAGACGGGTCGCGCGTTCGCGGACAACTACCAAGTCGAGGCCGTTTATACGGATATGGAGGAAATGTTCCGAGACGGTGGGATTGATGCTGTCTATATCGCTTCGCCGAATGCGTTCCATGCCGAACAAAGTTTGCTCGCGATGCAACACGGCGTTCACGTCTTATGCGAAAAGCCAGCTGTTACGACGCTCGATGAGATGGACCAGATTATTGCAGCCTCAAAGGAAACCGGCATGACTTATATGGAAGCAATGAAGTCGACCGTGACGCCGACTTTCCTAAAGCTGAAAGAAGAGCTGCATAAGATCGGGCCGATTCGCCGCTATGTGTTCCATTACAATCAGTATTCATCCCGCTACGATAAATACAAAGAAGGCATCATCGAAAATGCCTTTAAGCCGGAGCTTGGCAATGGCGCGAAAACGGATCTCGGTGTTTATGGATTGGCGCCGCTCGTCCATTTGGCGGGGGAGCCGGATGCTGTATTGCGCAACCGCTACCTGTTGTCGACCGGTGCAGAAGGCCAAGGCAGTATGATTCTCGATTACGGGGAAAGTGAAGCGGTCGTCATGTATTCGAAGATTTCGGATTCGTATTTGCCGAGTGAAATTCAAGGCGAAAACGGCGTCATCGAAATCGACAAAATCAGCGACCCGAAACACGTGCTGATCAAATTCCGCGACGGCACGACGGAAGACATTTCCGTCCCGCACGAATTCGATACGATGTATTACGAACTCGATGAATTTATCCGCTGCGTCCGTGACGGGCAAGTGGAATCCACGATCAATACGCACGAAATTTCCCGGCAAGTGACACAGTTATTGCTTTAATGAACAATAGCCAAACGAAAAACCGCTTTTTCCACCCAGATATCTGGAGGGAGAAAGCGGTTTTTATTTGGTTAGCTATTTGGTTCGATCCTCACGTAAAGGTGTCGGAAATGAAATAGCTCAGCAGATTCTCCACTAATTCATTTCCACCTGAACTTCCACGCCAAAATGATCGGACACCAATGGCTTATTGTCGCCGTTGAAGATGACTTGGGACGATTTGACGGTGACGGGTTCGGTGGACAAGATCAAGTCGATGCGCAAGTCTTGCTTGTTGTCGCTCCAGCCGGCGATTTTGCCTTTGACGGTGATGCCAGCGTCTTTTTCTTCGGCCAAAGTATAGGTGTCGTGCAGGCCGTTTTCCAGTAAATACGCATAGCCTTGCTGGTCGAGTGAAGCGTCGTTATTGAAGTCGCCCAGCAAGAACGTGTGGCTCTCTTTCTTCATATGTTCCAATAGCTGATCGGCTTGGTATTGGAACGGTTCGATTGGATCGAGCCACCAGCCCATATGGCAGGAATAAAATGTTATCGGCTGACCCGCGTATTGGATCGTCGTGCCAACAATCTTGCGCGTTTTCGGAGAATGCTTGTCGGTGCTTTGGCTGACGAAGAAGCTATGCTCCTCGATCACCGGATGGCGCGTCAAGATGACGGAGCCTTCTTCATAACGGCCATACACGAGATGGGAAAAGTCCCATACTATCGAGTAGCCTGTGACGCCGAGTTGCTCCAACTCCTGAACCAGGACCTGTGCGTAATTATCCGGTTTGATGAGATGTGCAGGATGCTCATCGATGGACTGGTTGACTTCCTGCAGGGCGATAAGGTCGTATTGTTTTTCGGCAATGGCTTGTGCTAGGTAACGGATTTTCTCCATCTGGCGTTCTTCATGCCAAGCATGGCAATTCAAGGTCAGTAGTTTTATCGTGTTCATCCTCCTAAACTAATGATGAATAAAAGAAAACCCGGCCCGATGCGAAGTGACTCGCACGGATCCGGGTGTGTGACTAGCCGGGAAGAGGTGTTTAGACTTCTTCGTCGCCAGTGATTTCAATCAGGTCTTTCGTATTCGCGGCTACATGGCCGGACGTTTTGATGTTCACTTTTTGTCCTTCTTGAAGGCTGGTGAAGACGACCGGCGTGATGATGGACGGTGCATGTTTGCCGATATAATCAAGGTCCATTTCCATCAACAATTGGCCTTGTTCAACAAGGTCGCCTTGTTCGACGTGAGCCGTGAAGCCTTCGCCTTTCAAGTGGACAGTGTCGATACCGATATGGATCAATAATTCAGTCCCATCGTCTGCTTTCAAACCGATTGCGTGTTTCGTCGGGAACAAAGTGACGACTTCACCATTGACAGGCGAGTAGACTTTGCCTTCAGCTGGTTTAATCGCAAAGCCGTCGCCGACCATTCTGCCAGAGAAGACTTGATCCGGTACATCAGTGATCGGCAGGATGTCACCTGTGATCGGGATGCCAAAATCCACCGTGCCAAGGCGTACAGGTGCATCGCCTGCGTCTTTGGTTTGGTCCATGATCTTCGATACATCTTCTTTCGTGCGCGGCGTTTTGCCATTCATGATGTCTTGCATTTGCCCACGCAAGTTGTCGGATACAGGTCCAAAAATCGCTTGGATGTTATTGCCGACTTCCATGACGCCGGAAGCGCCAAGTTTTTTCAATTTCTTCTTATCGACTGCGCCTTTGTCTTCTACACTGACGCGCAGGCGAGTGATACAAGCATCCAAATGGGTGATGTTTTGCTGACCGCCCATTGCTTGAAGGATTTCGTATGGCAATTCGCCAACTTCTGCGTCGCTGTCTTCGTCTTCTTCTTCATCTTCACGTCCCGGTGTCATCAAATTGAATTTCGTGATGGCGAATCGGAAGCCGAAATAGTAAATGACGGCGAAGAACAGCCCGACAACGATGACCCAGAACCATTCTGTTCTACCTGGCATAACGCCGAATAGCAAGAAGTCGATCAAGCCACCGGAGAAAGTCATGCCGATTTTAACATCGAGTAAATGCATGATCATAAACGACAGTCCTGCAAATACTGCGTGAATTCCGAACAATACAGGTGCTACAAACAGGAATGCGAATTCAAGTGGTTCAGTGATCCCCGTCAAAAATGAAGTCAAAGCAGCTGATGCCATGATGCCGCCAACGACTTTTTTGCGTTCAGGGCGTGCTGTGTGATAAATCGCAAGTGCCGCTGCTGGAAGGCCAAACATCATGAATGGGAATTTCCCTGTCATGAACGTACCGGCTGTGAAATCAACGCCGTCACGCAATTGTTCAAAGAAAATGCGTTGGTCGCCGCGGACGATTTCACCTGCGGCATTTGTGTACGAGCCAAACTCGAACCAGAACGGCGAATAGAAAATGTGGTGCAGTCCGAATGGAATCAACGAACGTTCCACTACGCCGAAGACGAATGCTGCAAGTGTGCGGTTCGTTTCAAGCATGAAATAAGAAAGAGAGTTCAAGCCGCTTTGTGCAAAAGGCCAAAGCAGGTACATAACAATACCGAGAAATAATGCGGTAAACGCGGTAATGATTGGAACAAAGCGCTTGCCGGCAAAAAAGCCGAGAAATTGTGGCAAGTTGATATTGAAGAATTTATTGTACATCGCCGCGGCTAGTATCCCGACGATAATCCCGCCGAATACGCCGGTCTGCAAAGTCGGAATGCCGAGAACCATGGCATAGGCCGGGTCGGAAGTGGCCATTTCGGGGGTGATGCCACCGACCGCTTTCATTGTAACGTTCATAATCAAATAGCCGATGATCGCGGCGAGTCCCGCGACGCCGTCACCGCCAGCGAGGCCGATTGCAACACCGACTGCAAAGAGCAATGGCAAGTTGGCGAAAATTACGCCGCCGGCTTCTGCCATGACGAAGAGCAAGGATTGGACCCAGGGTGTGCCGAAAAATGGTACCGCTTCCACAAATGTGTCTTGTGAAAAACTTGTGCCGAATGCCAGCAAAATTCCGGCTGCGGGCAAGAGTGCGACTGGGAGCATGAGGGCTTTCCCGACTTTTTGCAGTGTACCGAATACATTAGACATAAAATTTCCTCCTTTTTTGGTCAAACTTGTTGCGGATTAAACAGGGTAAGCGTGTCTCGCGGAAGCTAAAGCATACAAAAAAGGCATGAGCGGAAAAGGCATCGGTAAAAAAGGGGAGAAATCCCCAATGTTAACCGTTGTACCTTTTCATACTCATGCCTGATCGAGTCAGTAACACGTATGAATTAGTTTGTATGAGTCAAGCGCTGCAGATGAATGGTTAGATAAAGCACTTCCGCTTCGTCGACAGGCTTTTTTAATTGGTTTTGCATTACTTTAATGAGCTTCCAAGCCAGATTATAGCACACTGGGTATTCAGCTTTCAAGAGGGCTTCGAGTTTATTTTCATCCCCCAACGATTCGCCCTGGTGAATGCGGTCGATTGCCCGGTGTAAATGCTGGATCAAGCGATGGTAATTGACATTGTCTTTGCTCAACTCGACTTTCAGCCCTTCTTCGATTAATTCTGTCAGGCGGGAAATGAGCGCATGGTCCTGATTGATGTCGCGCAAAGATTTATCGGTTACGGCGCTGTGGATGTGGAGTGCGATAAAACCAATCTCACCTTCTGGGAAGACGATGCCCATATGATTCTGGAACGCTTTCACCACGCCTTTGGCCACTTGGTATTCTTTCGGATACAAGGATTCGATTTCAAACAGGAACGAATTCGAAAACTGCATGTTCTGCTGGATGCGTTTAATGGCAAAAGACAGATGGTCCGTCAATGCGACGTGTATGTGTTCATTCAACTCCGTGCCCATCTGTTCGGCAATATATAATAACTGGTCGTTGATAAACGCAATCAGGTTTTCATCGATATGCGGCAGCAAGTTGACGTATTGTTCCTTTTCCGCCTCGTCTTTTAATAGGAAGGTCTTGTCAGCATGGTCGAACGAAATGACATCGCCTTTTTTTCGATTAAAGCCGAGCCCGTTGCCGATCAAGACAACTTCCTTATAGGCCTCGTGGCGGGCGATCACGACATTGTTGTTCAATACTTTTTCGATGGTCAATAGCTGTTCCATGATATCCTCCGTTCAATCATCATTTCGATGATACTCGTAATTCAAGTTATACAGGAAATGGACCTGGGAAGACAAGCTTTGTCCCTGTGCACGGCACAATTCAGCTGGGGAGGAGTTGTCGGAAATGGCGGAGGGAGAGGGTTTTCGGGGCTTGGGAAGTTGTGTGCGTCCCTGTGCGCCACACAATTTTGTGAAAGCGAATACATTTTTTTGATTAATCTTGAAATTGGTATAGACAACTATACATATTCACTTTATAGTGAGAAGCAAGAACACATAAAGGGGTGGAGTAAGAATGTTTGGTTTTCTACAGAAGATAGGTAAATCATTGATGTTTCCAATCGCGACACTTCCAGCTGCAGCGTTATTGTTGCGGTTTGGGCAGGATGATTTGCTGGGGATCCCGTTTCTATCAGCAGCGGGCGCCGGAATTATCGACAACTTGGCGCTTATTTTTGCTATCGGGATTGCCATGGGATTAGCTCACGATGGAAATGGCGGAGCGGCACTTGCCGGCGCCATCGCTTATTTAGTGTTAACTTCAGCCATCGGCACCATTAATGAATCCATTAACATGGGCGTTTTTGCCGGGATTCTATCGGGGATTGTCGGCGGATTGCTGTATAACAAATTTTATGACGTGAAGCTGCCAACTTGGCTCGCGTTCTTTGGGGGCAGGCGGTTTGTGCCGATTGTCACAGCGGCGACGATGACGATTCTTGCAGGCGCGCTCGGTTATTTATGGCCGCCGGTGCAAGACGGAATCGATGCAGCGGGGGCATGGATTTTAAATGCCGGGATGTTTGGGGTCGGTTCTTATGGCTTCTTAAACCGTCTATTGTTGCCGACTGGTTTGCATCACGTGATTAATACGGTCGTTTGGTTCGATTTCGGAACGTTCACCGATGCCAACGGCGAAGTAGTCCGCGGGGAAATCAACCGCTTCCTAAAAGGCGACCCGACAGCCGGGCCGTTCCTTTCCGGATTTTTCCCGGTGATGATGTTCGAGCTTCCGGCTGCTTGCCTCGCCATGTATATGGCTGCGAAAAAAGAGCGCAAGGCGGCAGTGGCCGGCATGTTTTTCAGTATCGGGTTCACTTCTTTCCTGACAGGGATTACAGAGCCGATTGAGTTTTCATTCATGTTCTTGTCACCGGTATTATATGTTATCCATGCTTTACTGACGGGCGTTTCGATGATGGTTGCCTATGCGCTGGATATCCATCACGGATTTGGCTTTTCAGCGGGCGCGATCGATTATGTGCTGAATTATGGATTGGCGCAGAATCCGCTCCTTCTGCTCGTCATGGGACTCGTGACCGGAATTGTTTACTTCGTGATCTTTTACTTTATGATCGTGAAATTCGATTTGAAAACTCCTGGCCGTGAAGATGAAGAGGAAGAGGGCGAGAGTGACTATTCTGGAGACGATCCAGTGGACGTAAGAGCGTACCACATGATTGAAGCACTTGGCGGAACCGGTAACCTGACGTCAGTGGGCTATTGCACAACACGTCTTCGCGTGACGGTAAAAGACGCCGAGCAAACGAACGAAAAAGACTTGAAACGCCACGGGGCAATGGGTGTCATGAAAGTGAACAAAACCAATGTACAAGTTGTCATCGGAACTGCCGTGGAATTTTTGGGCGATGCGATGAAGAAACGCTTGGCAGATGGCAACCCGGCTCCAGAAAATACAGAGCCAGTCACAGAAGATGCACTGAGTGAACCGGTAATGGAGAAAGAGATCCTGGCTGAAGATTTTCTGATGCCGATCGAAGGGGAAATCGTGCCATTATCAGAAGTGCCGGACGAAGCCTTTGCAAAAGAAATGATGGGGCCAGGATTTGGGATCAAGCCTTCTGGGAATATAGTTTATTCACCGGTGGACGGCAGGCTGGTCACCTTGTTCCCGACCAAGCATGCGCTTGGCATCGAGACCGATACAGGGGTAGAAATATTGATCCATGTCGGATTGGATACCGTCAAATTGAACGGCGAAGGATTTGAGTCGTTAGTCGAACAAGGGCAGTTGATTCAACGGGGAGACGCCTTGCTGAAACTGGACCTGGACTATTTGAAAGCCAATGCGCCTTCAGTCATCACGCCGGTTGTTTTCACGAATTTATCGGGCCAACAACTGGATATGTTGAAAAACGGCTATCAGCAGCAAGGAACGGCATCTATCTTGAAAATTAATTAAATCGAAACAACAGCCGGGGAGGTCGCATATGATTTTCCCGGCTTTTCCTAAGGAGGGATTCAAGTGAGTCCAACAGTATTGATTTCCAATATCACCATCGCCAGTGCAGGAGCTGAAAACCGGACAGCCGATCTTTTTGTACAAGACGGCAAAATTAAAGACATCGGGCAGAATCTTTCCCAGAAAGCCGATATCGAGATTGACGGAAGCGACAAAAATTGGGTAGTGCTCCCGGGATTCATCGATGTTCATATTCACGGTGCTTCAGGGTTCGACACGATGGACGCGACACCGGAAGCATTAAATGGCTTGGCGAGTTCGCTCCCGAAAGAAGGCACGACTAGTTTTCTGGCGACGACAATGACGCAATCGGATGAGGCGATTTCGAAAGCTTTGCAAAACGCCGGCGCTTTTCAGGCAAGTGAACAGCAAGCCGAGATGCTCGGTGTGCATGTAGAAGGCCCGTTCATTTCTCCGGAAATGGCCGGGGCGCAGCCATTAGAACATATTACGCCGCCTTCTCTTGCTTTATTCGAAAAATGGCAAGAGTTAAGTGGCAAGCGTATCAAGCAAGTGACCGTTGCTCCTGAAGCAGATGGGGGCATTGAGTTTATCAAGGCGTTGTCGACAAGCGGTGTCGTGGCGTCGATCGGACATTCGAACGCCACTTTGGAGCAAGTCCAAGAAGCGATAGAAGCAGGAGCGAGTCAAGTTACGCATTTGTATAATCAAATGAGCCCGTTTCATCACCGGAGCCCGGGCGTGGTCGGGGCTGCTTTTCTGGAGAGAGCTTTGTCCGTGGAGCTGATTGCGGATTTTGTCCACAGCCATCAGCAATCGGTACGCTTAGCCTACGAACAAATCGGCGCAAGCCGCTTACTGCTCATCACAGACGCCATGCGGGCAAAAGGCCTCGCACCCGGAACTTATGATTTGGGCGGACAGGACGTACAAGTGAGTGAGCGGGATGCGCGCTTGCCAAACGGTGCGCTCGCCGGCAGCATCTTGACGATGGAAGGGGCCGTGAAGAATGTCAAAGCGGTCACGAATTGCACATGGGCAGAGCTTGCGGCGATGACTTCCGGCAATGCCGCGAGACAGCTCGGCCTTAACCATAAAGGCGTGATTGCAGACGGGAAAGATGCCGACTTGGTGATTCTGGATGAAGAGGCGAATGTCGTAATGACGATTTGCAGAGGAAATATTTCATACGCAAAGGAAGAGTTGCAATGAATATCATTACAGTCGATAATTACAGTGAAATGAGCAAGACAGCCGCACAATTGGTCGAGCAGCAAATTTCTGAAAACCATGAGGCGGTATTGGGACTGGCTACAGGGTCCACACCGCTTGGCCTTTATGAACAGATGATCAAAGGGCATAAAGAGCGGGGGATTTCGTATCAAAATGTCCAGACGCTCAATTTGGATGAATACAGGGGCCTAAGCAAAACCCATCCGAACAGTTATTATACGTTTATGTGTGAAAAATTATTTAACCAGCTCGACATCCCGTTGGAAAATGTCCATCTTCCTGACGGCATCGCCCAACCGGTGGAAGCGGAATGCCGCCGCTATGAAGCCTTATTTGACAAGATCGGGCCGCCGCATTTGCAAATACTGGGCATGGGGACGAACGGGCATATCGGCTTTAATGAACCAGGAACTCCGGAATGTAGCTTGACCCATTGCGTGAAGCTCGAAGAATCGACGCGGGCGAACAATGCACGTTTTTTCACATCAGCTGAAGAAGTGCCAACGCACGCCATTACTTTAGGCATTGCCTCGATTTTAAAAAGCGGCAAAATCCTTTTGCTGGCTTCCGGCCAAAAAAAGGCGAAAGCGGTAAAGCGCCTGCTCGACCAAGAAATCAGTGAAGCGTTTCCGGCTTCGTTTTTATGGAAGCATCCGAATGTGACATTGATTGTCGACCGGGAAGCTTATCAATTGGTTCAACAAGAAAGGCGGTGAATCTGTTGTTAGACAAGCAATCACGTGTACCGATGTATATTCAAATTGAAGATGAACTAAAGCGCCGCATGGAGCAGGGCGAGTTTCCTGTAGGAGCCGCCATTCCGTCTGAGCGCGAATTGACGGAGCTTTTCAATGTCAGCCGCATGACCGTCCGCCAGTCCATTACCAATTTGGTAAACGACGGATTGCTGTACCGGGAAAAAGGAAGAGGCACATTTGTTGCTTCGCCAAAAGTGGAGCAGCCGCTGATTGGCATGACCAGCTTTACCGAGGACATGCAGTCACGCGGTATGGTACCAGGCAATAAACTGATCCGTTTCGAGACAATTACGCCGGGCCCGGACATTGCCAAAGAGCTTCAATTAGAGGACGGGGAAAAGGTATTTTATGTAGAACGAATTCGTTATGCAGACGATAAGCCGATGGCGCTTGAAAAAACCTATCTCCCAGTTAAGTTGTTCCCACAACTCAGTCAAGAAACCTTCACCGGATCTTTGTATTCGTTGATTGAGCAAGAGCAGCAATTAAAGATCAGCCACGCAAGCCAGCGCATGGAAGCGGCACTCGTGAAACCGGAAGAAGCAGAACTGCTTCAGATCCAAGTCCCATCTGCGATTTTGCTGATAGAAAGAGCCAGTTATCTGACGAACGGGCAGCCGTTTGAAGTTGTCCGCAGCATCTACCGGGCAGACCGCTATAAATTCATTTCAGAAATTCAACGTTGACCACTGGAAACCCCTTCGATTAAAGGGGCTAATGCTAGTAGCCATGGCGAATTACATGATTCATTCGAATACACAAGGGAGCTGGAATGAATGTTAACGGCATACTTTGAAAAAATACAAGAAAAGCTCCAAGTAATTGAAGCGAGTGAAAAAGACAATATGGTTGAAGCGGCGCAGAAAATAGCTGAAGCGATCGCGCACGGCCACATCGTCCACTTATTCGGCTGCGGACATTCGCATATCTTAACGGAAGAAGTGTTTTTCCGCGCAGGCGGCCTGGTGCCCATCCGTCCGATCTTGATCGAACCGCTGATGCTCCACGAAGGCGCCGTCACGTCCTCCCAATTAGAGCGGCAGCCTGATTACGCCGCGAGCTTTCTAGCGGAAGAGGATTTCCGTCCCGGAGACGTGCTGATCATCCTATCGACCTCAGGACGCAACCCGGTGCCGGTCGATGTAGCGATGTACGCCCGTGAAAAAGGTGTCTTTTCGATCGGGCTGACGTCCCTGGAATATTCCCGGAGCCAGCCTTCCCGCCACAGCAGCGGAAACCACTTATACAACGCTGTCGATCTGGTCATCGACAATCATTCTGTCGCCGGAGACGCCGTCCTTTCTTACGACAAAGTAAAAGTTCCGTTCGGCCCGACCTCGACGGTTGTGGGAGCGACGATTTTAAACGCCATCTTCGCTGAGGCGATTAAACAGATGGCCGACCAAGGGTTCGACCCGCCCGTGTTTTTGAGCGGCAACATTGACGGCGCCGATGACCACAATCAGCGACTTGTGGAAAAGTACCGCGAGCGGATTCCTTTGTTGTCATGATGTCCCTGTGCACCACACAATTCGCGCGAGGGAAAAGGCGGTGTTGCTGGGTTTATGCCCGGTTGCGTCCCTGTGCAAGACACAATTCGCGTTAAAGCAGGAACAAGTATTGCAAAGCTAGAAGTAAGAAATGGAAGAGAACCGAATTGCCGGATTGATTATCGAATGGACAAGGGCTTGCCCACTGCAAGAGAACCGTGCAATAAAGACATGGCATATTGTAGAAAAGGGGAGAAGGCATATGAAAGCGATGGTCTGCACGCGTTACGGAACCCCGGAAACTTTGGAACTGCAGGAACTTGAAAAACCGAGGCCAAAAGCCAAAGAAATCAGCATCAAAGTCCTGGCATCTACCGTCACGGCGGGGGATTGTGAGATGCGCAGCTTTACGTTTCCCCCTTATCTACGGTTGCCGATGCGTCTGCTATTCGGTGCTCGCAAGCCGCGAATGAAAGTCTTGGGACAGGAGTTCGCGGGCATGGTGGAAGCGGTCGGGGAGAGCCAAAAACATTTCAAAATAGGCGATCGTGTAGTCGGATCGACTGGGATGAAGCTCGGCGCGAATGCTGAGTATGTCTGTCTGCCAGAGCGCTATGCGATTGTCCGCATGCCAGACGAGCTTGATTATGAACAGGCCGCCACGATTCCCACAGGTGGAATGAACGCCTTATTCTTCCTCCGGAAAGCCAATATCCAAGAGGGGCAAAAAGTATTGATCATCGGAGCGGGCGGCAGCATCGGCACGATCGCCGTGCAGCTGGCGAAACACGAAGGCGCTGAAGTGACAGCGATCGACCGGCAGGAAAAGTTGGACATGCTTTTATCGGTCGGGACGGACAAGGTCATTGATTACGAGCGTGAAGATTTTACGGCGAATGGCGAAACTTACGATGTCATTTTTGACATCGTCGGGAAAAATACATTCGCGCAAGCTAAGGGTTCATTGAAACCGACGGGCATTTACTTGATCGGCAATCCGAGTCTTAGCGAAGTCCTGCAGAAATTTAAGGGAAAAAGAAAAGGCTCGGGCAGAGTCTATGTGGGGGTAGCGGATTACAAAACCGATGATTTGCGTTATTTGGTGGAGTTGTTTGCGGCTGGACAGATGAAGGCAGTCATCGATCGCACGTATCCACTCACCGAGCTAGCTCAAGCGCATCGTTATGTGGAGAGCGGGATGAAAAAAGGGAATGTGGTTATGGTGCATTGAATGTCCCTGTGCAAGACACAATTCATTGAGGGGTGAATGTTGTTGTGACAGCTTTTTTAGATGATGTGCACTGAAAATGTCCCTGTGTAAGACACAATTCAAGCTACTGCAATATAACGCTCGACTATGGAAATCTAACCGGTTTACAGCGAATCGTTGATCAGCTAAGGCCATAATTGGATAGGTACTTTAAACGTGGTTGAAACGCAAAAAGCATGAAGCCTTCCCCTATTCTCTAAGGGAAGGCTTCATGCTTTTTTTAGTCAAATTGTGTGATGCACAGGGACGTGCGTCAATGAAAAGAAATCAAGAATGCAGTCATACCAGTATTCTCAGTCATTTTCTACGAGTAGAATTGTGCCGTGCACAGGGACAGCCACACAATACGTCTCAGTCAATCGTTCTGTTATTGGTGCTTTCGCGGAGGTTTTGATAGATGCGCAAACCATCGGATGGATAGCCCGCCAATGCGCCGGCGAAACCAGGGTAGGTAACGGGGATCGCGCTCATCAGAAATAGACAGAAATTGACCGCGGCAAATGGATAGGCATAGTAAAAGCTGCCTGTACTGCTAATAGATGCACCATAAGCTATGATTCCAGCGACTAGCGAAAACACAGGGCCGCCCATATCAATGAAGAGTCGCTGTGCGGGGGATAAGGGAGGAATATCCTTATAGTTAGAAACCAGACAGAACCCTGAAAATCCCCAACCAAGGTAAAAATGAATCTTGCGGATGCTAAATGCTAATTTATTCTTCTTATGTGGCGTGCCCAGAAAAATATTCGCCTCGCCAGATGTTGTTGATAGGATGATTGGCAAAGCGTGCCCCAGTTCATGGAGCAGGATGGAAGTGGGCAATAAAATGAAAAAGATAACGAATAGCTCGATGATCAAATAGCATTCTCCTCCGGAACGTCTTAACTATAGTGATAGTCGATTCATTTGTCATAATAGTATAAATAAATGAAATAAAAGTCAATTTTCTCTTTTATTTCCAATCAAAAAAAGCAACACAGCTCCCGAATATACAGGAGTTGCGTTGCTTTTTGTCTTGAATTGTGTGGTGCACAGGGACAGAACCAACGTCGCCCATAACAGAAACGCCGTCAAATCAAGGTTCTGGAGAGGGCGCTAACGGTTGAATTGCGCGGTGCACAGGGACACAAAGTTCTATCCTTCCCCCACGACTACTTCAATATGGCGGAAACTCGCGACATCGAACAATCCGCGGTCGGTTAGTTTTAGGTGGGGGATGACCGGCAGCGATAGGAATGACAAGGTCAGGAATGCATTGAAATGGGTCGGTGCGCCAATCTGCAACAGGCTTTTATCAATTGCCTTAAGCTGGTCGTAGACGGCGGGGAACGGTTCGTCGGACATCAATCCGGCAATCGGCAGCGGCAGGCTTGCCAGGATTTGGCCGTTTTGGACGACAGCGAGCCCGCCTTGCAGCTCGTGAAGGGCATCAATGGCTAGGAGCATGTCTTCGTCATTCGTTCCGACGACAATTACATTATGAGAATCGTGTGCAACGGTGGTGGCGATGGCGCCATTTTGAAGGCCCAGCCCTTTGACGATGCCAAGGCCGATATTGCCGGTGGCCCGGTGGCGTTCGATGACGGCGATTTTTAAATGGCCGCTCGCAGCGTCTGAAACAAAATTTCCGTCAACGACAGGGACGTCTTCGATGATATGCTCAGTGATCAATTTGTTTGGGTTGATGCCAATGACATGTGCTTTCGTATGGGTACCCATCGGAATTTCCAAATCGCTTGTCGATAAGTCGGCCACGCGCACCGTATCGCGGACAGCTGAGGTATCGCTCGCTTCTTGGACGGGGTCGGTGTAGCGGCCATCTTTCGCCGCTAATTGGCCGCCTTTATAGACTTCAGCAATCGCAAAGTCTTCCAATTGATCGAGCAGCACGAAATCTGCATCGTAGCCGGGGGCGATAGCACCTTTTCGAGACAAGCCGAAACATTGAGCGGCGTTAAGAGTTGCCATCGAAATGGCTGTGATCGGGTTGATGCCGTAGCGAATCGCTGTCCGAACATTGTAATCGACGCTGCCTTCGTCGATTAAATCGTCGAGATGCTTGTCATCTGTACAAAACAAACAACGGTGAGCGTTTTGTTCGGTGACGCCTTCAAGAAGGGCGTTCAAGTCTTTTGCGACCGAGCCTTCGCGCAGCATGACGTAAAGCCCGCGCTCAAGGCGCATCGCCATTTCTTCTTTTGTTACACATTCGTGATCTGTCAAAATGCCGGCCGTGCCGTAGACATTAATGTCGTTAGCGGTGAGGCCGGCCGCATGACCGTCAATTTGGCTGCTTAACAAAAGTTTGTCGAGCATCGCCTCGTCGCCATTGAGCACAGCCGGAAAATCCATCACTTCCGCTAGGCCGAGCACTTGGTCGCGTCCGACAAAAGGCCGCAAATCCTCAGCGGAAAGTTGGGCTCCCGCATTCTCAAAAGGCGTCGCAGGGACGCAGGACGGCAACATCATTTTAATGTCTAGCAAGGCTGACTCTGCATCTTTCAGCATAAATTCAAGTCCTGCCACTCCACTGACATTGGCAATTTCGTGCGGATCGGTAATGACGGTTGTCACCCCGTGCGGCAAAACGATTTGTGAAAATTGCTGGGGCGTTACCATTGATGATTCGATATGGACGTGGGCGTCGATCAAGCCGGGTGCGAGGAATTGGCCTCTTGCATCGACTTCCTGAATGCCTTCGTAGTTGCCAATGCCGACGATCACACCGTCACAAACCGCGACATCTCCGGTCGTTAAAGTTTTCGTGAAGACGTTGACAATCGAGGCATGGCGGATGACGAGATCTGCTTTTTTCTCTTTATTGGCTACGGCGATCCTGTTTTTCAGTTGGGCTTTTGTCATGGGGCAGCACGCTCCTTTGTCAGATTGGGTGGGGCATGGATACATAGTTTTGCTCTATTCTACAGTGTAATGTCCCTGTGCACCACACAATTCGAACGGCGTAAACCGCAGCCATACTAGCAGGGCCCCAGAAAAAGTCCCTGTGCAGCACACAATTCAACTCTTGCCTATTATATAGACAAAACCTGGGAACTATCCCAATCTGCCTAAAAGGTGGTAACATATCAACAAGAAAAAGAATTCAGAGAATTGCCGCGGAAATAGATGAACGGGTGTGCCGATGACAGTGAACCGGGGAAAGGGTTTGATTGTGCCGCCGTTTTTGAAGAAGGGGGTAACATCGTGGGAGAAGTATGCAAAGTGTTGATTGTCGACGATGAGATGTTGATCAGGCAAGGAATCATCAATTATATTGCTTGGGAACAAGAGGGATTTCACATTGTCGGGGAAGCTTCCAATGGCAAAGAAGCGATGAAAATGATTGGAGAATTTACACCGCATATCGTCATTACGGATATTGTGATGCCGATTATGGACGGTATTGATTTGGTTAAGGAAGGAAAGCTTGAATTTCCGGATACTGAATTTATTGTACTAAGCAGTTTCGAAGACTTCGATTACGTCCGCTCAATGTTCCAGAACGGGGTGGCGGATTATATCCTGAAGCCGAAGCTGAATGGCCCTGAACTATTAAAAATCTTAAACCGGGTAGTTAGCGGAATTCCAGAATTGAAGCATTGTGTAATGGCCGCACAAACGGAGCCTACAACAGAAGAGTTAATAGAGAATGTGATTCAAGGTTATCGCGTGCCTTCCGAATACCCTGAACTAACTGAGGTTTTGCCGAACAGCCAATTCGTGTTAGTGGCAGTCCGTGGGGACGGTGTCGACCTGGTCCAAGTGAAAAGGGCCCTGGATCACTCCATTCTCGAAGATCTGCCAACTTTTGCTTTGAATTCGAGCGACGCGGAGGCACTGATATTATTTAATTTTGAACCGCTTCAATTGGAATCCATTAAACAAGCCGTCAAGCAGGCAGCTGAGTCGTCAGATGCCAAATGGATCATGTGCGAACCAGTTGCTGATCTCGCCGACTTGAAAAAAGCGCACGATGAAGGCTGTGCGAAGATGAAGAAATATGAGTTTTATTTGCCGGAACATCAGCTGTTCATCTTCAGTGAATGGCCGTTGGAAAACGAAAAGCAAGCTCATTTCGATTTGAACCATTTTATCGAGATGTTCAAGGACCGGCTATTCAATGCGGCGTTTATTTACCTGGAAAACCATGTCGACTATTTAGCAGGGCGCTACAATAATGACAGCTTTGAGTTTAAATCGTTTTTAGGCAATATTGTCTTCAACATCGTCGTCCTATTAGATGCCATGAAATACGATACCCAAGAGCTCGAGCAGAAAAAATACAATTATTTCTCGGCGATCAATGAAGCAGCCGATGTCAATGAAGTCCGTGGGTTGCTCGACACTTTTCTTAAAGAAGTAAAGGAAATCATTCATTTAGGGGACAAAGCGAATGAATTCAATAACCTCGATAAGATTCTTGAGTATATTGAACTTCATTACACCGAGCCGTTGCGCTTATCGGAAATCGCCAACCATTTCCATTTCAATGCATCATATCTATCCTCGTATTTCAGTACACATCATAAAGAAGGCTTCAGTGAATACTTGAACCGCGTGCGCATCAAAAAATCGATGGAGCTATTGGCAAACAGCACGGTGTCCATCTCCAATATTAGCGGCATGGTCGGCTATTCAGAGCACAGCTATTATTGCAAAGTGTTCAAGCGCATTACTGGCATGTCTCCAGGCACTTATCGAAAGGAGCTTCGAGCCGGCCATGAAACTGAAGAAAAAAACCTTTCGCATCTTAAGAAATAACAGCTTATTCATCAAAATGTTCTTGATCATGGTCATCAGCATCGTGGCCGTTTCTGTATTGATCACGTTCAGTTCGATCCGCATGTCATCCGATTTGTTTATGGACACTTTCAGTATTTCGAACACGAGAGCTTTGGAACAAATTGAGACGGAATTCGAAGACTATAGCTTCGCGATTGTAGCGGCGGCAAATGAAGTGCAAAACAACGGCACCATCAAACGGGTGCTGACGCAAACAAACGCCACGACCTTGGAAACGTACAGCTCTTACCACGACATCAGTGAACAGATTGAGCGCATTTACCGGACCGTTGAGTCGTACGATGCCAATATGATTGTGCTTGGCAATAATGAGCTTTTGTATAATGTGAATTATTCGAACTGGCCGGTATCGTGGGAAGCATTGCGCAATCACCCAATCTCTCAATATACGATCAATCGGCCGAACCGGCTATTGTACCAATACTTGCCCTCTACTTCGTTTACGGAAGAACCAATGATTGTTGCGACAAAAACATTGATGGAGAGATCGACTGGTGAAATTTACGGGGTCTTGTATTTTCCGATTCGTGAAGCACAGCTAAAGCAATTTTACGAAGGTTACACGAGCGAAGAAAACGAAGTCATGCTAGTCGATGCAGCAGGGAAAATTGTCTCCGGCAATCAAGAAGAAATGATTGGGCAGGATGCGCCGGAATTGATGGCTTTGGCAAAAGAAGTGGATGAGGAGGGGCTGGAGTACAAAGATGTCGAAGTGTTTGGCACAGATTACATGCTGATGGCGCAATACTTGCCAACTTATAATATGTATTTAGTCAACCTCGTTGACAAAGATGCGG